>NZ_JBSFHV010000004.1:0-411406 GCF_053597235.1 Streptomyces sp. NPDC001493
GTCGGAGGGAACGACCTGCACGGTCAGATGGTTCAACCGCTCGATGCAGTCGAGGAGATGGAGCAGCTGCTCCTTCAGCACCGCCGGTCCGCCGGCCGCGCGACCGGGCCGCCGCACCACAGCACGCAGCACGCAGCACGACAGTCCGCAGCACCGCCGTACCGCAGTCCGCCGTACCGCAGGAGGAGACACGCATGAGCAGGGCCCAGAGGACCGATCGCCGGACCGCCGAGGAGCGCGGCGCGGACAGCCACGATCTGATCCGGGTGCACGGCGCGCGGGTGAACAACCTCAAGGACGTCAGCGTCGAGCTCCCCAAGCGCCGGCTGACCGTGTTCACCGGCGTCTCCGGCTCGGGCAAGAGCTCCCTGGTGTTCGGCACCGTCGCCGCCGAGTCGCAGCGGCTGATCAACGAGACGTACAGCGCCTTCGTACAGGGCTTCATGCCCACGCAGGCACGGCCCGAGGTGGACGTGCTCGACGGCCTGACCACCGCGATCCTCGTCGACCAGCAGCGGCTCGGCGGTGACCCCCGCTCCACGGTGGGCACGGCCACCGACGCCAACGCGATGCTGCGCATCCTCTTCAGCCGCCTGGGCGAGCCGCACATCGGCCCGCCCAGCGCGTACGCGTTCAACGTGCCCTCGGTCCGGGCGAGCGGGGCGATCACCGTCGAACGCGGCAACAAGAAGGCCGTGAAGGCCACCTTCAACCGGACCGGCGGGATGTGCCCGCGCTGCGAGGGCCGGGGCACCGTCTCCGACATCGACCTCACCCAGCTCTACGACGACTCCAAGTCGCTGTCCGAGGGCGCGTTCACCATCCCCGGCTGGAAGTCCGACAGCTTCTGGACCGTGCGGGTCTACGCCGAGTCGGGTTTCCTCGACCCGGACAAGCCGATCCGCGACTTCACCAAGAAGGAGATGCAGGACTTCCTGCACCGGGAGCCCACCAAGGTGAAGGTCGAGGGCGTCAACCTCACCTACGAGGGGCTCATCCCCAAGATCCAGAAGTCCTTCCTCTCCAAGGACAAGGAGGCGCTCCAGCCGCACATCAGGGCGTTCGTGGAGCGCGCGGTCGCCTTCACCACCTGCCCCGAGTGCGAGGGCACCCGGCTCAGCGAGGGGGCGCGGTCCTCGAAGATCGCGGCCGTCTCCATCGCCGACGCCTGCGCGATGCAGATCAGCGATCTCGCCGCGTGGGTGGGCGGTCTGGACGAGCCGTCGGTGGCGCCGCTGCTCACCGCCCTGGGGCGGACCCTCGACTCGTTCGTGGAGATCGGTCTCGGCTACCTCTCGCTCGACCGCCCGGCCGGCACGCTCTCCGGCGGTGAGGCGCAGCGGGTGAAGATGATCCGCCATCTCGGTTCCTCGCTGACGGACGTCACGTACGTCTTCGACGAGCCGACGATCGGGCTGCACCCGCACGACATCCAGCGGATGAACGGCCTGCTGCTGCGGCTGCGGGACAAGGGCAACACGGTGCTGGTGGTGGAGCACAAGCCGGAGACGATCTCCATCGCCGACCATGTGGTGGACCTGGGGCCGGGGGCCGGTACGGCGGGCGGCACGGTCTGCTTCGAGGGGACCGTGGAGGGGCTGCGGAAGAGCGACACGGTCACCGGCCGCCACTTCGACGACCGGGCGAAGCTGAAGGACGAGGTGCGGGAGCCCACCGGGGCCCTGGAGATCCGGGGCGCGTCGACGCACAACCTGCGGGACGTGGACGTGGACCTCCCCCTCGGGGTGCTCACGGTCGTGACCGGGGTCGCCGGTTCCGGCAAGAGCTCGCTGGTCCACGGTGAGCTGCCCCGGCAGGCGGGGGCCGAGGGCGTGATCGCGGTGGACCAGAGCCCGATCCGGGGTTCGCGGCGGAGCAACCCCGCGACGTACACCGGGCTGCTGGACCCGGTCCGCAAGGCGTTCGCGAAGGCCAACGGGGTGAAGCCGGCGCTCTTCAGCGCCAACTCCGAGGGTGCGTGCCCCGGTTGCAACGGCATCGGGGTCGTCTACACCGATCTGGCGATGATGGCGGGGGTCGCCTCGGTCTGCGAGGAGTGCGAGGGCCGGCGCTACCAGGCTTCGGTGCTCGAATACCGGCTCGGCGGGCGGGACATCAGCGAGGTGCTGGCCATGTCGGCCGCCGAGGCGCGGGAGTTCTTCGCCGAGGGCGAGGCGGCCACCCCGGCGGCGGAGCGGATTCTCGGCCGTCTGGTGGACGTCGGTCTCGGATACCTCACGCTGGGGCAGCCGTTGACCACGCTCTCCGGCGGTGAGCGCCAACGCCTCAAGCTGGCCACGCACATGGGCGAGAAGGGCGGGATCTATCTGCTCGACGAGCCGACCACCGGTCTGCACCTCGCCGACGTCGAGCAGTTGCTCGGCCTGCTCGACCGGCTGGTGGACTCGGGCAAGTCGGTGATCGTGGTCGAGCACCACCAGGCGGTGATGGCGCACGCCGACTGGATCGTCGACCTCGGCCCCGGGGCGGGCCACGACGGCGGACAGGTCGTCTTCGAGGGCACCCCGGCCGATCTGGTGGCCGCCCGCTCCACCCTCACGGGCGAGCACCTCGCGGCGTACGTGGGGGGCTGAGCGGGACGTCGGCGGGGCCAGCGGGGCGCCGGGGCCGGGCCCACCAGCACCAGGGGCTGGGCCCGGCGCCTCGCCCCACGCCCGTACGGGCGGGCGGGGCGGGGCCGGCTCAGTGGGGCCAGTGCGGGTCCTCCCAGCGGTCGGCCTCGGGCAGGCCGATCAGCCGTACCAGGTGCAGCAGTTCCTCGGACGCGCCCCGGGCTCGCAGCCGCGCGGGGGCGTAGCGGGCCAGCCACGTCGCGAGTTCCGCGCGCAGGTCGTCCTCGTCACCCCAGGCGCCCCAGGGAAGCCCGTCCGCCAGGAGGTCGTCCGCCCATGCGGTGACCAGGTCCGCCACGTGCCGGTCGGCGACCGGGTGGTCGAGCGCTTCCCAGGCCGTGAGCCACGGGCCGGCGGAGGCGGATGCCTCGGCGCACAGCGCGAAGACCTCCGGCAAGGGGACGGCGGGGTCCGGACGGGTGAGGCTCCGGCCCCACCAGGCGTGCAGGAACTCCCATACCGCCCCGCTCAGGGGTGCGGGCCACTCCTGCCACCGGCCCCGGGCGAACGATCGCCCCACCTCGTGCATGCCGAAGACATGGTCGAGCCGGCCGTCGGCCAGCGCACCGGCCAACTGCGGCAGGATGCGGCGCAGCACCGCCCCGTGGTCCCCCCAGTCGGGAGCGCTCCAGGTACGGAACAGCAGGTCGGGGTCGAGCGGCACGTCCGGGATCTTCAACAGGGCGAGTTCTTCCTCGCTGCCCCAGTGGCATACGCACTGGATCTCGTCGCTCCGGGCCGTCGCCCCGCGGAAGATGACGGACACGTGGTCCACGGCGCGGTCGAGCCGGCGCCGCGCGGGATCGCCTTCGGGGTTCATCGGTGTCGGCACACCCTCGGGGTACTCCGGCGGCTTCCACCGGCCGAAGATCTCAACGTACTTTTCCCAAAAGCGTTTTGTCCATGGACACCGGCTCCGGAGACCAGCCGGGGACCACGGTCGCGCCGCATATCATCGACAGGCTCCTGCCGTCGGCCCCTCCCGCCCATCCGCTCGACGGCCACCTGCACGTACGGCGTCGGACGGTGTCCGCCGGCCGGTGAGTCCTCAGCGCCCCGGGGGCGGCGGCCCCTCCCCCATCAGCCGCTCCACCACCGGCCCCAGCACCGGGGCCAGTGCCACCGCGTAGTCGTCGGCGAGGTGGCTGTCGTCGCGGTAGACGGAGACGTTGCCGACGACCACGGGGCAGCGGTGGGCGCGGGTGTCGCAGATCCAGGGGCGGGGGTCGACGAGGGCGGTGCCGGTCGCGGTGGCGGCGGCGCGTACGGCGGCCCGACGGGTCGGGTCGTGGGTCGCGGCGCCGAAGGTGGCGGCGCAGGCGTGCAGTTGGGTGGAGTTGTCCGCGGCGCAGTCGACCGGGTCGCCGAGCGGCCAGGGGGTGTCGAGGAGGGCCGCGACGCGGGTGCCGGGGGTGGCGAGGCGCCGGTAGACGGCCTCGAAGCCGTCCGTCCACTGGCGGAGCGCGTCGGCGGCGGGGTGGACGGGGTCGCCCGCGTCCGAGGAGGAGACGACGACCAGGTCGGGGTGGAGGGAGTTGATCCGCGCGACGGCCTTGTCCCGCCAGGTGTCGCAGGCGGTGTACGGCTCGCCGCCGGTCATGATCGTGACCTCGGCGGCCTTGCAGGAGGCCTTGGTCAGGGAGACGAGTCTCCAGTGGTGATCGGTGGCCACCCGCTCCAGGGCCGGGAACCACTGGGCGGCGTGCGAGTCGCCGAACAGCACCACGGTGCGGGAGGCGGCGGCGTCCCCGTACACGCAGGGCGGTACGTCCGTCCCCGCGTAGCCCGCCTGGCAGCCGTCCCGGTAGACGGCGGAGCGCGCGGACCGCACTCCGGTCAGGGTGGGGGCGAGGTTGGACGGGAGTTCGGCCGGTGCGGCGGCGAGGAGGGCGGTCAGCCGGGCCCCGGGGGCCGCGGCGCCGGTCAGCTCGGTGGCGAGGGCCGGTGCGGGCGGGCCCGTCGCGATCGTCGGCGGGACGGCGGCGGCGGTCAGGGCGAGTGCGGTGATCCCGGCCGAGAGCCCGGTGCCCAGCAGCAGCGCGCGGCGGGGGCGCCCCTTGAGCGCCCGGTGGAAGCGGACCGGGTTCTCCACCAGGCGCAGCGTCAGCCAGGCCAGGCCCAGGCCCACCGCGCACAGCCCCAGCGCGGCAGGCACCCCGACGTCGGTGCCGAGCGCCGCCGGGGCGATCACCAGGAGCGGCCAGTGCCAGAGGTACCAGCCGTAACTGAGCCCGCCGGTCCACACCAGGGGCCGCAGGTTCAGCAGGAGCCCGGCGCCGTACCGGGCGGGCGTGCGGCCCGCACCGAGGACGAGGGCGGCGCCGAGGACCGGCAGGGCGGCGCGGTGGCCGGGGAACGGGGTGGCGTCGTCGAAGCGGAGGGCCGCGGCCAGTACGCAGGCCAGGCCGAGCCAGGTCAGCGCGGCGGCAAGAGGAGCGGGCAATCGGCGGAGCCGGTCGGCCGCGAGGGCGGTCAGGGCGCCCGCGCCGAGTTCCCAGGCTCTGGGCGGTGAGCCGAAGTACGCCCAGGGCGGCGAGGACCGGGTGAGCAGGACGCCGAGCGCGAACGAACCCAGGCATACCGCCCCGAGCGGCAGCGCGGCCCGCCCGTACCGGCCCCGGGCGAGCCGCAGGGCCAGCAGCAGGAGCGGCGGCCACACCAGGTAGAACTGCTCCTCCACCGCCAGCGACCAGAAGTGCTGGAAGGGCGACGGCGGACTGTCCTGCGCCAGGTAGTCCGTACCGGCGAGCGCCAGGCGGAAGTTGACCGCGTACAGCGCACTGGCGAGTGCGTCGCCGGCGTATTCGGCGAGCCGGACCTTCGACAGGAAGAGCCAGGCACCGGCGAGGGTGGCCACGGTCACCACGGAGGCGGCGGGCAGCAGTCGCAGGGCGCGGCGGGCGTAGAACGCGCGGACCGACACCCGGCCGGTGGCGGCGCGTTCACGCAGCAGCAGGGAGGTGATCAGGAAGCCGGAGATCACGAAGAAGACGTCGACGCCGACATAGCCGCCCGCGACCGCCGCCACTCCGGCGTGCGAGAGCACCACCAGGCCGACGGCGACCGCCCGCAGCCCCTGGATGTCCGGCCGGTGGGCGGGACCCGGGGCGGGACCCGCCGTGCCGCCCGCCGCACGGGGCCGGACCGCTGCGGGGGCTGTGCTCGGCATGGGGGCGGCTCCTCGCGGGGGCCGGGGTGTCCGGCTGAACCCGCGCGCCGACCCCCGGGGCACCTGTGTGCGGACGGGACAGGCTCGTACTGTCCATCCGCAAAGAGGAGTTGGAATGACGTGTACGCCAACGACCGCCCAATTCACGGCCCTTACTTGCGCGGTGCGCGTTCCCCTCGGCGTGGGCCGGGCGTTGGAGCCGTCAGTCCTCTTCGGCCTTCACCAGCGAGGTGACCGGCGCGGGCGGAGTGCCGGGGGCATCCTCGGCGTCGACGAGGTCGCGGACCAGCAGGGTCGCGCCGGCCACCGCACCCGGCATCAGGAATATGGCGACGACCGGGACGAGGAAGGCGAGCGTCAGCGGGACGCCGAAGCCGAGGACCAGCATCCGCCGGCCGCGCAGCAGGGCGAGGCGGGAGCGCAGGTCGCGGCCCCGGCGCTGGAGGGCCACGGAGGTGAGTTCCTCGGCGAGGAAGTAGCCGGAGACGCAGAACCCGAGGGCGGGGACGACGGTCTGCCCGGCCACCGGGATGAATCCGAGGGCGAAGAGGACAATGCCGTAGAGGGAGACCCGCACCAGGATGCGGACGGAGTCGCGGGCGGAGATCCAGAGTTCGCGCCAGAGCGGGAGCCCGGACTCGTGGACCTCGCCGCCTTCGCTGCGGTCGACCTCCTCGGAGAGCGACTCGTAGAACGGCTGGCCGACCAGGAGGGTGACGGCGGTGAAGGTGATGACCGCCAGGAACAGGCCGAAGGCGAAGACCAGGACGGTCAGCGTGTTGCGCAGCAGTCCGAGCCAGGGCGAGGACCAGTCGTCGGCGAACGGGGTGGCCCAGCCGACGAAGTCGTCGGCGCCGTAGGCGAGTCCGACGAGCGCGCCCGCGTACAGGACGAGGGTGATCAGCCCCGGCAGCAGCCCGAAGCCGAACCAGCGGCCGTGCCGGCCGACCCAGCGCTGGCCCTTCAGCAAGTAGCCGAATCCGGCCGCGAGATCACTCATGGCGCCAGGGTACGTGCGCACCCCCCGGACGACGCCATGGGGTGTCCGGGGGGTGCGTCCTCGCCGTGGTGGCGGGGGATCAGGCGACGATCAGGTCGACCTTGATGTTGCCGCGGGTGGCGTTGGAGTACGGGCAGACCTGGTGGGCCTGCTCGACGAGCTCGCGCGCGGTCTCCGTGTCGACGTCCGGGATGGAGACGGTGAGCGCGACCTCCAGGCCGAAGCCGCCGGTGTCCGCCTGGCCGATGCCGACCGACGCGGTGACGGTCGACCCGGCGATGCTGATCTTCTTCTGCCGGGCGACGACACCGAGGGCGCTCTGGAAGCAGGCGCTGTAGCCGGCTGCGAAGAGCTGCTCGGGGTTGGTGCCGTTGCCGCTGCCGCCCATCGCCTTCGGCGGGTTGACGACGACGTCGAGGTTGCCGTCGTCGGAGTACACCCGGCCGTCACGGCCGTTCTCGGCGGTGGCGACGGCGGTGTAGGCGACGGATATGTTCGGGATGCTCATGCGGGTTTCCTCCTGCTGCTGGTGGCCGAAAGCCGTGCGGTCATGGGGGGAGACGGTCAGACGAGGGAGACGATCATCTTTCCGGTGTTCTCGCCGCGCATCAGGCCGTCGAAGGCGTTGAAGCCGTTCTCGATGCCCTCGACGGTGGTCTCGCGGTACTTCAGCTCGCCCGAGGCCAGCCAGCCGGCGGCCTCCTCGACGAACGTGGGCCGGAGTGCGGTGTGGTCGCCGACGAGCAGGCCCTGCAGGCGCAGCCGCTTGCCGATGACGAGCGCGAGGTTGCGCGGGGCCGGGGTCGGCTCGGTGCTGTTGTACTGGGCGATCATGCCGCAGATGGCGGCGCGGCCGTGCACGTTGAACGAGGAGAGCGCGGCCTCCAGGTGCTCGCCGCCGACGTTGTCGAAGTAGACGTCGATGCCGTCCGGGGCTGCCTCGCGGAGCTGGTCGCGGACCGGGCCGTTCTTGTAGTTGAACGCCGCGTCGAAGCCGTACTCCTCGACCAGGAGCTTGACCTTCTCGTCGGATCCGGCCGAACCGATCACGCGGGAGGCGCCCTTGAGCCGGGCCATCTGGCCGACCTGGCTGCCCACGGCTCCGGCGGCGCCGGAGACGAAGACGGCGTCGCCCTCCTTGAAGGAGGCGACCTCGAAGAGTCCGGCGTAGGCGGTGAGGCCGGTCATGCCGAGTACGCCGAGGTAGGCGGAGAGCGGCGCGACGTCCGGGTCGACCTTCGCCACGCGCTTCGCGGGGACCTCGGCGTACTCGCGCCAGCCGAGGCCGTGCAGGACGTGGTCGCCGACGGCGATGCCCTCGGCGTTCGAGGCGACGACCTCGCCCACCGCGCCGCCGTCCATCGGCCGGTCGAGCTCGAAGGGCGGGGTGTACGACTTGACGTCGTTCATCCGGCCGCGCATGTAGGGGTCGACCGAGAAGTAGAGGTTGCGGACGAGGACGTTGCCCTCGGCCGGAGCCGTCACCGGCGCCTCACGCAGCGCGAAGTCCTCGGGCTTCGGCCAGCCGTGCGGGCGGGCGACGAGGTGCCATTCGCGGCTGGAGGCGGGAAGTGCTGCAGACATGAGCTCGGGTTCTCCTCGGTGTCGGGTGTGGGGGTCCGTACCCGGCGGGGCGTACGGCGTGGAAAAGCTTCACCACATGAAACAACCATGCTCTTGAATATTTCACCTTGTCAAGTAACTGGGTATCCTGTGTGTCATGACCACCCCGCGCACAGATCCTCTGACCCTCGAAGTCGTCGAGCTGATCGGCACTGTCGTGGCGCGCTACTACGAGGAGTACGACCGGGCCGCCGCCTCCTTCTCGCTCACCGGTGCACAGGCCCGGGTCCTGCGTCTGCTGTCCATCGAGCCGATGCCCATGCGCCGGATCGCGCAGAAGCTGAAGTGCGAGCCCTCGAACGTGACCGGCATCGTGGACCGGCTGGAGGCCCGTGACCTGGTCGAGCGCCGCCCGGACCCGCACGACCGGCGGGTGAAGCTCGCCGCCCCGACCGAAGAGGGGCGGCTGACCGCGCTCCGGCTCCGTGAGGCGCTGGACTTCGCCCGCGAGCCGCTGGCCGGTCTGTCGGACGCGGAGCGCACGGTGCTGCGGGACCTGCTGCGCCGGATGCTCGGAGCCGGGCCGGACGGGGACCTCGGGGACTGAGCGGACTGAGCGGACTGAGCGGACTGAGCGGACTGAGCAAACCCAGCAAACTCAGCGGACCGGGCCCCAGGGGCGGCGGGCGGGCAGGATGGGGTCCATGACCGCCGCCGCCCCCTTCGGACCGCTCCAGTTCCAGCTCGTCCTGCTCCGCCGGATGGCCGACCACCAGCCGGACCTGGCCGAGGAGGCCCGGCACGAGCTGAGCGCGACCCTCGCCGAGGCGCGCGAGGCGAACCGGCGCTGGCAGGCCATGGTGCGCGGGCCGGGCGGGCGCGGTGTGCTGCGGCGGTACCGCTCCGTCCTCGGCGAACCCGAACAATCCGTCCGGCGGACCGTCGGCGACCTGGAGTGCTCCGCGCTGACGTGGGCGCTGCCGCTCTGGCCCGACCTGCGGTTCGAGGTGATGGCCGCACCCGGCGGAGCGGTGTGGAACGCCTGGCTGGTCCGTGCGCCCGGCGCCCCGGGCCCCGAGCTGAACAGTGCGGCCGACCTCACCCCGTGGTCCTGCACGGTGGACGAGGTGGCGCGGGCCTTCGCGCCGGTCCGCCCGATGGAGGGCAGCGCGCCGACCCGCTGGGCGCTGGCCTTCACGGACCCGGCCACCGGCGCCCCGTACGTCGCCGAGTTCACCTGGGGCCTGTTCCAGCGGCTGCTGCCCGGCCCGCGGACAGCCTGAGCCCGTCCGGTCCGCCGGCCCCCGGACCCCCTGGACCCGGCCGTTCCCGCAGGCCCGTCCGGCGTACCTCAGCGCGCGCCCGGTCCCAGCTCCGCCCACGATGCGAAGGAGAGCCGGCTGCCGCCGGGACCCCACCAGCTCTCGGGAGAACCTGCCGTGACCGTCAGCCTTGAGCAGTTGCGCCGTTGCCACATCGCCGTCGACCTGGGTGCCGCGAGCACCCGCGTGTACGTGAAGGGGCTCGGGCTCGTCGTCGACGAACCGAGCGTCGCGGCCGTCAACACCCGCACCGGATCGCTCATCGCGGTGGGTGCGCTCGCCGAGCAGATGACCGGCCGCACCCCCGGCTACATCCGGGTGGCCCGGCCCGTGTCGGGCGGCACCGTGGTGGACATCGAGATGGCCCAGCGCATGCTGCGCCACCTGATCGGCGAGAAGCTCCGCCGCCAGCTGCGCCGCAAGCCCCGGCTGCGGGCCGCCGCCTGCACCCCGCACGACAGCGACCCGCTGGCCCAGCGCGCGACCGTGGAGACCCTGGTCGGGCTCGGCGCCCGCCGGGTGGAGCTGGTGGACACCCTGATCGCGGCGGCCGTCGGCTGCGGGCTCCCGGTCGAGCAGCCGACCGCGACCATGATCATGGTGTGCGGGGCGGCCACCACCCAGATCGCGGTGCTCTCGCTGGGCTCGATCGTCACCGCCGTACGCATCCCCATCGGCGGCAACACCATCGACAACGCGGTGATCCAGCACCTGCGCCAGCACCACGAGCTGATGCTGCCGAGCCAGTCCGTGCGCCCCCTCCAACTGGCCCTCAGCGGCAACGGGCTGACCTCGCAGGGGCCCGACGTGACCGAGATCCACGGCCGTGACGTGGCGACCGGGCTGGCCCGTTCCGTACAGGTCGACACGGCGGCCGTGCGGCAGGCGATCCACACCCCGCTCACCGCGGTGGTGGACGGGCTCGGCAGGGTCCTGCGGGACTGCCCGCCCGATCTGGTGGCCGACCTCGCCGACCGGGGCATCATGATGGTCGGCGGCAGCGCCCTGCTGCCCGGCTTCGACCAGTTGCTGCGCACCGCCACCGGGATGCCGGTGACCATCGCCGAGCGGCCCGACGTCTGCTCGATCCTCGGCCTCGGCGCGATGCTGGACGGCACGATCGCACCGATGGTCCTCAACCCGCTCGCCGGCTGACCGCCCCCGCGCGGCTGGGGCGAGGCGGATGGCGCGGGAGCGCGGCGGCGGACCGGACGGGTCCGAGGACGCCCACGGCGCGGCGGGCGGACCGGACGGGCCGGAGGGCGGCGGGCACGCCTACGCCCCCCGGCTGCCGGAGCTGCTGGAGGCGGTGTTCAGTGTCGGCACCGATCTGGGTCTCGGCGCCACGCTCCAGCAGATCGTGGACACCGCCTCCCTGCTGACCGACGCCCGCTACGGCGCCCTCGGGGTGCTGGATCCCGAGTCCGGCCGGATCACCGAGCTGTACACCGCGGGCCTCGGCGACGAGGAGCGCCGTCGCATCGGGGCGCTCCCGGACGGCCGCAGGGGTGTGCTGGGCGCGCTGGTCCACGAAGACCTGCCGCTGCGCTCCGACGACGTGACGCGCGACCCGCGCTCGGTGGGCGTACCGCCGGGACACCCGGTCATGCACACCTTTCTCGGCACGCCCGTCCGGGTAGACACCGAGGTGTTCGGCAACCTCTACCTCACCGAGAAGAGCGGCGGGCGGCCGTTCACCGACGCCGACGACGCCCTGCTGCGGGTGCTGGGCTGCCAGGCGGGCATCGCGATCAGCAACGCGCGGCTCTACGAGTCGGCCCTCCAGCGGGAGCGCTGGCTCCAGGGGGCGGCGGCCGTCACCACCGCGCTGCTCACCGGGACGAGCCGTGCCGAGGCGCTCCAGACCGTCGCGGAGGGGGCCCGGGTGCTGGCGGAGGCGGCGGCCGGGGTGATCCTCCAGTCCCGCGAGGACGGCGGCATGGAGATCGTCACCGTGTCGACCCTGGAGGACCCGACGGGCATCCTGGGCGCCTCGATCGCGCCCGGCTCCCCCGTACTCGTCCATCTGCTGGGCGGGGAGCCGGTGTTCATGGAGGACGCGGCGACCGACCCGCTGATGACGACCACGGTGCGCCACCGGTTCGGGCCCAGCATGATGCTGCCGCTGGAGAGCGGCGGCCGGTTGATCGGCACCCTCGCGCTGCCCCGGCTGCGGGGCGGCCGGCCGTACACCTCGGCGGACCGGCAGCTGGCGACCCAGTTCGCCTCGCAGGCGGCGGTGGCCCTGGTGCTGGCCGACGCCCAGCACGACCGGGAGCAGCTCGCGGTCTACGAGGACCGTGACCGGATCGCCCGTGACCTGCACGATCTCGTGGTCCAGCGGCTCTTCGCGACGGAGATGACGCTGGAGTCGGCCCGCCGCCGGGCCGCCGCGGCGATGAAGGCCCCGGAGTGGTCCGGGGACCCGGACGACGCGGTGGAGGCGGACGGTCTGCTGGTGCGGGCGGTGGACGAGCTCGATTCGACGATCCAGGAGGTACGGACCACGATCTTCGCCCTCCAGCAGCCGCCGGCCGACGCCCCGACGACGTTCCGGGGCCGGGTGCTGCGGGAGACGGCGGGCGCGTCGGCCCTGCTCGGTTTCCAGCCGTCGGTGCACTTCGCGGGGCCGGTGGACGCGCTGGTGGGCGAGCCGGCGGCCGGAAGTCTGCTGGCGACGCTGCGGGGTGCGCTGGCCGCCGCCCACCGCCGGGCGGGCGTCTCGGCGATCGAGGTCGAGGTGGACGCGACGGTCCGACTGCCGGACGGGCGGCGGGCGGTGCGGCTGCTGGTCGCGGACGACGGGCAGGACGAGGAGGGGGAGCGGCGGGCGCCGGTCACCTGGCAGGCGCCCATCTGAGCTCCGCCCGCGCGGGCCCGGTCAGTGGGTGGGGGCCGCCCGCAGCGCGATCCGGGTGACGGAGTGGGCGACGCCCGCTTCCCGCTTGAGGCGTCGCAGCAGGCTGTCGAGGGCGCCGGGGTCCGCGGCGGTGGCGCGTACGAGGTAGTCGTGGCCACCGGTGAGGTGCACCACCTCGGTGATGCCCGGCAGCATCAGCACGGAGCGTTCGAACTCCTCGTTGGTGGTGTCCAGGCGCAGCGAGACGTCGATGAAGACGACGAGTCCGGAGCGGGTGTCGGCGGCGGGGTCCACGATCACCGTGAAGCCGCGGATGACGCCGTCGCGGCGCATCCTGCGTACCCGGTCGCCCGCCGCGTTGGCGCTGAGCCCGACGCGTACGCCCAAGTCCCGGTAGGAGATCCGGGCGTCCTCCTGGAGGATGGCGAGTATTTCTCTGTCCAGCCGGTCCATACGCCGATTGTCGCAGCATTCGGACAAAACCGACTGCGGAGGCGACTGCGGGGGCACGGGCGCACACCGGGGGTGAACGCGCCACGCCGCCCGCGTCCCCCGGTCGGAGCATTCCGACGGGCTCCCGGTGGGGGGTAGGTCTTGACTGGGCCCGTGGAGACAGCAGCCCCCAAGCAGCCCGCCGCACCGGCGGCGGCCAGGCCTTCCGCCGCCGCGTACCGCAACCTCGTCGTGGCGACGGTCGGCTTCGCACTGACCTTCTGGGCGTGGAACCTGGTCTCGCCGCTCTCCGGCGAGTTCAAGGACCGGCTCGGGCTCAGCTCGTTCCAGCAGTCCTTCCTGGTCGCCGTGCCGGTCATCGTCGGCTCGCTCGGCCGCATCCCGGTGGGCGCGCTGACCGACAAGTACGGCGCGAAGCTCATGTTCCCCGCGGTGTCGGCGCTGACCATCGTGCCGGTACTGCTCCTGATCCCCGCGAAGGACTCGTACGGGGCGATGCTCGCGGTGGGCTTCCTGCTGGGGCTGGGCGGCACCACGTTCGCCATCGGCATCCCGCTGGTCAACTCGTGGTTCCCGCCCTCCGACCGGGGGCTCGCGCTCGGCGTCTTCGGCATGGGCATGGGCGGGGTGGCGCTGTCCGGGTACTTCACCCCGCGCATCGCCAAGCACAGCGACAACCTGCCGTTCCTGGTGGTCGCGGGCGCGCTCGTGGTGTACGCGCTGCTGGCCGCCGTACTGATCACCGACCGCCCCGACCGGCCCGTGCCGGCCGACACCCTGGTCCACCGGCTCACCGAGGCGGGCAGGCTGCGGGTGACCTGGGAGCTGTCGGCGCTGTACGCGATCGGCTTCGGCGGCATCGTGGCGTTCGGGGTGTACCTGCCGACCTACCTCAAGACCTGGTACGAGATGTCCCCCACCGACGCGGGCACCAAGGCGGCCGGCTTCGCGCTGGTGACCGTCGTCTTCCGGCCGGTCGGCGGCTACCTGTCGGACCACATGCACCCCGCGCTGGTCACCGCGGCGGCGCTGCTGGTGGCCGCGCTGATGGCGATCGTCCAGGCCTTCGATCCGGCGCTGAACCCGGTCGGCACCATCGCGCTGCTCGCCATGGCTGCCGGGCTCGGCACCGCGAGCGGCAGCGTCTTCGCCCTGGTCTCGCAGGTGACCCCGCAGCCGAAGGTGGGCAGCGTGACCGGCATCGTCGGCGCGATGGGCGGCCTCGGCGGGTTCGTGCCGCCGCTGGTGATGGGCGCGATCTACAGCGCCAAGGGCTCGTACTCGATCGGCTTCATGCTGCTCTCCGACCTCGCGCTGGCGGGCTGCGTGTACGCGTACGGGCGGATGCGGAACATCCAGCGGGACTCGGGCTGAGCCGGCGGCGCGGCGCCGAGGGGCTCGCGGGGAACCAGGGTGCCGCCTCCCCGCGAGCCCTTACGCTGGCGGGCGTGACGCAACCTTCCCCCGCGCCTCTTCCGCCCGAGCCCCTCCTCCCCGCTCTCCAGCATCCGTCGGCCGGCACGGACGGCCGGGAGGCGGTCCGGTTCGGCGGACTCTCCCTCTCGTACGCCCGGTTGTCCGCGCTCGCGGGCTCCCTCGGGCCCCGGATCACCGGGGCGGGCGGGCGGGTCGCCGTCTGGGCGACGCCGTCCGCGGAGACCGTCGTCGCCGTGGTGGCCGCGCTCCTCGCGGGCGTGCCCGCCGTTCCCCTCAACCCGAAGACCGGCGAGCGCGAACTCGCGCACATCGTCGGCGACAGCGCACCGGCCGCCGTGCTCGCCGGGCCCGAGGACGTGCTGCCGCCGGTACTCGCCGCGCTCCCCCGGATCGACGTGCTCGTGGACGGGGAGGCGTCTCCCGGCCCCGCGCCCGTCGCAGCCGGGCCCGGCCCCGAGACGGCCGCGCTGGTCGTCTACACCTCCGGCACCACCGGGCCGCCCAAGGGGGCGCTCCTGCCCCGCCGGGCGGTCGCCGCCTCGCTGGACGCGCTGGAGGACGCCTGGGGCTGGACCGGCGACGACGTCCTGGTGCACGCGCTGCCGCTCTTCCATGTGCACGGGCTCGTGCTCGGGGTGCTCGGACCGCTGCGCCGGGGCGGTTCGGTCCGTCACCTCGGGAAGTTCTCCACGGAGGGCGTGGCCCGCGAACTCGGCTCCGGGGCAACCATGTTGTTCGGCGTCCCGACCATGTACCACCGGCTGGCCGAGTCACTCGGGAACGGCGGCGACGCCGGGGCCGCACTGGCCGGGGCGCTGGCGAATGCCCGGCTGCTGGTCTCGGGTTCGGCCGCGTTGCCGGTCCACGACCACGAGCGCATCCACGCGGCGACCGGGCGGCGGGTGATCGAGCGGTACGGCATGACCGAGACGCTGATGAACACCGGGATCCGCGCGGACGGTGCCCCCCGGCCCGGCACGGTCGGCCCGCCGCTCGCCGGGGTGGAGCTCCGACTGGTGGAGGAGGACGGTTCCCCGGCGGACGGCCCGGAGGCGATCGGCGAGATCCAGGTGCGCGGCCCGAACCTCTTCAGCGGGTACCTCAACCGGCCGGACGCCACGGCGGCGGCGTTCACCGAGGACGGCTGGTTCCGTACCGGCGACATGGCCACGGTGGACCCCGACGGGTACGTCCGCATCGTCGGGCGCAAGGCCACCGACCTGATCAAGAGCGGCGGTTACAAGATCGGGGCGGGCGAGATCGAGAACGCCCTGCTCGATCACCCCGGGGTGCGGGAGGCCGCGGTCACCGGCGAGCCGGACCCGGACCTCGGCGAGCGGATCGTCGCCTGGGTGGTCCCGGCCGACCCCGGATCGCCGCCCGGCGGGGCCGAGTTGGCGGACCATGTGGCGAAACTCCTCGCCCCGCACAAGCGCCCCCGCGTCGTCCGCCACCTCGACGCCCTGCCGCGCAACGACCTGGGCAAGATCATGAAGCGGGCGCTGACGGCCGAGCCCGCGAGCGGGCCGGGTCACGGTGGCTGAGCGGCCGGCGCGCCGGACCGCGCGCGAGATGATCGCCGTCGTCGCGGACACCTTCGACGAGCGGCCGGCCCCCGGCGACGAGCACCACCCGGGCGCCGCGCAGGCACCGGACGGTCCGCTCGGCTGGAGCGGTTACGGGGCGGCGCGGGCCGAGGCCGCGGAGCGGACCGGCGAGACGGAGTCGGTGGTGCACGGCACGGCCCTGGTCGGCGGGCAGCCCTGCGTGCTGCTCGCCTTCGAATTCGGCTTCCTGGGCGGCTCGTTGGGGTACCGGACCGGGGACCGGCTGACGGCCGCGTACGCCCTCGCCCGGGAACTCCGGCTGCCGCTGGTCTCCTTGGTCGCCACGGGCGGCAGCCGGATGCAGGAGGGCATGGTCGCGCTCACCCAGCTCCAGCGGGTGGCCCGCGCCTCGGCGGAGCTGCGGGCGGCCGGGCTGCCGCAGCTCGCGGTCGCGCGGGACCCGACGACCGGCGGCGGCTGGGCCACCGTGGGCGCGGGCGCCGACGTGGTGCTGGCGCTGCCGGGGGCGCAGGTCGGGTTCGCCGGTTCGCGGGTGCGCCCGCCGGACGCGGACCCTTACGCGTACACCGCCGAGGGGCAGTTGGCGGTGGGGCAGGTCGACGCGGTGGTGGACCGGGCGGAGTTGGCGGGGACGCTGGGGCGGTGGCTGGCGGTGCTGAGGGGCGGCGCGCAGGCGGGCGCGCGGGCGTCCGGCGTACGGCCCGCTCCGGTGCCGCACGCGCTCTCCCGCACCCGGCTCCCCGCGACCGGCCGGGAGGCGGTGGCCCGCGCCCGCGCACCCGAACGACCGCGCGCGGAGGCGTACTTGGACGCGTACTTCGCGTACCGGCTCGCTCTGCACGGCGACCGGGCGGGCGGCACGGACCCGGGGACGCTCTGCGGGTTCGGGCTGCACGGGGACCGGCCGGTGGCGTACGTCGCCCAGTGCGGCACCGCCACCCGGCCGGCCGGTTACCGGACGGCGGCCCGGACCGTGCGGCTCGCGGACCGGCTCGGCATCCCCGTACTCACCCTGATCGACACCCCGGGCGCCGCCAACGACGCGGCGGCCGAACGGGCCGGGGCGGGCGCGGCGATCGCCGACGCCTTCGCCGCGATGGCGGAGGCGCGGGTGCCGGTGACCACGCTGGTGATCGGCGAGGGCGGTTCGGGCGGCGCGCTCGCCCTGGCCGCACCCGGCCGCACCCATGTCACGGCGGACAGCTACTTCTCGGTCATCGCACCGGAGTCGGCGGCGGCGATCCTCAAGCGCCCGCCGTCCCGCGCCGACGAGACGGCCGACCAGCTCGGTCTGCGGCCCCAGGACCTGGTGGCGCTGGGGATCGCCCGGGGCATCGTGGGCGAGGAGCCGGAGGCACTGTAGGCAGTGCCCCGGCTCAGGAGGCCGCGAGCGCGCGGAGCCGGGGGGCGACCTCCTCGCCGACCCGGAACGCCTCCTCCAGGTGGGGGTAGCCGGAGAGCACGAACTCGTCCACGCCCAGGCGCCGGTACTCGTCCAGCCGGGCGGCCACCTCGTCGTGCGAGCCGACCAGCGCGGTACCGGCCCCCTCGCGGACCAGGCCGATGCCGGCCCAGAGGTTCGGGGAGATCTCCAGCTTCGCGGCGTCGGCGCTGCCGCCGTGCAGGGCGGTCATCCGGGCCTGGCCCACGGAGTCCATCCGGGCGAACCGCTCCTGGCTCGCCCGGACCGCCTCCGGGTCGATGCCCGCGAGGATCCGGTCGGCCTCGGACCAGGCCTCGGCGGAGGTGTCCCGGCTGATGACGTGGAGCCGGATCCCGTACCGCAGCGCGGGGGCCACCGCGCGCAGCCGCGCGATGCGCCCGGCGATGGCGGCGGGCGGTTCGCCCCAGAGCAGCTGGACGTCGGCCCGGCGGGCGGCGACCGCCTCGGCGGCGGGGGACGCCCCGCCGAAGTAGAGGGGAACCCGGTGCTGGACGGCCGGGTCGGTGAGCCTGGCGCCCTCGATCCGCAGGTGTTCGCCGTGGTGGTCTACCTCCTTGCCGTCGAGGAGGTCCCGCAGCACCGACATCACCTCGTCGGTCCGGGCGTACCGCTGGTCGTGCGGCAACGCGTCGCCGTAGGCCAGTTGTTCGGCGGGATCGCCGCCGGTGACCACGTTGAGGGAGAGCCGGCCGCCGGCGAACCGGCGGAAGGCGTCGGCCTGTTGGGCGAGGAGCGTCGGGCTGGTGAACCCGGCGCGGAAGGCGACGAGGAAGCCGATCCGTTCGGTGTGCTGGGTGAGCGCGGCGCTGAGGATCCACGGGTCGACGCAGCCGAGGCCGACCGGTGTCAGCAGCGAGTGGAACCCGGCGGTCTCGGCGGCGCGGGCGACCTGCGCGAGGTAGCCGACGTCGGCACGGCGGCGGGTGGCGGAGCCGGTACGGCCCTGTACGGCGGTGACCCCGCCGGGGTCGCGGCCGTCACCGCCGGTGGGCAGGAACCAGTGCAGCAGGAGGGAGCTCTCGGACATGGCGGACCCCGATCGGCAGCGGTGGGAGCGGGAGCGACGGCTGGTTGCCCGGCAGGTGCGCGGCGAGCGGTGCGTGTGCGACGCGCGAGCCGTACGGCTGACGCGTCAGCGGTGCGTGCGCCGGCCGTACGCGGGACGCGTCAGCGGTAGTACGACAACAGCGCTCGGCCCGACAGCGCGCGGCCGGGACGCGCGGCGGAACCACGGAGCGTCGCGAAACCGGGTGAGGGGCCATGGAGGCATGGTGATCCGCCCGGCGTCCGCCCGACAAGCGCGTCCCGCATCCCGGACAGCCCGCACCCACATCCCGGGCGGCCGTCCACGCGGATCCGGAGCCGGGTGCCGTCAGGGCTGCGGGTTCCTGGCGTCGTAGCGGAGGAAGCCGCGCCACTTCAGCGCCAGCAGCAGCACCGCGGCCACGCACGCGAGACCGCCGCCGGTGACGGCGACGCCCGGGGAGGCCAGGTCGGAGACGGAGCCGGCCAGGAAGTCGCCGAGGCGGGGGCCTCCGGCGACCACGACGATGAAGACGCCCTGGAGCCGCCCGCGCATCCGGTCCGGCACGGCGGCCTGGAGCATGGTGCCGCGGAAGACCATCGAGAAGGTGTCGGCGCAGCCCGCCAGGGCCAGGAACACGATGCCGAGCCAGAGCTGGCGGGTGAGGCCGAAGGCGGCGATCGCCGCACCCCAGCAGGCGACGGCGCAGACGACCGCGAGTCCGTGCCGTCTGACCCGGCCGAGCCAGCCCGAGCAGACTCCGCCGAGAAGGGCGCCGAACGCCGGGGCCGCGACGAGGAGTCCGGTGGTGCGGGCGTCGCCGTGGTACCAGACGATGGCGACGACCGGGAAGAGCGCCTTGGGGCTGGCGAGCACCATCGCGCAGAGGTCGCTGAAGAAGGTCATCCGCAGGTTGGGGCGGGTGCCGAGGAACCGCAGCCCCTCCAGCACGGAGGCCCGCTCGCGCGGCTGCTCCGCGCCGGGCCCGGTGCCGGTCGTGGGCCCGGTGCCGGGCTCGTCGGCGGCGGACGCACCGGGCGCGGCCTTGGGGCCCCGGTCCGGCAGCATCGAGGGCAGGCGCCACATGGCGTACAGGGAGGCGGTGAAGGTGACGGCGTCCACGGTGTACGCGGCGCGGTAGCCCCACCAGCCGACGATCACGCCGCCCAGCATGGGGCCGACCAGGGTGCCGGTGGTGCTGGTGAGGGATGAGAGCGCGTTGGCGGCGGGCAGTTGTTCGGGCGGCAGCAGCCGCGGGATCATCGAGCTGCGGGCCGGGGAGTTCAGCGCGAAGCAGACGGCCTGGAGGGCGACGATCGCGTACAGCAGCCCGACCTGCTCCACCCCCGCGACGGCGGAGACGAGCAGGGCCACCGAGAGCAGGAACGATCCTGTGGAACTGCCGAGCCCGAGCTTGCGCCGGTCCATGGTGTCGGCGATGGCGCCGCCGTACAGGCCGAAGACCACCAGCGGTACGAGCGAGCAGAAGCCGATGAGCCCCACGGAGAAGGCGGACCCGGTGAGGTCGTACACCTGGAGCGACACCGCGAGCGAGGTCATCCCCTGCCCGATCCAGGACACGGTGTTGCCGAACCACAGCCGCCGGTAGTCGGGGGACGTGCGCAGCGGGGTCAGGTCGGCGAATATGCGTGTGCGGTGTACATCCGGTTTGCTCTTTTGGGTCACGCCGGATGGTAGCGACCCTCCCCCGGCCCGCCGGTACGCACCCCTGCGGCAGGCCGGGGCCCGGTCACTCGCCGAACGCCAGGCGGAGGCCGAATCCGGCCACGACCGTGCCGGTGATCCGGTCGAGCAGACGGCGGGCGCGGGGTTTGCGGAGCCAGCCGTTGAGAAGCCGCGCACAGCCGATCAGCACGGCCGACCAGACCAGCCCGAGGAGGAGGTGCACGCTCGTCAGCAGGAGTCCCGCGGTGAAGTGGTTGGCGCCGGGCGGGATGAACTGGGGCAGGACGGCGACGTAGAACGCGCCCATCTTCGGGTTGAGGAGATTGGTCAGGGATCCCTGCCGCCAGCCGCCGCCCATCGTGTCCGCCCCGGCGGACAGCGGGCCCTCCGGCGCGTCGGAGGCCGGGGACGCGTGGCCCCTGAAGGTGTCGCGGAGCATCCGTACGCCCATCCACACCAGGTAGGCGGCTCCCACCCAGCGGAGCACCTCGTACGCCAGGTGCGAGGCGGTGAGGAGCGCGGTCACGCCCAGGGAGGTGAGGGCGCCCCAGAGCAGGGTGCCGGTCTGGATGCCGAACACGACGCCCCAGGCCCGTCTGCGCCGGCCGAGAGCCGAGGTACGCAGGATCAGGGCGGTGTCGAGGCCCGGAGTGAGAGTGAGGAGCCCTACGACGAGGGCGAAGGTCCACAGCGAAGAGGTCATTGCCATGGACCGTCAGCTTATCCGGACCCGCCTGCGGAGGGGCAGGGAGTGGGCCGTTCTTCGGCCGGCGTTCCACCGTGTCCGGTATCCGGTCGTCGGTGTACCAGGACGACGTGTGTGGGCGATGGTGGACCCGTCGCGTTCCGGCACCAGCGAAATGAGAGACCCGATGACCACCCCTGCGGCCCGATCCTTCCTCTTCGTCCTCGGCAGCTCGCGCCGGGACGGCAACTCCGAGGCACTGGCCCGGCGTGCCGCCTCGGCGCTTCCGGCGCCCGTGGCCCAGCGGTGGATCCGGCTGAGCGACCACCCGCTGCCGCGCTTCGAGGACCTGCGGCACACGGGCACGGGGATGTACGAGGAGCCGGACGGCAACGCCGCGATGCTCCGGCGGGCGACGCGCGAGGCCACGGACATCGTCATCGTCAGCCCGCTGTACTGGTACAGCGTTTCGGCGGACGTGAAGCTGTACCTGGACCACTGGTCGGGCTGGATGCGCGTCCCCGGCCCGAGGTTCACCGAGGAGATGCGGGAGAAGACGATGTGGGGCGTCACCGCGTACGCCTCGGCCGACGCCTCCCTCGCCGACCCGCTGATCGGCACGCTGCGCAACACCGCCGACTACCTGCGCATGGGATGGGGCGGCGTACTGCTCGCCAACGGCACCCGGCCGGGCCAGGTCCTGGAGGACGATGCCGCCCTCGACCGGGCCGCGCGCTTCTTCGCCGGGGTGGGCGCTGACGGAGCGGCCCCGGCGGACGCGGCGGACGACGCCGAGGTGCTCGTCGGGCCGTGACGCGGCCGATCGACCGCATGCGGGCCCCGGGTCACGTCGAGCGCCGCCCGGACCCCCGTCGCCCCGGCCGGGCGCCGACGCCCCGGCCTGACCGGGCGCCCGGTCAGGTCCCGGCGCCCGGTCAGGCCCCGGCGATGAGCCGGTCCGCGAAGGCGTGGGCCGGTTCGCGGGAGAGGTCGAGGGACTCCAGGAACATCGCGCGGGCCCGCGCGCCGTGCCAGTCGTCCGGCAGGAGCTCGGGCGGCAGGTCGGGGTCGGCGAAGACGATCGGCCGGAAGTCGTGGATCAGGGTGACGCGCCCGGTGAGCGCCGCCTCCCCGGTGGTGTCTTCGGCGCGGAGCGGGGTGAGCGCGGGCGCGTGCGCCGCGAGGAGCGCTTCGTAGTCGTGGTCGAGGGCGGCGAGGTCCCAGGCGCGGGCGGCGATGCTCCGGTCCTCCTCGGGGCTCGCGGTGTCGGAGCGGAAGACGTCCAGGCGTACGGACGGCTGGCCGGCGAAGGCCGCCCGCACGGGTTCCGTACGGTCGTGGGGGCTGAGCCAGAGGGCCGGGGAGAGCGCCCCGAATCCGTGGCGTGCCAGCTTCTTGCGCAGCTGGTCCCGCAGGGCCCGTTCGGTCTCGGGCACCGAGTAGGCGACGAGGTGCCAGCGCCCGTCCCAGGGGGTGGGCGCCCGGCCGTAGATCCGATCACGGCGCTCGGCGAGGAGTCGCCGGCCCTCCTCGGTGAGGGAGTAGACGGTCTCCCGGCCTTCGCGCCGTCCCGCGAGCCAGCCCTCTTTCCGCATCCGGGCGACGACGACGCGGACGGTGGTGTCGGGGATGCCGAAGCAGCCCATGACCGCGACCAGCCCCCGGAGGCGGACCTCGCCGCCCCGGTGGCGCAGGTAGTCGCCGTACAGCTCGAAGACCAGCTGCCGTGGCTTCATCACGGGCGGCTCCCTCTCATTCGGCCCCGTACACCTGCCCGAGGGTACGGGCGCCCCGCACCCGCGCCCGCGGTCGCCCACACCACCGCGCACCATGCGTGCCACTTCCTCGACGACCGTTCTACTATTGACACATGACATCTGAGGTCCGCTGACGCCGTTCGCGGCCCCGCCCCGCGCGAACGGGGCGCCCCCGAGAGCACGGCGGCCGACGATCCGGCCCCGGACACCGACCCCGGACAGCACCCCCGGACACCGACCCCCTGGACACCCACCGCATGCGCACCGCACCTCCGGCCGAGCCCCCGACCGCCTCCCCGGCGGACGTCGCGCCGAGCCCCCGCCTGGTCCGGACCCTCGCCGAGACCCTCTGGTTCCCGCTCGCCCTCTTCCTCGGCTTCCTCTTCTGCTTCGCCCCGGCGCTGCACTCCCCGGCGCCCCACCACGCGAAGATCGCCGTGGCAGGACCGGCTTCCGGCCGCGACTCCGGTACGGGGATCGCCGCCGCCCTCGACCGGGAGTACCCGGGCGGGTTCGAGGTCTCCCCGGTCGCGGGGGCCGCACGGGCACGGCACGCGGTCACCCACCGCGAGGCGGTGGCGGCGCTGGTGACGGGCGACAAGCCCGTCCTCTACGTGACCCGGGCGGAAGGCGCCGTCCTCGCGCAGAAGATGACCGCCGTCTTCACCGCGTTCGCCGCCGAGCAGGGGCACACCCTCACCGTCCGGGACGTCGTGCCGACCCACGACGCGGACCCGATGGGCACCTCCGCCGTCTACGTCGCCATCGCGTGGAGCGTCCCGGGCTACATCCTGGCGACCGCGCTGCTGCGCGCGGTGAGCTTCAACCGGCGGAAGAAGTTCCTGGTCGTCCTCGGGGTGGCCGTACTCTTCAGCGCGATCGGCTCGGCCGTCGGCGCGATGCTGGGGTTCCTCCCCGCGTCGCCGTCGTCCATGGCCATCGCCTTCCTGCTGACGACCGCCGTCGCCACCGTCGCGTCGGGCCTCGCCCCCTTCACCCGGCAGTTCTTCCCGCTGGTGGGCATGGGCCTGTTCATCGTGCTCTCCATCCCGACCAGCGGTGGCGCCGCGCCCGCCGCGCTGCTGCCGCCCGTCTTCCAGTACGTCCACGCCGTCATGCCCCTCGCCAACGCCGTGGACGCCCTGCGCGGAGTGCTCTACTTCGGCGGGGCCGGCACCCTGCGTCCCGTACTCGTCCTCTGCGCCTGGATCGCGGCGGGAGTCGGCCTGATGGGGCTCGACGCCCTGCGGCAACGGCACCGCCGCCGGGGCGACGCCCTGG
This sequence comes from Streptomyces sp. NPDC001493, assembly GCF_053597235.1. Classification (NCBI taxonomy): domain Bacteria; kingdom Bacillati; phylum Actinomycetota; class Actinomycetes; order Kitasatosporales; family Streptomycetaceae; genus Streptomyces; species Streptomyces sp. NPDC001493. Next base: position 23,883 of record NZ_JBSFHV010000004.1, read on the forward strand.
ACGCCGCCCCTGCCGGGACTCCGGAGGCGCCCTCGGAGAGCACTGGGCCCGACGGACCCGCGGAGCCCGCAGAGCCGCCGGCCGAGGATCCCGCGCTGAGCTTCCCCCTCCCGGTCGCGCTGCCGGTGCACCGCCACCACTTCGGGGAGCGGGAGCCGGACCTGATCGGCACCGTGCACGGGATCGGCAGGGGACCCGTCCACCACGCCTCCGTCACCGTGATCGACGGCCACGGGCGGCAGCTCGTACGCACCACCACCGACGCGCTCGGCCGGTACGCGGTGGCCGGCCTGCCCGAGGGTCACCTGAACATCGTCGCCTCCTCGCCCGGACAGGCAACCGCCGTCCAGCGCAAGCACCTTCGCCCCGGCGTAGTGGCCCGCTCCGACTTCGCGCTGCGGGGTACGGGGCGGGGCGACGGGGCCGAGGAGCGGGAGGCGTAGCCCCGCCCGGAGCGAAACCGCCCGACCGACCGACCGCCCGACCGACCGACCGCCCGACCGCCCGCCCGACCGACCGGCGGATGCACCCGGACGCCACGCTCGGACCGCACCGACCGATGTCCCCCATGTCATATTTCGGATACATCTCCGAGCGAAGGGCATCCCATGAGGTTCGCGGTCATCGGCGGTACCGGGCTGATCGGCTCGCAGGTCGTCAACGATCTGAACGCCGCAGGTCACGAGGCGGTTCCGCACTCCCAGTCCACCGGAGTCGACGTCATCAGCGGGCGCGGGCTCAAGGAGGCGGTGGCGGGGGTCGACGCCATCGTCAACCTGACGAACTCACCCACCTTCGACGAGGCGTCCCCGGCCTTCTTCCAGAAGTCGATGGACAACCTTCTGGCGGCGGGGGCCGAGGGCGGTGTCGGCCACTTCGTGATCCTCTCGATCGTGGGCGTGGACCAGGTTCCCGAGCTGGACTACTACCGGGCCAAGAAGCTCCAGGAGGACATCCTCGCGGCCGGGCCGATCCCGTACTCGATCGTCCGGGCGACCCAGTTCATGGAGTTCGTCGAGGCGGTGCTCTCCTGGACCACCGAGGGCAGCACCGTGCGGCTGCCCGCCACCCCGATCCAGCCGATCGCCGCCGCCGACGTGGCCCTGGCGGTGGCCGAGGTCGCCGCGGGCTCCCCGCTGGGCGGGGTGCGCGACATCGCCGGCCCGGACGTCTTCGCCCTGGACGAGCTGGGCCGGATCACCGTGGCCCACGCGGCCGACGGCCGTACCGTCGTCACCGACCCCACCGCCGGGATGTTCGCCGCGGTCAAGGGCGACGTCCTCACCGACAGGAGCGCCCACCTCTCCTCCACCCGCTACACCGACTGGCTCGCCTGAGGAGAAGCCGGACGGACGCGGACGCGGGGGCGGGTACGGCTCGGACGCCCGACCGGCTCGCCCGAGGAGCCGGACGGACGCGGGGGCGGGTACGGCTCAGACGCCGAGCCAGGCCAGGGCGGCGACGGTCAGGGCGCTGACGCCGGTGTCCAGGGTGGGCTGGAGGACGGGGGCGAAGAAGGGGCTGTGGTTGACCGGGACGTCGCGGGCGACGGTGCCGTTCCCGACGGCCTCGGCGTACAGCTCCGGGTCGGTGCCGCCGATCCCCCAGTAGGTGAAGGGCACCCCGTACGCGTCCGGGATCAGGCTCAGGTCCTCGCTCCCCGTCTGGAGCTCGACGGTGTGCGCGTCCTCGCCGAAGTGGGCGGCGAACGCCTCGGCGACCCGCCCGGTCACGGCCTCGTCGTTGAGGGTGGGCGGGAAGGCGGCGATCTGCTCGATCAGCGGTTCGGCCGGAGCTCCGGACGCCTGGCACTCGGCCCGCACGATCCGCTCGATCGCGCCCAGTACCTGGGCGCGCGTGGCCTCGTCGTAGGTACGGACGTTGAGCTGGATGACCGCGCTGTCGGGGATGACGTTGGGACCGGTCCCGGCGTGGATGCTGCCCACGGTGACGACGGCGGGGGTGGTGGCCGCCAGCTCCCGGGAGACGACGGTCTGCAGGCGCACCACGATCATCGCGGCCATCACCACGGGGTCCACCGACGCCTGGGGCATCGAGCCGTGCGCGCCCCGGCCGTACACGGTCACGCGCAGGCTGTCGGCGGCCGACAGGAACGATCCCGGGCGCGTCCCCACGTAGCCCGCCGGATGGGGCAGTACGTGCTGGGCGAGGACCACGTCGGGGCTGGGTATCCGTGTGGTCAGGCCGTCGGCGATCATGGCGGCCGCCCCGTCACCCTTCTCCTCGGAGGGCTGGAAGAGCGCCACGAAGGTGCCCCGCCAGGCTTCCCGGGACTCGGCCATCAGCCGCGCACCGCCGATCAGCGCGGTCATGTGCACGTCGTGTCCGCAGGCGTGCATGACGGGCTGCCCGGAGCCGTTCTCGCCGGTCACGGTCGCGGTGGAGGCGTACGGGAGGCCGGTCCGCTCCTGCACCGGGAGGGCGTCCATGTCGGCGCGGGCCATGACGACCGGTCCGTCGCCGTTGGCCAGCACGCCGACGACCCCGGTCCCGCCGATCCCCTCGACGACCTCGTACCCGGCCTCGCGCAGCGCCCCGGCCATCCGGGCGGCCGTGCGGTGTTCCTGAAGGCCGAGTTCGGGGTGGGCGTGCAGGTCCTTGTACAGGTCCTCCAGGCCGGACCGGATGCCGTCAAGGCCGGCCAGTACGGTGCGGGCGCCGTCGCTCATGGTTCCTCCTCGCGCGAGTGGCGCTCTCCCCGCGCTACGGGGCGGGCCGGGAGCCGCGCCGATCAGCGGGGCCAGTCTAAGGGCGCTCCGGTGAGGCGTTTCCGCAGGCCGGGGCGGGTGCCCCACTCCACCGCCGGCGACGCGTGGCGACCGGTGGCCACCGGTAGAGCGACGAGGCTCGTTCGCCCGCGTGCGCGCCCGGGCCGGTCCCCGCACTGCCGGAACGGCCATGAGGCGAGGGGGCGTCGGCATTCGACACCCCGGGAGTTCGCGGGTCCGTACGCCGGCTTCACGTGGAGCGGGAGGCGTCAGGGGCGAGTCGGGCGGGAGGCCCGATCAGGCCGAGGACCGGCTGTCGGCGAGGAGGGCGTCCAGGTACGCGGCCGTGGCCTCCGGGTCCGTCGTGTGGTGCACGGTCCGGATGCCCAGGGCCTCGGCCGGTGGCAGGTTCACCGCCCGGTCGTCCACGAACACGCACTCCGGGCCGGTCAGCCCGAGCGCGGTGAGGGCCCGTTCGTAGATGAGGGGCGAGGGCTTCCGTACGCCTTCCCGTTCCGAGAGGATCACGGCGTCGAAGAAGTCCTCGCCCAGGCCCTTGTCCGCGTACGGGTCGTACGGATCGGTCCCGAACGAGTTGCTGAGCATGGCGACCTTGATGCCGGCCGCGCGGGCCCGACGCGCCGCCGCGACGATCGCCGGCTCCTGGTGCAGGTGGGCCAGTGCGCGCCGCATCAGATCGGTGGGGTCGATGCCGAGGATGCGGCCGATGACCCGGTTCCAGTCCTCCTGGACGGCCTCCCCGACCTCCAGCGCGGCGTACACCTCGACGCCCTCCGGGTTCTCCCCCAACGCAGCGAAGTACGCCCCCGGCTCCAGCCCTTCGGCCCGCTCGAACGCCTCCCCGTTGAGCCTCATCCGGGTCGTGAGCACTCCGCCGAAGTCGAGGATCAGTCCACGGTACGGAGCTCCCACAGCAGCCTCCCGGCAGCGTTCGACGGTACGCGTACGAGCCTCGGCCCCCGTACGACGGGGGGGCGTGCACCGCCGGGGCCGTACGCGGGACACGTGAGCCATGTCCAGCACGGCGCCCGGTGAAACCGCGCCGCACGCAAGCGAGTTGGCGTCACACACCCACCGGGGCGCCCGACAGTCGTACGGTGCGGCGAGGTTGCCGATGCCCTCCATGAGGAGGGTTCGACTCCTCTGCGGCTCATCGATCGGCGGACCGAAGCCGGTCACGCGGAAGGCGAAGTCCCGCCCATCATCGGCCCGTACGACCCGGCAGCGCGTGAACAAGAGCGATGGACCTTGCGGTTGACGTGCGAGCAGCTGCCGCGGCCACCGTCATCCTCGCCGCCGGCCTGTCGGCGTGTTCCGGTGACGGCGACGGCGACGGCGACGGCGACGGCGACGAGGCGACCGGGAAGAGGTACACCGTGCCCACGTCGCTACACCGCGACGATCGGGCGGTCGGTCGCCTGCCGGTGACCGCCCGATCGTCGCGGGGGGCCCGCCGTGCAGGAATGGCGTAACGTCTTGGCCATGTTCTTCCAGACACAGATTTACGAGTGAGAGCGTGACGGGCCCCCGCTGACGTCCGTATCCGACGTCGCCGCGCCCGTCCCCCACCGATGAATCCGTAGATCACTTCACATCATTCCGGGAGAACCCGTGAGCAAGAACATCAACAACCCCGTGGGCATGGGCGGCGGCCAGCGCAAGCGGCAGTCCCGCACCGAGCGGCAGAACAACGGCCCGCACCGCAACCTCGACCGTCAGGGCGCCGCCGACCAGAAGGCGGAGCTGGTACGCAAGATGCGCGAGAAGGCCGCAGCGGCCGAGGGCGCGACCGGGACCGCCGGGCAGACGGGCGGCGACACCGCACAGAGCTGACGCGGAGCACCCTCCCGGTCTCTCCCCCCGGGGCGAGCCCATGGCCGGGGAGCTCTCGGATCTCGCCGCGACGCCCGGGGCGACGGCAGCGCTACCGCTCCGCCGAGGACTCCCGGTTCCGGGTGGCGTGGAGGCTGCCGAGCAGGGACAGCGCCTGGGCGCTCGGGCTTCCCGGTTCGGCGTGGTAGATCACCAGCTGCTGGCCCGGGGCGCCGCGGACGTCGAAGGACTGGTACATGAGGTCGAGCGGACCGACGTCGGGGTGGACCACCGCCTTGGCGTCCCGGGTCTTGCTGTGGACGGCGTGCGAGGACCAGAGCGCGGCGAACTCCTCGCTCTCGTCGGCCAGGGAACGGACGACGTCGTGCAGGCGCCGGTAGTGCGGGTCCAGGCCCGTGGCGTGGCGCAGTCCGGCCACGACCGCCTCGGCCGCCCGCCCGAACCGGGTGAAGAAGGTCCGCGCGGCCGGGTCGAGGAAGGTCATGCGGGCCATGTTGTCCCGCTTCCCGAATGCCGAGAACAGGGCGTCGGCCAGCGCGTTCGCCGCCAGGAAGTCGGTGGCGGGGTTCAGGACGAACGCCGCGGCGTTCGGGTATCCGTCCAGTAGGTGGCGCAGCGCCGGAGTGACCGTTTCGCGGGGCTGGGGCCGCTCGCGGTCGGGTGCGGTGCCCGCCAGCCGGTACAGGTGCTCCCGCGCTTCGTCGTCCATCCGCAGCGCGCCGCTGATCGCGTCGAGGATCTGCGGGGAGGGGCCGCGCTCGCGGCCCTGTTCGAGGCGGGCGTAGTAGTCGCTGTTCATCCCGGCCAGCACGGCGACCTCTTCGCGCCGCAGTCCCGCGACCCTGCGCGTGCCGTAGGAGGCGAGCCCGACGTCGTCGGGGCGCAGGCGGGCGCGGTGGGCGCGCAGGAACTCTCCGAGGCCGTTGCTGGTCATCTCTTCAGGTTAGGTGGTGTCCGGCGGATCAAGGTCGGACAGGGCGCGGCGTCCGGGGCGGTGCATCGCAAGGCGCCGAAACGTCCTCATCGCGGAGCGATTCGGGCGTTTCGGCAACGCCGCGAGGTGCCGTTCCGGGCGTCGCGACCCCGGCCATGATCCGCCGGACACCACCTGAGGTGGTGTCCGAGCGTGTGCCTGGGTGTGCCGTACCCATGCACGACTCGTCCTGGTTCTCCTTTCCGGGCGCCCACACGCTGGTGGTCACCGCCCACGAGAGTGAAGGAGCGCATGGTGAGAAACCAGTCGAGCACGCCGGAGGGATCCGTCCGGCGAGGGACCGGTGACGCGGACGTGGTCGGGATGTGGGTGACCGCGGACGGGCACATCCGGCAGGAGCTGCTGCCCGACGGCCGCTACGACGAGGCCCGCGGCGGCCGTCGGAGCGCGTACACCGGCCGCTGGACGGTCACCGGCAACCACCTCGACTACGTCGACGACACCGGGTTCACCGCCACCGGCGACATCCATGACGGCGTGCTCTTCCACGAGCACCTCGTCCTCTACAGGGAAGACCGGGCGTGACATCCATGACAGCCATGACAGCAGCCGTGACATCGCCGGCCAGGACTTTCCTGATCACCGGTGTCAGCACCGGTCTGGGCCGCGCCTTCGCCGCCGCAGCCCTGGAAGCCGGCCACACCGTCGTCGGCACCGTCCGCAAAAACGCCGACGCGGCGGCCTTCGCCGCCCTCCACCCGGAGCGCGCCCACGCCCGCATCCTCGACGTCACCGACGACGAGGCCGTGGCCGCCGTGGCGGGTGAGGTGGAGAGGAACGTCGGCCCCGTCGACGTACTGATCGCGAACGCCGGTTACGGCCTGGAGGGGACCTTCGAGGAGACGCCCCTGGCCGAACTGCGTGCCCAGTTCGACGTCAACGTCTTCGGCGCGGCGGCCACCGTGCAGGCGGTCCTGCCCTTCATGCGCAAACGCCGCCGCGGGCACATCCTGGCCGTCACCTCCATGGGCGGCCTGGCCTCCTTCCCCGGCGTCTCCGCCTACTGCGGCAGCAAGTACGCGCTCGAAGGCATCCTCGAGGCCGTCGGCAAGGAGGTCGCCTCCTTCGGTATCCACGTCACCGCCATCGAGCCCGGCTCCTTCCGTACCGACTGGGCGGGGCGTTCGATGGTGCGCGCGCCGCGCGGCATCTCCGACTACGACGAGCTCTTCGACCCCCTCCGCGCCGCGCGCCGGCAGGTCAGCGGCCGGCAGCTGGGCGACCCGGCACGTGCGGCGGCCGCCGTCCTGCGCGTCCTCGACGCACCGGATCCGCCCGCCCACCTCGTCCTCGGGTCCGACGCCCTGCGCCTGGTCAGGGCCGGACGCGACGCCATCGACGGGGATCTGAACGCCTGGGAGGAGCTCACGCTCTCGACCGACTTCCCCCAGGAGGAGGGGACGGGCGGGTAGACACTCCGCCCGTACGGGAACAGCGGGCGGACGCCGGCCGGCCGTCGAGCCCCGGACCCACCGCGGTCCGGACCCACCCACGAAGTCCCCGACACCGTGCAGGTGTCGGGGACTTCGTCGTACGCGGCCCCGCCCGGCCCTAACCCAGCAGCCCCGCCCACTCAGGCACCCGGGCACAAGGTGCAGACAAAATCGTTGACAATTCTGTTTGCGAGATTTAGCTTCGACAAGCACTCACTCAGGGAGGGCACATGCCGGAGGAGGCCCGTCCGGGCTCCGGGGAACAGGCGAAGCAGTACGCGCTGGGGCGGTTGCGGGAGACGATCCTGCGGGGCGGGATGGCACCGGCACAGAGGCTGGTGGAGAACGAACTCGCCGAGCAGTACGGCGTCACCCGCGCCAGCATCAGGGCGGCGCTGCTCGACCTCGCCTCCGAAGGTCTGGTCGAGCGGATCCGCAACCGCGGGTCACGGGTGCGTGTGGTCACGATCGAGGAGGCCGTGGAGATCACCGAGTGCCGGATGGCGCTCGAAGCGCTGTGCGCCGCCAAGGCCGCCGAGATCGCGACCGACGCACAGATCGACGAGCTGGCCGACTTGGGCAAAGCCATGTCCGAGGCGGTCGCCCACGGCGATCCGGTCTCCTACTCCGAGCTCAACCACGATCTGCACACCCTGATCCGGGTCATCTCCGGCCGGCGGACGGCCGTTGCTCTCCTGGAGCGTCTCAACGCACAACTGGTGCGCCACCGATTCCAGTTGGCCTTGCGTCCGGGGCGTCCGCAGCAGTCCCTGAGTGAGCATCTGGCGGTGATCGAAGCGATCTCCGCCAGGGACCCGCGAGCGGCCGAAGGGGCCGTACGCGCCCACCTCAGCAGCGTGATCGACGCCTTGCGCGACGACTGACGCACCCCTGGGGCGGGTGCGCACCTGTCACCAAGGAGATACAGCATGACCGACGCCACCGGCGCGCCTGCCGTCGCCACTCGATCGACACTGGTCGTCACCGCCCATGCCGGGGACTTCGTGTGGCGCGCCGGCGGTGCCATCGCGCTGGCCGCCGCGCGCGGCGAGAAGGTCACCATCGCGTGCCTGACCTTCGGCGAGCGCGGCGAGTCCGCCAAGGCCTGGCGGGAGGGGAAGAAGCTCGACGAGATCAAGGCGCTCCGCCGCGACGAGGCCGAGCGCGCGGCGGCCGCGCTGGGCGCCGATGTCCGCTTCTTCGACGCCGGCGACTACCCGCTGGTGGCCGGCGCCGAACTGACCGACCGGCTCGTCGCGCTCTACCGCGAGACGCAGCCGGACGTCGTCCTCACGCACCCGGTCGAGGACCCGTACAACGGCGACCACCCGGCCGCCAACCGCATGGCCCTGGAGGCCCGCGTCCTCGCCCAGGCCATCGGCTACCCCGGCGACGGGGAGATCATCGGCGCCCCGCCCGTCTTCTACTTCGAACCGCACCAGCCCGAGATGAGCGGCTTCAGGCCCGAGGTCCTGCTCGACATCACCGAGGTGTGGGACACCAAGCGCGAGGCCATGGAGTGCCTGGGTGCGCAGCAGCACCTGTGGGACTACTACACCGATCTCGCCGTACGCCGCGGAGTCCAGCTCAAGCGGAACGCGGGCCCGAACCTGGGCCTGGCCCACCGGACCATGGCCGAGGCCTACATGCGCCCCTACCCGCAGATCGCGAAGGAGCTCGCCTGATGCCCGGAGTGATCGTCACCAACCCGCCCAGGGCCGAGGCCGAGGACGTCGAGGCGCTCGCCGGCTACGGAACCGCCACCGTCGGCGAGGCGATGGGCCGCACCGGGTTCCTCGGCACCCATCTGCGCCCGGTCCAGCAGGACGTACGCGTCGCGGGTACCGCCGTCACGGTGCTGTGCTGGCCCGGCGACAACCTCATGATCCACGCGGCGGTCGAGCAGTGCGGCGAGGGCGACATCCTCGTCGTCACCACCACCTCGCCCTGCACGGACGGCCTGTTCGGCGAGTTGTTCGCGACGGCCCTGGAGCGCCGCGGTGTGCGCGGCGTGGTCATGAACACCGGCATCCGGGACACCGCCGAGCTGCGCGCGATGAACTTCCCCGCCTGGTCGGCCGCCGTCAGTCCGCAGGGCTCGGTCAAGGCGACCGGTGGCAGTGTCAACGTGCCGATCGTGATCGGCGGCCAGGTGATCCGCCCCGGCGATGTGATCGTCGCCGACGACGACGGCGTGGTGGTCGTCGAGCGCGAGCGCGCCCGGCGGACCGCCGAGGCGTCCGAGGCGCGCGAGCGGAAGGAGGCCGGGGCGCGAGCCGCCTTCCAGGAGGGCCAACTCGGGCTGGACCGGTACGGGTTGAGGGAGACGCTCCAGCGGCTCGGCGTCGAGTACCGCACACATGAGGAGTACTCCTCATGACCGGCCCCGAGGGCGTCCGCTGCATGCTGATGCGGGGCGGCACCTCCAAGGGCGCCTACTTCCTGGCCGGCGACCTGCCCGCGGACCCCGCCGCCCGGGACGAGCTGCTGCTGCGGATCATGGGCAGTCCGGACCCGCGCCAGATCGACGGCCTCGGCGGCGCCCATCCGCTCACCAGCAAGGTGGCCGTGGTGTCGGCCTCCGACGGGCCCGAGGCCGACGTCGACTACCTCTTCCTCCAAGTCGGCGTCGACCAGGCACAGGTGTCTGACCGTCAGAACTGCGGCAACCTGCTCGCCGGAGTCGGCCCGTTCGCCGTCGAGCGCGGTCTGGTCGTCCCGGGCGACGGCGGGACCTCCGTCCGTATCCGCATGCAGAACTCCGGCGACCTCGCTACGGCGACGTTCCCGACGCCCGGCGGCCGGGTGGAGTACGGGGGCGACACGGAGATATCCGGAGTGCCCGGGAGCGCGGCGGCCGTCGTCGTCGAATTCCCGCCGGGTTCGGGGGCGTTGCTGCCCACGGGGAACGTGCGGGACACCGTCGCCGGCACCGGGGTCACCTGCGTGGACAACGGCATGCCGACCGTCCTCGTACCCGCCACGGCTCTCGGCGTCACCGGCTACGAGGATCCCGCGGTCCTGGAGGCGGACGAGAGGCTCGCCGGGCGCCTCCGTGACATCCGGCTGGCGGCGGGCGAAGCGATGGGGCTCGGCGACGTCTCCGCCGCCACGGTGCCCAAGCTGACGCTGCTGGCCCCGCCCCGGCACGGGGGCGCGGTCACCACCCGCACGTTCATCCCGGTCCGTTGCCATACCTCGATCGGCGTCCTCGGCGCCGCGAGCGTGGCGGCGGGACTGCTCGTCGGGGGAAGCGTCGCGCAGGGCATCGCGGACCTCCCCGAGCGGGGCGAACGGCTCCGCATCGAGCATCCCAGCGGATTCACAGACATCGAGAGCAGTCTGGACCGCACTCCCGGCAACCGGCCCCGGGCCCGCCGCACCGCGGTGGTCCGTACGGCACGCAAGATTTTCGACGGCACCGTCTTCCCCCGGTCGACCGGGACGGCACCGCCGAACGCACCCCTGACAGGAGATCGAGCATGACTCCGCCGCTCGGCGACATCGCGCACATCGGCCACGTCCAGCTGTTCACCCCGGACCTGGACGCCTCGGTCGCCTTCTTCACCGACTTCCTCGGTCTCACCGTGAACGGGCAGGACGGCGACACCGTCCGCCTCAGGACCTTCGACGACTACGAGCACCACAGTCTCGTCCTCACCGCCCGCGAGCAGCCGGGCCTCGGCCGGCTCGCCCTGCGCACCTCCAGCGAGGAGGCTCTCCGGCGCCGCGTCGAGGCCGTCGAGGCGGCGGGCGGTACGGGCCACTGGGTCGAGGACGAACCCGGCATGGGCAGGCTCTACGTCACCACCGACCCGGACGGTCACGAGCACGCCCTGTACTGGGAGAGCGAGCACTACCGGGCTCCCGAGGCACTCCGGCCCGCTCTCAAGAACCAGCCGCAGGCGAAGCCCAACCGGGGTGTCGGCGTGCGCCGGCTCGATCACATCAACTTCCTCGCGGCCGACGTCCTGGCCAACGCCGAGTTCCAGGAGCACGTGCTCGGCGCCCGTCCCACCGAGCAGATCCAGCTCGACTCGGGGAAGATCGCCGCCCGTTGGCTGACCTTCACCGACAAGTCGTACGACGTCGTCTACACCTCCGACTGGACGGGCAGCGAGGGCCGGCTGCACCACATCGCCTTCGCCACCGACACCCGCGAGGACATTCTGCGCGCCGCCGACCTCGCCATCGACACGGGCGTCTTCATCGAGACCGGCCCGCACAAACACGCCATCCAGCAGACGTTCTTCCTGTACGTCTACGAGCCCGGCGGCAACCGGATCGAGCTCTGCAACCCGCTCACCCGGCTCGTCCTCGCCCCCGACTGGCCGCTCATCACCTGGACCGAGGAGGAGCGGAAGAAGGGTCAGGCCTGGGGCCTGCAGACCATCGAGTCCTTCCACACCCACGGCACGCCCCCCGTCCAGGGCTGACCGACCCGCACATCCGGCCCCGCGCGCGTCCGGCCCCTTCGGCCCCGCGTTCGCCCCCGTATCCGGCCCCGCGTACACGGCCCTTCGGCCCCGGGAACGCCCCTATCCGTGGACCGCACGAAAGCTGTGCGCGTCCTGTGCGGCGCCCGGGGCCCAATCGTTGCCGTAATTGTTAACAAAAGTGTTGACGTGTAGTCGGCGGCTTCTTAATGTCTAGCCACACCGGGCCGCCGACTCCCCCCGAAGTCCGCGGCCCGAGGGGCGCTCCGCCCATCCCCGCTCCCTCACCGGCCGCGCGAGCCGCAGCGGTCCCACCCCTTGCAGCCAGGGCCCACGGCCCCGTACCGCCCTGGCGTCCCGCACGAGAGGAAACAACGATGTCCTCCTCCGCCACCTCCCGGCCCGCCCAGGCGCCCGGGACCACGGCTGCCCGCAGAAGCCGCAACGCCGTCATCGCCCTGTGCTGGGGACTCGTCCTCCTCGACGGCATCGACACGTTCATCTACGGCTCCGTGCTCCCGAAGATGCTCGGCGGCCACAGCCTCGGGCTCACCCCCGACACCGCCGGCACGATCGGCAGCTACGCCAACTTCGGCATGCTGCTGGGCACGATCCTGTCGGGCATGGCGTCGAACTGGATCGGCCGCCGCGTCACCGTCTTCACCAGCGTGGTGATCTTCACCCTCGCCACCCTGGGCACCGGCTGCTCGCATTCCACCGGCCAGTTCGGCGTCTTCCGCTTCGTGTGCGGGTTCGGTCTGGGCGCCCTGCTGCCGATCGCGATCTCGTACGGCATGGAGTTCACCTCCAAGGGCCGCCGGGCCCTCGCCACCGGCGTCATCATGACCGCGCACCAGACCGGCGGGGCCGTGGCCCCGCTGATCGCGCTCTGGCTGGTCGACGACCACGGCTGGCGCTCGGCCTTCTACGTCTCCGCGATACCGGCCCTGATCCTGCTGCCGCTCGCCTTCAAGCTGCTGCCCGAGTCGCCGACCAACCTCCTCACCCGCGGCCGCCGTGCCGACGCCGAGCTGCTCGCCGCCGACTTCGGCACCGAACTGCCCGAGCCCAAGGCGAACGGCACGGACAAGCTGGACGCCCTGAAGAACCTCTTCCGCGCCGGTCAGTGGTCCACCACGCTCTGCTTCTGGCTGACGTCCTTCGCCGGCCTGCTCCTGGTCTACGGCGTCGGCCAGTGGCTGCCCAAGATCATGGTCGACCTCGGCTACGACACCGGGGACTCCCTGCTCTTCTCGACCTTCCTCAACGTCGGCGGCATCTGCGGCATGCTGATCGCCGGCCGCACCGCCGACCGGATCGGCCCCCGCAAGGTCGTCATCGCCTGGTTCGTCCTGACCGCGGTCTTCGTCTACCTCATGGGCGTCGAGATGTCGGTCGGCGTCCTGTACGCGGTGGTCTTCTTCGCCGGACTGCTGCTCTTCTCGGGCCAGACCATGGTCTACGCGACGGTCGGCACCCACCACAACGACGAGGACCGCCCCACCGCCCTCGGCTGGGTCTCCGGCATGGGCCGCTTCGGCGCCATCTTCGGCCCGTGGATCGGCGGCGCGCTGATCTCGGCGGGCAACGCCGACATCGGCTTCGCGATGTACGCCTGCGCCGCGCTGTTCGGCGCGGTGATGATGTCCCTGGCCGCCCTCACCATCAAGGCACGCTCGGCCTCGCACGCCTGACCACCCGAAACCGTGGGCCCTCCGGCGCGGCACCGCAGCGCTGGAGGGCCTCGGACGTCCGCCAAGGCCCCCGTCGCGGGCGGTCGCGGCGAAACCGTGTGCACCGTCGACCGCGTCCCGGCCTTCCCGCGTCCCGGCCGCCCCGGCCGCCCCGGCCGCCCCGGCCGCCCCGGCGGTGGTCTCAGACCCGGGCCTGCGTCGCGAGCATCACCCGCAGGGCGCGGGTCATGGCGTTGTCCGTGCCGAAGTCCACCCCGGCGGGCACCTCGACGAGGCCGCCGTTGGCCATGACCAGGACGCCGCAGGCCCCGGGGCGGGCCGTGCCGGGGCCGTCGAGCCACTCCTCGTACGCGCCGGACGTGGTGTCGAGGTGCGCCCTGCTCCTGCGGCTCACCTCCGCCATCAGCTCGTCGACACCGGTCAGTTCGTCGACGGAGGCGAACGGGACCCTCACCACCGGCTCCTCGACCAGGCGGACACGGGGCTCCTTCTCGCGGCTGGTCCCCTCGGGCTCCTCGGGCAGCAGTCCCCGGCCGAAACGCGCGAAGTACAGCAGGGTGTGCGCGGAGTCGATGCCGCCGAGGAAGGGGCGGTCGAAGCTCGTCCTGCGGTTTCCGGTGCTGTACTCGCGGGGTATCCGCGGGTCCTCCCCCACCGGCCAGTGGACCTCGCCGGTCTCCCGGTCCCGCCAGGGCACGTAGCGCCGGATGTCGTCGGAGGCGGACAGCGGCAGCAGATCGATCGCGAAACGCCCGGGGTCCTTGGCCACGATGGAACCGGGCGTCAGCGCGAACACCCCGATGCCCGAGGTGGTCCACAGCTTCTCGTGGTGCTGGAGGAACTCGTACGTCGCCAGCGCCTCCGCCCGGGTCTCGGTGGGGAAGCCGGTGAAGCCCATCATCTGGGCGGCGATGCCGTTGCGTGCCAGCTCGGCCAGGACGTCGGGGACGACGCCGATCCCGACCCCCTTGTCGATGAGGTCGAGGATCCGCTGGGCACCGGACTCGTAGCCGAAGGAGATCGCGACGCAGCCGGAGGCCGCGAGGAGTTCACCCACGGCACGCTTGGGGAACGTGCGTTCCAGCCGCAGCTCGGCGGACCACCGCAGGTCCAGCGTCGATTCCACGAGGGCGGCGGCGAGGGTGCGCAGATAGCGGGGGGACATGGCGTCCACCGCGAAGTACAGGGTCCTGCCGTGGCGGCTCGCCTCCCGCAGGTCCTCCAGCACGGCGGCGACAGGGCGTTCACGTGACGGCGAGGTCGGCCGGTCGGTGTTGAGGCCGTAGTCGCAGAAGGTGCACTTGTTCCAGTAGCAGCCCCGGGTCGGGCTGTAGAGGATCACCGGCTCGGGTGCCCAGTAGCGCTCCCAGTCCCACACGTCGTACGCGGGGGAGGCGAGCGCCGCCACATCGCTGTACGCGATGTCGGGTTCCGGCCGGCTCCTGGTCATCACGCCGCCGATGGCCTCGAAGGCGTCGCCGCCCCGGACCGCGCCATTGCCGACCGCGTCGAGGATGCCGATGAGGGCGGTCTCGCCCTCGCCGGGGACGATGAGGTCGGCGTCCTGGAAGATCCGCCACGGGGACGCGGGGTCCGGGGCGTACTTGACCACGTCGCCGACCTCGGTGCCGCCGAAGACGATCACTGTGTCGGGCAGCACGGTGCGGATCAGGCGGGCCATCCTCAGGGCGACGGGCAGCTGGCTGGTGTAGTTGACCGACAGGCCCACCACCGCCCAGGGGCGTTCGCGCAGTTTCGGGACGAACTCGTCGGCGAAGTAGCCCTCGAAGGGGCGGGCGACGGCCGCCGGGACCGCCGGGTCGGACAGGTCCGCCGTACTGCACAGGTTGACGGCGGACTTCACCCGCATGGAGAAGCCGTCCGCCGCGCCGGGCGGCATTTCCAGGGCGATCAGGTCCCACCACCGGCTCATCACCGCGACCGCCTGGGCGTAGGTCGGGGGGTGGTAGAAGTGCTCGGGGTCCTGGAACACGCCGATCGCGTCGCGGGCCGAGGTGGCGCTCAGACCCTCGGCGGCCAGCGCCTGCCGGTAACGGATCTCGTCGTGCCGGCGCGGGGCGGCGGACCTGGCCTCGATCCCGGCGCGGGCGCGGCGGGCGGCGGCGAGCGTCGCGCCGAAGCGCTCGGGGTCGGCGAGGTAGGTGAAGGCGTCGAGGTTGGCGTCCACACAGGCGTACTCGGTGTGGCCGGCCTCGCGGGCGGCGCCCACGAGGTACGGGATCGAGTGGTAGGCGGTCGTCGGGTCCGTCACCGGCGGGTTGACCAGCAGGTAAGCGGTGTTGCCGGTGCCCCGGCCCGGCCGCCGGCCGTGGCCGGGCTCTCCCTCGAACCGCGGCATGCCCAACGGGACGAACACGCTCATCGCTGTGACTCCTGACTGTTGTCCTGCCGTGGATGCGTGGCACGGGCGGCCGGCACCCCGGATGCGGGGCCGCTCGCCGGGGCCCCCGGCTGTACGGGGACCGGTGGGGCGTACTCGGTGCCGGAGCGGTGGTCGCGGAAGGCCCGCTGGGTGAGCGCGCCCAGGACGGACAGGGCGATGGCCGCGCCCGCCACCGGGAAGAACGGGGCCGCGCCGAGGTGGCGGACCCCGAAACCGGCGACGGCCACGGAGACCGGGAAGGTGCCCATGACGGCCAGCATGACCAGGCTCATGACCCGGCCGATGAGCGCCGGAGGGGCCCAGACCTGGAGCAGCGTCACCACGACGATGTTCTGCCAGCCGCTGGCCAGCGCGTAGACGCACACGCACACCGCGGCGCCGACCAGGCCCCCGGCGTACGGGACGGCGCTCAGGGCGATGCCCATGACGACCGCGAGGGCGGCGAAGAGATAGGCGGGCGACTCCACCGGCCGACTGCGGGCGGCCACCAGCGAACCGGCCAGACCGCCCAGGCTCAGACAGGTCAGCAGGACGCCGTAGCCGGTGGCGCCCATGCCCTGGTGGGCCAGTTCGGGGAGGGCCACCTCGATCGTGCCGTTGAAGGCCAGGTTACAGACGAGGGCCACCACCAGGACGACGTGCAACAGCCGTCCGTGGCGCAGCAGTTCGACGAAGGACGTCTCGCGGGCGGGGGGTTCCTCGGCACCCGCGGGCCCGTCCTTCGACGGCGCGTCCGCATCCGAACCGGAGCGGATCCGGGCGAGTACCAGCGCCGACACGAGGAAGGACACGGCGTCGACCGTGAGCGCGGGGCCCGCGTCGAAGACGGCCACCAGGGCGCCGCCCGCCGTCGGCCCGAGGAGTCCGCCGACCTGGTTGACCATGGTCGACAGGGCGTTGCCCCGGCCCAGGTCCTCCTTGGGCAGCAGGGCGGGCAGAAGGGTGTACGAGGCGGGGATGAAGACCCCGGAGCAGGCGCCCAGGACGACGGCGATGGGCGCGAGCTGGGCGAGTGTCGGTGTCCCGGTCGAGGCGAGTACCGCGAGGATGCCCACGGCCGCGGCCCGCACCAGGTCGGCCACGAGCATCACCCGCCGGCCGCCGATCCGGTCGGCCACCACGCCGCCCAGCGGGATGGTGACGACGCGGGGGATGCCGTAGCAGGCCAGGACCGTGCCGAGCAGGACGGGACCGCCGTCACCGGAGAGAATCAGCCACGGCAGCGCCACGGCGTAGCAGTAGTCGCCGACCGTGGAGGAGAGCTGCCCGGCGAGCAGCAGCCGGAAGCCGCGCACCGACATCGGTCCGCTCGTCAGTGCCGTACGGAACCTCTGTCTGGCCGGTGCCACGTGTCCTCCTCGTGCTGGTGCCGGTGCTCAGCCGCCGAGCGGGTCTACGTCCAGGTCCAGGAACTCGCGGATGACCGCGGTCACGGTGTTCGGCGGCGGCAGCCCGAGGTTCTTGCGTACGTCGCCCGCGGAGATCTGCCAGGCGGGGGCGGGCACCGGGTCCACCACGGCGTGGCCGTCGGCGCGCAGCCGGGCCACGTTGCGGCGGACCGCGGGGCGCTCCCACATCAGGCTGTTCATGCTCGGGAAGAAGAGCACCGGGCGCTCATGGGCGAGGAGTGCCGAGCTGAGGAGCCCGGAGGCGAGTCCGTTGGCGGCCTGGCCGAGCATGTTGGCGGTGGCGGGCAGGACGACGAACCGGTCCGCCCAGACGGCGGGGGCGACGTGGCCGGTCGTCAGTTCGTCCTCGCCGTCGCAGTACACGTCCCGGCAGAGCAGACGCATGGTGGCGGCCGGGACGAGCACGGCGGCGGTGCGGGTCATGGCCATGCGGATCTCGACGTCGGGTCCGAGGCCGGTGCGCAGGGCCATGAGGTACTGCGGGACGGCGAGTACGTTGCCGGAGCCGCACACTCCGATGAGCAGCCGGCGGGGGGTGTCCGGGCCGGTCTCCGCCGTCATCACCGGGCTCCGGCGGGCTCACCGGCCGCCTCGCGCAGGCCGACCTGGGCGGCGACGAGATCGAGCCTCTCCTGGACGTTGTACTTGTAGCTGGGGCAGGGCGGATGGCCCTCCTGCCATGCCTTGGGGCAGGCGCCGCCGCAGGTGGGCATGAAGACGCAGCCCTTGCACCAGGTGGTGCCCTCGGCGATCTCGTCGTTCCAGCCGTCGAAGGGGCCCAGCGGCCGGATCGGTTCGGTGCCCGCCCGGTCGATGTGTATCAGCGGGAGGCTGCGCTCGGCCTCGGGGACGAGGGGGTACTCGCTGCACGAGAAGATGTTGCCGGTGCTGCTGATGATCTCGGACGAGCGGGTCGTGGCGGGGCAGAGGACCTTCCGTGCGGTGGTCGGCATCAGCTGCGTGTGCAGTCCGTGCTCCGCGAGCAGCCGGAGCCACCGCGTCTCGCGTTCGGCGAACTCGTGCTTGGACACCTCGATCGCCGAAACGTCGTTTCCCCACGAGTGGACGGGAAAGATCGAGAAGGACACGCGGGGGTGGCTGAAACCCAACTCCGCCATCAGCTCGATATAGCGGGGTACGGAGTCCTGGTTGTGTACATCTACATTCGTCCGGAACGAGAAATGGGTGGGGCCAAGATCCGGTTCGTCGAGTACGGAACGCACGGCGCGCACGATGTTCCAGAAAGATCCGCGTCCGCTTTTCAGTGGCCGGTGTTCATTGTGTATATCCGGCGGCCCGTCGATCGTGATCTCGAAATGGGTGACCCCGCAGTCGTGGATGAGCGTGTTGATTTTCTTCGGGGTGAGGAGGGAGCCGTTGGTGACGATCACCGAGGAGTAGGCGACCCCGCGCTCGGCGGCGGCGGCGACGAACCGGGGGGCGAGGTCGCGGATGACCGCGTAGCCCATCATCGGCTCGGCCCCGAACCAGTCGATGCGGGCGCTGCGGGTCTCCGGGGCGTTCACGGCGCGCAGCACGCGGTCGCGGA
Organism: Streptomyces sp. NPDC001493; assembly: GCF_053597235.1. Lineage (NCBI taxonomy): Bacteria > Bacillati > Actinomycetota > Actinomycetes > Kitasatosporales > Streptomycetaceae > Streptomyces > Streptomyces sp. NPDC001493. The sequence continues at coordinate 42,385 of NZ_JBSFHV010000004.1, forward strand.
CCCGGCTGCGGTGGGTGTGGGTCAGCCCGCCCCGGGTGTGCTCCTGGCCGCAGTAGGCGCACCCCATGTTGCAGTAGGAGGTCGGCAGGAGGGCGATGTGCACGGCCGAACGCTCCGCCGACGCGGTGCGGTTGCGGTCGAGTACGGCGGACAGCTCGTCCTCGCCGGCCGGTACGAGCAGCTGGGCCGCGCGCAGGGCGCCGGTCCAGGCCGGGGTGAGCGCGCCGGCGTCGCCGGCCTCCAGTGCCCGCGCGGTGGGGAGGTCCACCGCGAGGGTGCTCGCGGTGCGGGTGCTGTAGGCGAGCCGGACCGGGACGCCTGTGGTGTCGGCGTACGCGCGGTCGCTCAGCACCAGGTATCTGCTGACTTGGTCCATCATCACGCTCCAACTGGGTGTCCGGGCGCACGGCGGTCCGGTGGGCCCGGCGGCGGTTGCCGCCGGGCCCACCGGGTCTGGAATCAGCAGAGGACGTTGACCTGGTTGTCGTTCACCTGGCCCTCGACCGCGGCCGACACCGCGTTGAGCCGGGCCTGGATCGAGCCGAGGACCGCGACCTCGTCCGGGCTGAGGGCACTGAAGACGTCGCGCTCGGACTCCGACAGCAGGTCGACCGGGGTGCCGGCGCTGCGCAGCGCGTCGAGGGGTGCTTGCGACATAGGTCACTCCTTCATGGGGATGGTCACGGGCTGGTGCAACGACAAGGATGCTCCGGCTCCATCGCGCTTCGTATCCCTCGAATGACTATGAATCCGGTGGCGTGTGAACCCACTCAAGGCACGCTTGTCCGGAGCATGACCCACAGCTACCCTCATTCCGGGAGCGCGGCATTTCTCTGCCGGCCAACGCTTCGCTCGCCGAAACGAGGGGTGAAGATTTTGACCAGGCGTGAGATTCTGATCGCTTCGCTCGTGGCCGCCGGATCATCGAACCGGGATATCGCCGAGGCTCTGTGCATCAGCCCGCACACGGTGGCGGCTCATTTATGCAACATGCTCCGAAGAACGGGCGCGTCGAATCGTACGGAAATGATTGCGCGACTGTACGCGCAGGGTGTTCTGGTCCAGGGGATCTGGCCGCCGCTGCCCGCGGACGAGCGGAAGCGGCAGGAGGCCCCCGGGGCCATCGGCGCCCTCGCGGCGGTAACGGTCGCGGAGTACTCCATCGGATCGGCCGGCGCCCCACGCGACTGGCCGCACTACGGGAACGAGGTACCGGTCGCCATGTCCTTCGACGCCCTGCACGCACTACGTGAGGCCGGCCACCCGGTGGACCTGCTGGCGGTCGAGCAGCGCTCGGTCCTCTCGGGGCTCAGCGAGCAAGAGGTCCAAGTCCTCAACACGGTCAAGGAGCGACTGGAAGCTGTGTCCGGTGAGGTGGAGGGACAGGACCTCAAGCTCCTGTGAACGGCGCCGCGCGGTGCGGCGGTTGCCGTGCCGCGGTGCCGGACGGAGCCCGGTTCTGCCCGGAGTGCGGCACACCGGTCGTCGTGGGGGCGCCTTCGTCGGACAGTCGCAGGATCGTCACGGCGCTCTTCGTCGACCTCGTCGGCTCGACGGTGCTCGCCGAGACCCTGGACCCCGAAGCGCTGCGGCGCACGATGGACCGGTACTACCGGGCCTGCACGACGGCGGTCACCGAACACGGGGGCGTGGTCGAGAAGTTCATCGGCGACGCCGTGATGGCCGTCTTCGGGGCCTTCGTCACCCATGAGGACGACGCGCTGCACGCGGTCCGGGCGGCGTGCGCCGTCCGGGAGGCCGTGACGGCCATCGGGACCGGCGCCGGAGGGCCCGGTGCGGGGGTGCCGCTGGACACCCACTGCGGGATCGCTTCGGGCGAGGCCGTGGTGGCGGGGGTTCTCGGCGGCGCGGCCAGGGTGGTCGGGGACGTCGTGCACACCGCCGCCCGCCTCCAGTCGCACGCCGGGCCGCACGAGATCCTCGTCGGCGAGGAGACGGCCCGCCTGGTCGGCGGCCGGGTCCGCATGGAGGCCGTCGCCCCGCTGCGGGTGAGGGGCAAGCGCGAACCGGTCGCCGCCCGGCGGGTGTTGTCCCTCCTCGACGCGGCGAGCCGGGAGGACCTGGTCCCGCTTGTCGGACGCGACGGTGAACTACGGCTTCTGCTCGATGAGTTCGCGGAGATACGGGGCGAGCGCCGCAGCCTCCTCGTCACGGTCGCCGGCCCCCCGGGCATCGGCAAGTCGCGCCTGGTACGGGAGTTCCTGGGCCGCGCCGGGGAGGACGCCGTCATCCTGAGAGCGGGCTGCCAGGCGTACGGTGCCGGACTCGCCCACCGCCCGCTGGCCGAGGCGGTGTGGTCGCTGCCCGGCGGCTGGGAGGAAGCGCGAGGGGCGCTGGAGACGCTGCGCCCGAGCGCGGACCGCGCCGTCACCGCCCTCGCCGTCGCCCTGGGCATCCGTACCGAGAGCGGGCTCCCGGTGAGCGTCGACGAGATCGGGTGGGCGTTCCGGCGGCTCCTGGAGGCCCTGGGCCGCTCTGCCCCGGTGATCCTGGTCCTGGAGGACTTCCAGTGGGCGCAGCCGACCCTCTCCGACATGGTCGCCGATTTCGGCACGGGCGCCAGGGACACCCCTCTGCTGGTCATCCGCGTGGCGCGCGCCGAGACGGGCGCGGTGCCGGACGGGGACCTCGCCCTGCGTCTCGACGCGCTGCCGCCCGCGCAGACCGAGCGGCTGGTGGGACTGCTCGCGGACCGGGCGGAGGTCGCCGCGCAGGAGGCGGTCGCCACCGAGGACGATCTGGCCCGGATCGTGCGGGAGTGCGACGGCAACCCGCTCTTCGCCGAACTGCTCCTGGAGAACCCGGCCGGCCACCGGGCCGTGGGCCAGGGCGTTCCGACGTCGATCCGGGTCCTGTTGACGGCCTGGCTGGACCGGCTGCCGGCCACCGACCGGGCCGTGCTGGAACGAGCGGCGGTGGTGGGCGGGTCGTTCACCGTCGAGGACGTGCGCGCACTCGCCGCGGACGGGCCGGCGCCGGCGGGCGGGGTCCTCGACGACGCCCTGGCCAGGCTGCTGCACTCCCGGGTGATCCAGCTGTCCGGCCCGCCCGGCACGTACCGGTTCACCCGCGCACTGGCCCGGGACACGTTGTACGAGATGACCTCCAAGGCCCGGCGCGCGGCCTGGCACACCGTGCTCGCGGACCGGCTCGAAGCCCGCCCGCCGGGCCCGGCCGCGGAGAGCGACCTCGCCCACCGCCTGGAGTCCGCGTGCCGCCTGCTGTCCGAGGCCGATCCGGGCGATCCCGGGCTGCCCGCGCTGACCGGGCGCGCGGCCCGCGCCCTGGTGGCCACCGGGTACCGGGCGCTGCACCGCCGGGACCTGCCCGCAGCCGTCTCGCTGATGGAACGCGGGCGCGGTCTCACGCCGGACGGCGACCCCCAGCACCGGGTGCTCGCCGCCCGCATCACCGACACGTATGCCGCGCTGGGCCGTTGGGACAGCGCCCGGCAGGCCGTCGCGGAGGCGGAGCGCAGGAACGGGGACGACGCCCCGACCCGGGACACCTGTGCCATCCTGCGGCAGCTGATCGCTCTGCGCTCGGGCGGCGCGGAGGCCGCCGGCGCCCCGTACGCCCCGGGTGCCGGACATGCCGTGCCCGGCCCGGCGGACGACCTGAGCTGGTGCAGGCTGCACCAGCTGTTCTCGCTGCGGAGCTTCGCCGAGGGCCGGGTCGGTGCGGCGGAGGGCTCGATGCGTGACGCGCTCTCCCGGGCGCGCGGGCTCGGCGACACCTACGAGGGGAACCGCATCCTCGCGTCGATCTGTGAGCTGACGCAGTGGTCGCCGACCCCGCTCACCCAGGCCATCGGTCTCTGCGAGGAGCTGGTCCGGCGGTTCGACGGCGACCGGAGCCTGCTCGTGCCGGTCCTGCTCACCAGGGCCCGGCACCTGGCCCTGTCGGACCGGGTGGACGCGGCCCGCGAGGACATCGCGCTGGTCCGCAGGCACTGCGACGACCTGGCACTGGCCCTCGGGACGCTCGCGGCCGGCCAGACGGCGGGGTTCGTCGAGTCCCTCGCCGGGGCGCACCCGACGGCCGCCGGCCACTACACGGCTGCGGCGGACGGACTCGCCGCTCTGGGGCAGACCCGGACGGCGGCCACCTTGCGCCTGTACGCGGCCCGGGAGCGGTTCTGCGCCGGGGACGGCTTCGGTCCGGACGCGGCCGAGCTCGCGGAGCCGCCCGCGGACCGGCCGGAGGAGACCCGTACCCGGGCCGTCCGGCTGGCGCTGCGGGCGCGGGTCGGGGCGCGGGCCGGGGCTTACGGGGACGCGGTCGGGGACGCCGAGCGGGCGACGGCCACCCTGGACGGCACCGACGACCCCTGTCTCATCGGTGACGTCTGGTTCGAGGCGGCCCGGGTACTGGACGCCGCCGGTGAAGCGGAGCGCGCCCGGCAGGCCGCCGGGCGGGCGCTGGACGCCCTGACGGCGAAGGAGGCCGTGCTCCCCGCCCGGACGGTACGGGCGTGGAGAGCGGGCGGACCGGGAGAGGACCGATGAGCGAGCCACCCTGGAGACGGCCCGCGCGGCCCTACACGCCGGGCGTGCCCGCCTGGGGCGTGACGAGGGATCAGGCCCGTGAGAGGTTCGCGTCCGTCCCCTTGGAATCGGTCTCCCCGGAGTGGGCGTGGGGCGGATCCGACGGTTCCGGGGTCCGGGTGTGCGTCGTGGACAGCGGGATCGAGGGCGGCCACCCGATGGTCGGCCCGGTCGACCTCGCCATGACGGCCGTCACGGCCGAGGACGGCGAGGTGGAGATGGTGCCGTGCGAGCCCACCGACCGCGCCGGACACGGCACCGCCTGCGCCGGGGTGATCCGGTCCCTCGCGCCGGGGGTCTCCCTCTCGTCCGTCCAGGTGCTGACCGACGGCAAGACGGGCAGCGGCCCGGCGCTCGTCGCCGGGCTCTCCTGGGCCGTCGAACAGAACTTCGACGTCATCAACCTGAGCCTGGCGACGACCCGGCCGGACCTGACCGCGCAGCTCCACGAGCTCGCCGACCGGGCCTACTTCCGCCGGTGCGCGCTCGTCGTCTCCGCGCACAACCGGCCGGTGCCCAGCTATCCCTGGTCGTTCTCCTCGGTGATCTCCGTCGCGAGCCACGACGAGGACGATCCGATGACGTACTACTACAACCCCGCGCCGCCCGTGGAGTTCCACGCACGCGGTGTGCGCGTCCCCGTGGCGTGGCCCGGCGGTGGCACCATCCGCTCCACCGGCAACAGCTTCGCCGCACCGCACGTCTCGGGCCTGTGCGCGCTGATCCTCGGCAAGCACCCCTGGCTCACGCCGTTCCAGCTCAAGACGGTGCTGTTCCTCTGCGCCGGGAACACCACCGGTCGACTTGGAGGTGCGCATGACGAAACCCGTTGACGCCGCGACGCCCGTGGAGCGCCGCCTGCTGCAGTCCATCGTGGAAGTCGCCCGCCACGCCTTCGGCGCCGCGGCCTCCTCGATCTTCCTCATCGATCCGGAGACCGGTGACCTGGTCTTCGAGGCCGTGGCCGGTGAGGGCGACGGCCAACTCGTCGGTACGCGTTTCCCGGCGGGGACCGGCATCGCGGGCTGGGTCGCCTCGTCGGGCCAGTCGATGCTCATCGACGACCTGCGCGAGTCGCGGCACTTCTCGGGCGAGGCCGCCGCTTCCACCGGGTACGTGCCCGACAGCATCATGGCCGCACCGCTGTTCGGCGACGACGAATGCGTGGGCGTGCTGGAAGTGCTGGACCGGGGCGCCGGCGGCACGAGGGAGATGGCGGACGTCGAACTCCTCGGGCTGCTCGCCGACCAGGCCGCCATCGGGCTCGAACTGCTCACCCGGCTGCGCGCCGCCGAGCCGAGCAACCGTTCCGACAAAGCCCTGCGGCTCCTGGAGATGGCGGAGTCGCTGCTGGCCCCGACCCATGGCTGAGCGGTGCGTCCTGCTGCTGACCAGACGGGACGACGGGGAGGCGACCGAGGCGTCCGCCCTGCTGCGCCGCGTCGGGGTGTCCGTGCACCGGCTCGACGCGGACGGCCTGGCGGAGGTCCGGGTCGTACACGGGCCGGACGGTGTACTGACCCTGGACGGGCACCGGTTCGCCCCGACGGTGACCTGGCTGCGCCACTTTTCCCTGCGGGCCGCGCCGGACGGGCCGCCGGCCGGTCCGGCCGGCGGGCGGATGGTGTACCGGGACGCGTGGACCGCGCTGGCCCAGCAACTGGCCGCCGCCTCCCCCGCAAGCATCGGCGCCGCCGATCCGGGGCAGTTGGTGCAGCGGGCCCGGGCCCTGGCGCTCGGTGTACGCATCCCGCGCGGGCTGGTCACCACCGACCCGGCGGACGCGGCCGGTCTGCTCCCGGCCGAGCGGTACGTGCTCAAGGTCCTCGACCGGCATTACGTGGAACCGGAGCCCGGCCGGCTCGACTGGTACCTGCCGCGGGTCCTCGACCGGGACCGGCTCGCCGGCCTGCCCGGCCTGCCCCGGAGCACACCGGTGATGCTCCAGGAGTACGTCGAGCACGACGCCGAGTACCGGGTCTACCTCGCCGGGGACGAGCTGCACGCCTTCGAGGTGACCAAGGAGCACCCCGAGGACATCTGGACCCGCCCGGACGAGGTGGTGGTACGTCAGGTCCGGCCCCCGGCCGCCGTGGAGTCGGCGGCACGCGCCATCGCCCGGGAGACCGGTGCCGTCTTCGGGGCGTTCGACTTCCTCCGGGACCGGGACGGCGGCGAGCCGGTCTTCCTGGAGATGAACGCGCACGGCGACTGGCACTGGTTCGAGCGCAAGGCCGGCGTCGACGTGGTGACCCGGGCCGTGGTGCGGACCGTACGGGACCTGCACCGGGCCGCCGTCGGCGACGCGCGCCCGGCGGCGGTCAGCCTGCTCGCCTTCCTCGGCGCGGGCCGGGGCGGGTGAACCCGGCCGGCCTGCGTGGCGGCGCCGCTCCGCGACGGCGAGCACGGCGAGCGGGGGCAGGGCGAGCGGGGCGGTCGGCGGGGTGTCCGTCCGTCCGGGTCAGCCCGGCTCCTTCCTCCGAACGCGCACGACGGACTCGACCACGAGCGTCAGGACCACCAGCGCCAGGCAGGACACGAACCCGAGCAGCCCGGACGCGATGACGAAGACCGGGCGCAGGTCCGTGCACTCCAGGGCCGAGGAGCAGCCGAGGGCGTGCGGGTCCGTCCGTGGGCCCATGGCGTCCCGCCCGATGAGGGCGCAGACCACGGAGGCCCCGGCCGCGACGGACAGCCCGATCCACCGCAGGCGCCGGGTTCCCCACCAGGACGCGATCCACCCCAGGAGGATCACCGCGGGCAGGATGAGTACGCAGGCCAGGACTACGCCCATGTGGCCCTCCGCGGCGTCGTGGTCCGGGCTCGCGGACGACCGGGCCGGAGGCTCAAGAGCCCTGGCCGAGCATGTCCAGCACCAGGGGGACGAGTTCGTCCAGTTCGGCCCCGGCGAGTTCTCCCAGGGTGCCGCCGTGGCGGCACAGCACGATGCCCACGAACGCCGCCACCGCCAGCTCCGCCCGCAACCGGGGCCGGTCCCGACCCTCGCGGGTGAACCGCTCGCACAACGGCTCCACCAGACGCCACTGAAGTTGCTCCAGGGCGGCGTCCCGGACGTTCGGCTCCTTCAACGGGTCGACCGCCGAACGGAAGATCGGCCCCGGACCGCGAAGATCCACACCGCTCACCAGCCCGCGGTTGCGCTCGGGTTCCAGCAGGTCGGCCGGCCGGGCCCCCGTACGGTCCAGGTCGAGGACCGCGAGGTAGAGCTGCGCCTTGCCCCCGAAGTAACGGGCGATCAAGGCCGGATCCACACCGGCACGCTCACCGATCTCCCGCGTGGTACTGCGGTCGAAGCCACGTTCGGCGAACAGCCCGGCAGCCGCCTCCAGCAGCAACTGGCGACTGCGGGCGGCGTCCCGCCGTCTGCCCTCGCTCACCGGACGGGTCCGCCCGGTACCGCGGTCACGCTGTCCTCGGCGCCCTCGGCGTCCGCAATGCTCTCTTCCATCAGCAGTTCCTCGTCCACGGTCCCGGCGGTTGCCCCGGACTTCCCTGCCCCGGCCCGTCCGGGCAGGACGATCGTAACGATCCCGGCGACCACCCAGATCGCGCAGCCCAGCCAGGCGGCGGCCTGGTAGCCGCTGTCCGTCGGCAGAACCCGGCCCGGGGCGGTGTGCGCCTCCAGGACGACCGCGCTGACGACGCTGCCGGTCGTGTAGCCGATGGTGCGCACCACCTGGTTGAAGCTGATGGCGCTGCCGGTCTCGTGCGCGGGCACGGTGCTGACGATCAGTCCGGGCATCACGGCGAAGGTGCAGCCGACGCCGAGTCCGGCGACGCCCATGACCACGAAGAGCTCCCACAGGCTGCCCCGGGCGCACAGGAACAGCACCATCGACACCAGGGAGATCCCGCAGCCGATCGGCAGCACCGCCGCCGTGGACGTCCGCCGGACCAGCAGCGGCACCAGCTTGCTGGAGGCCACGCTGGCGGCCGAGAAGGGCAGCAGCACCAGCCCGGTCACCAGCACCGACGTGCCGAATCCGTAGCCGGTGGAGGCCGGGGTCTGAGCGAAGCGTGTGATCAGCGACATCATCATGTACATCGCCACACCCGCGATGAGACCGGCGACGTTCGCGGTCAGCACCGATCGGTTGCGCAGCGTCCGCAGGTCCACCAGCGGGTGGGCGGTCCGCAGTTCGTGGAAGCCCCAGCCGGCCAGGAGCAGCAGCGCGAAGAGCACCAGGCCCAGCACCCGGGCCGAGGTCCAGCCCCAGACCTCGCCCTCGCTCAGCGCGAGCAGCAGTGAGGCCAGGCCGACGGCGAGCAGTGCCGCGCCGGGGGCGTCCAGGGGCCGCTTCTCCCGTCCGCCCGCCTGCGGTACGACCAGGGCGGCGGCCAGCAGGGCGAGGCCGCTGATGAGGGCGCCGAACCAGAAGGCGGCGTGGACACCGATGGTCTGGGTGATCAGCCCGGTGAGCGGATAGCCGAGGCCGACGCCGGCCACGGTGGTAATGGAGAGCATCGCCACCGCGGAGCGCGACCGCTCTCCCGGCAGGGCGTCGCGCGCGGTGGCGATGGCCAGCGGGACGAGACCGAGGCCCACTCCCTGCATCCCGCGCCCGGTGACCAGGAAGCCGAAGCCGAGAGGGAGCGCGGCCAGCACGCTGCCGGCCACCACCATCACGAGGGCTCCCAGCACCACCCGCCGCCGGTGGGGGCCGTCGCCCATGCGTCCCATCACGGGGGTGGCTATGGAGCCGACGAGCAGGGTGACCGTGAGCGACCACTGGGCGTCGGACAGGGACACGTGGTCCACCTCGGCGATGGTCGGCACCAGCGGAGCCCCGAGGCTGCTGATCACCGCGACCACCGTGCCGATGAACACCAGCACCGGGACCAGGGCCCGTTGCCGAAGGTCGGCGGTTGTGTGAGGGGCATTCATCGGCAGGCTCTCCCGAGATCGTCATCAAGTGATGTCTTCAGATGATGACATGCACTCGCGCCACGGAGGCTCGGGCACCCGGAAGGGTCGCATCGAGGGCTCCGCCTTCGGCGGCACTTCCGGCGGAACCGTGATCGACGCGGGCCGCCGCCGGGCGGCCGGACCCGGGTAGCGGGGCTCCCAGCGGATGTGCGCGAGTCCGCCTCCCGGCTCCTCGATGACCGGCCACTCCCCGATCCCTCCTGTGGCCTCTGCCCCTCCGAGGCCTCAGGAGGGGCGCGAACTCGAACTCAAATCTCACTTGAGTCCAAGCTCAAGCTAAACTAGAATCACTCGCGTGAAGCGCAGAGACCTCATGAAACGGCTGAAGCAGATAGCAGCTGAGAAGGAGGTTGACTTCACGGGGCCGGAAGGCAGCGGGCGCGGGCGGCACGAGACGTACAAGATCGGCGCCGTCAAAGTCCATGTCCCCCGGCACTCCGAGATCGCGGAGGGCACAGCCGAATCGATCATCCGGACGGCCGAGGGAGCGTAAGCCCCCTCGGCCGTCCGGGCCAGCCCTCTCAACATCACCGAACCGAGCGAAAAAGGGGCGCACTGAATGACCACGCACAAGGCAACAGCAGAGCGTCAGGGACGCTTCTGGGTCGTGAGCGTCGACGGCCTTCCAGAGGGAGAACAGAACGTCACACAGGGGCTCACCTGGACCGAGGCTCACGAGAACGCGCGGGATCTGGTCAGTCTCGTCCTGGACATCGAGGACGATCCGGCCGCCTACACCGTCGACCTCGTCCCGGCGGACCCGGCGATGTTCGAGGTCGTGCGGGAGGCCGAAGAAGCCGACGCCGCCGTACAGGAGGCGGAGAAGCGCCGCCGTGTGGCGATGACACGAGCAGCGAAGACACTCGTCGGCCTCGGACTTACCCAGGCCGAGGCCGGTCGCATGCTCGGCGTCACGCACCAGCGCATCGCCCAGCTCGCGCCCAAGGCAACGAACAAGAGCGCCAAGAAGAAGCCCGTGGCTGCTTAACGGACATGACACACCGTCGCGGGAGCGCGCCACGGTGCCGTCTCAGGCAACCGCCCCAAAGACCCGGCCGGACGCATTCCGAGATGCGCCCACGCTGCGGCATACCGCACGGCGCGCGGCCGGCTGCCGCACGAAAAAGCCCCGGAAAACACGAATCCCCAGGTCAGAACGATTCTGCCTGGGGATGCTCGGTGGGGCGGGTGGGACTCGAACCCACGGCCGACGGATTATGAGTCCGCTGCTCTAACCGGCTGAGCTACCGCCCCGTTTCGGCGTGGCGCGTACAAGTGTGCGCGCCGTCTGCCGCAGCATAGCCGGTCATACGATCTCTCGCTCCGGCTGGTCCACATCGCTTGATCATGAGGACTGCGCTGCGTGCTGCCCGGTTCCGGACGGCCGGAAAGCGACCCGAACGTGTCACGGGTGAGGCCGCGGAGGGGCTCCGGGCGGCCGGGGAGTGACGAGGCCCACAGTGCGGAGATCCACAGCCCGGAGCCGAAGCGGACCACAACGCGAAAGAGGACCCCGAAGGGTCCTCTTTCGTTGGCTCCCCCGACTGGACTCGAACCAGTAACCCTCCGGTTAACAGCCGAATGCTCTGCCAATTGAGCTACAGGGGACCGCGCTCCCCCGACTGGACTCGAACCAGTAACCTGCCGGTTAACAGCCGGCTGCTCTGCCAATTGAGCTACAGGGGATTGCTGCGTTGCCTCGAAATCGTACCTGCCTGGCTACTGCCGAGCGGCGCGCGTTCGCTGCGACACATACATTAGCGCAAGCAGGGGGGTGCTTCGCCAATCGGTACGTCCCGGGGTGATCTCGGGTGCCTCCGGGTAGGCGGGGAGCAGACGTCCCACGCAGGGAACGCGTCCCGCGCAGGGGACGTCCCAGGCAGTGAACGTCCCACGCAGAGAACGCCTCACGCAGAGAACGCAGAACGAAGGGTGACTGCCATGCGGTACCGGCTCACGTTCATCGCCGGCCTCGCTCTCGGCTACGTGCTCGGCACGCGGGCCGGCCGGGAGCGCTACGAGCAGCTGAAGAAGTCCGCCCGCCAGGTCGCCGAGAACCCCGCCGTGCGCAACACCGTGGAGTCCGCCGCGCAGAGCGGCCGGGAGTACGCGGGGAAGGCGTACCACTCGGTGAGCGAGAAGGTCGGCGAGAAGGTCGAAGGCCGGGTGCCCGCCTCGGTGGCCGACCGGGTGCGGTCGCTCCGGGAGCGCGCCGGGCACAACGGCGTCGAGGACGACTGGGGCACCACCAACACCTGACCCGCCCCGCACCACCCGGCCCGAGCGCCTCAGGCCCCCGCACACCGCGGGGGCCTGAGGCGGTTGCGGGAAAGCCCACGCGATGCGGCAGAATCCGTACATGGGCATAGTCGCCGGCTTGGACAGTTCCGCCGCCTTCACGCACATCGTCGTCTGCGACACGGACACGGGTGCCGTGCTGCGGCAGGGGTACGCCGCACATCCGGTCGAACCGAAGGCCGCGGAGGTCGATCCGCAGGCGTGGCTCCTCTCCCTCGGTGAGGCGGCCGCCGACGGGCTGCTCGAAAACGTCGAGGCGATCGGGGTCGCCGCGCAGCAGCACGGGCTGGTGGCGCTGGACCGGCAGGGCACGCCCGTCCGTCCCGCGCTGGTGGGCAACGACCGGCGGGCGCAGGTGGCCGCGGCGGATCTGGTCGACGGGCTCGGCGGACGGCAGGCCTGGGCCGAGGCGGTCGGGGCGGTGCCGCAGGCTTCGCAGCCGGTGGCGAAGCTGCGGTGGCTGGCGCGTACCGAGCCGGAGAACGCGCAGCGGGTGGCCTCCGTGCTCCAGCCGCACGACTGGCTGGTGTGGCAGTTGCTGGGCCGTCCCGCGCGGCGGACCACCGACCGGGGCGGCGCTTCCGGTACGGGGTACTGGTCGGCGCGCACCTCTTCCTACCGGCCCGACCTCGTGGAGCTCGCGCTCGGCCACCAGGCCGCGCTGCCCGAGGTGCTGGGCCCGTCCGACGCGGCCGGTACGACCCCCGAGGGTCTGCTGATCTCCGCCGGTACCGGCGAGACGATGGCGGCCGCGTTCGGGCTCGGGGTGGCAGCCGGGGACGCCGTGGTGTCGCTGGGGGCCTCCGGTTCCGTGATGGCGGTGCACCACGAGGCGCTGGCCGACCCGAGCGGGATGATCACCTCGTTCGCCGACGCCACCGGGATGCACCTGCCGGTGGTGCACACCTCCAACGCGGTGCGGGCGCTGCGCGGGACCGCCGAGATGCTCGGGCTCGACGGCGGGCTGGAGGAGCTGTCGGCGCTCGCGCTGAAGTCGACGCCCGGCTCCTCGGGGCTCGTCCTCCTGCCGTACCTGGAGGGTGAGCGGACCCCGCAGCTGCCGCACGCGGCGGGCACGCTCTGCGGGCTGCGGCGCGAGTCGATGAAGCCGGAGCACCTGGCGCGGGCCGCGTTCGAGGGGATGCTCTGCTCGCTGGCCGACGCGCTCGACGTGCTGCGCCGGCGCGGGGTGCACGTGCGGCGGGTGTTCCTGCTGGGCGCGGCGGCCGAGCTGCCCGCCGTGCGGGCGATGGCGCCGGCGCTCTTCGGTACGCAGGTCGTCGTGCCGCAGCCCGCGCAGTACGCGGCGCTGGGCGCGGCCCGGCAGGCGGCGTGGGCGCTGGGGGTCTCGCGGGGCCGGCTCGACCCGGCCACTCCCCCGGCCTGGCAGGGTGCGGCGGCGCAGGTGCTGGAGCCGGGCGAGGAGCTGCCGGTGGGGCGGGCGGTGCGTCAGCAGTACGAGGCGACGCGCGACCAGATCCACCCCGGGGCGTTCGCGTCCGACGGGCCGGGCGCGGAGGACGGTACGGACTGACGGCGGCCGTGAGCCCCGCGTTCGCTTCTTGACCTCTGCTTGGGGAAATCCGTTCGTCCCTTCGGAGGGCGGCACGGCAAGATGGTTCGGCCTCTGCCGTCGCCGACCCGAGAGACACGCGTGCTCATAAAACTGCTCAGGTCCTTCCTGGGCCCCTACCGAAGGCCGATCCTGCTGCTGGTGTTCCTCCAGCTCCTGCAGACCTGCGGCTCGCTCTTCCTGCCCAGCCTGAACGCCGACATCATCGACAACGGTGTCGTGAAGGGCGACACGGGCTACATCCTGGAGTACGGCGGCCTGATGATCGCCGTCAGCGTCGTCCAGGTCGTCTGCAACATCGGCGCCGTCTACTTCGGGGCGCGGACCGCCTCCTCGCTCGGCCGTGACCTGCGGGCCTCGGTCTTCGACCGGGTGCAGTCGTTCTCGGCCCGTGAGGTCGCCCGGTTCGGGGCGCCCTCGCTGATCACCCGTACGACCAACGACGTCCAGCAGATCCAGATGCTGGTCCTGATGAGCTTCACGCTGATGGTGTCCGCGCCGATCATGTGCGTCGGCGGGATCATCATGGCGCTCGGCCAGGACGTGCCGCTCTCCGCCGTGCTGCTGGCCGTGGTGCCGCTGCTGGGGATCGCGGTGAGCCTGATCGTCCGGAAGATGCGGCCGCTGTTCCGCACGATGCAGAAGCGGCTCGACACGGTGAACCGGGTGCTGCGCGAGCAGATCACCGGCAACCGCGTGATCCGCGCCTTCGTGCGCGACGGGTACGAGGTGAAGCGGTTCCGGGGTGCGAACACGGAGCTGACCGACGTGGCGGTCTCCACGGGCCGGCTGATGGCGCTGATGTTCCCGACCGTGATGACGGTGGTGAACGTGTCGTCGATCGCGGTGGTGTGGTTCGGTGCGCACCGGATCGACAGCGGCGGGATGCAGATCGGCGCGCTGACGGCGTTCCTGTCCTATCTGATGCAGATCGTCATGTCCGTCATGATGGCCACCTTCATGTTCATGATGGTGCCGCGCGCCGAGGTGTGCGCCGAGCGTATCGACGAGGTCCTGGAGACCGAGTCCAGCGTGGTGCCGCCCGTCGCCCCGGTGACGGAGCTGCGCCGCCACGGCCATCTGGAGCTGCGGGGTGCGGAGTTCCGCTACCCGGGCGCCGAGGAGCCGGTGCTGCGCACGGTGGACCTGGTGGCGCGGCCCGGCGAGACGACGGCGATCATCGGGTCGACGGGCAGCGGGAAGTCGACGCTGCTCGGGCTCGTGGCGCGGCTGTTCGACGTGACGGAGGGCGAGGTCCTCGTCGACGGTACGGACGTGCGGACCCTGGATCCGGCGCTGCTGGCGAAGACGGTGAGCCTGGTCCCGCAGAAGCCGTACCTCTTCTCGGGGACGGTGGCGTCGAACCTGCGGTACGGGAACCCGGACGCGACCGACGAGGAGCTGTGGCACGCGCTGGAGGTGGCGCAGGCCAAGGAGTTCGTGGAGCGGCTGGACAACGGCCTGAACTCGGCGATCGCACAGGGCGGCACCAATGTCTCCGGCGGTCAGCGGCAGCGTCTGGCCATCGCGCGGACGCTGGTGCGCAAGCCGGAGATCTATCTCTTCGACGACTCGTTCTCGGCGCTCGACTACGCGACCGACGCGGCGCTGCGTGCGGCGCTCGGGCGGGAGACGGCGGGGGCGACGGTGGTGATCGTGGCGCAGCGGGTGTCGACCATCCGTGAGGCCGACCGGATTCTCGTCCTGGACGAGGGCCTGGTCGTGGGCACGGGTACCCATCGCGAGCTGATGGACGGCAATGAGACGTACCGGGAGATCGTTCTCTCCCAGCTGACGGAAGCGGAGGCGGCGTAATGGCCGGGCCGGGCGGACGGATGATGGCCGGGGCGCCCGCGAGCAAGTCCGCGGACTTCAAGGGGTCGGCCAAGCGGTTGCTGGGGCGGTTCAGCACGGAGAAGTCCTCGCTGTACCTGATGCTCTGCGCCGGTGTGCTGAGCGTGGGTCTGTCGGTGGTCGGGCCGAAGATCCTGGGCGCGGCGACGGACCTGATCTTCGGCGGGGTCATCGGGCGGAGCATGCCCGAGGGCACCACGAAGGCACAGGCGATCCAGGCGCTGCGGGACAAGGGCGACGGCGGTCTCGCCGATCTGCTCTCCGGGGTGGACTTCACTCCGGGGCAGGGCATCGACTTCACCGCGGTGGGCCATGTGCTGCTGGCGGTGCTGGCGGTCTACGTCGGTGCCGGGCTGCTGATGCTGGTGTCGACGCGGCTGTCGATCCGGATGATCAACCGGGTGGTGTTCCGGCTCCGCGAGGATCTCCAGACGAAGCTGTCGCGGCTGCCGCTGTCGTACTTCGACCAGAAGCAGCGCGGTGAGGTGCTGAGCCGGGCGACGAACGACATCGACAACATCTCGCAGACGCTCCAGCAGACGATGGGGCAGCTGATCAACTCGCTGCTGACGATCGTCGGCGTGCTGGTCATGATGTTCTGGATCTCGCCGCTGCTGGCGCTGGTGGCGCTGGTCACGGTGCCGCTGTCGGTGGTCGTGGCGTCGCGGGTGGGCAAGCGTTCACAGCCGCACTTCGTGCAGCAGTGGAAGGTGACGGGCAAGCTCAACGCCCACATCGAGGAGATGTACACCGGGCACAGCCTGGTGAAGGTCTTCGGGCGCCAGGACGAGTCGGCGGAGCGGTTCGCGGAGGAGAACGAGGCGCTCTACGAGGCCGGGTTCAAGGCGCAGTTCAACAGCGGGATCATGCAGCCGCTGATGATGTTCGTGTCGAACCTGAACTACGTGCTGGTCGCGGTCGTCGGCGGGCTGCGGGTGGCGTCGGGTTCGCTGTCGATCGGTGACGTGCAGGCGTTCATCCAGTACTCGCGGCAGTTCTCGATGCCGCTGACGCAGGTCGCGTCGATGGCGAACCTGCTGCAGTCCGGTGTCGCGTCGGCCGAGCGGGTCTTCGAGCTGCTGGACGCCGACGAGCAGGAGACGGACCCGGTGGACGCGGAGCGTCCCGCCGAGCTGCTGGGCAGTGTGCGGCTGGAGAACGTGTCGTTCCGCTACGACCCGGAGAAGCCGCTCATCGAGGATCTGTCGCTGAGCGTGGAGCCGGGGCAGACGGTCGCCATCGTGGGGCCGACGGGCGCGGGCAAGACCACGCTGGTCAACCTGCTGATGCGGTTCTACGAGGTGACCGGCGGGCGGATCGTGCTGGACGGTGTGGACGTGGCGCGGATGTCGCGCGACGAGCTGCGGTCCGGGATCGGGATGGTCCTCCAGGACACCTGGCTGTTCGGCGGGTCGATCGCGGAGAACATCGCGTACGGCGCGGCGCGCGAGGTCACCCGGGAGGAGATCGAGGAGGCGGCCCGCGCGGCCCACGCGGACCGGTTCGTCCGTACGCTCCCCGAGGGGTACGACACGGTCATCGACGACGAGGGCACCGGGGTCAGCGCGGGTGAGAAGCAGCTGATCACCATCGCGCGGGCGTTCCTGTCCGACCCGGTGATCCTCGTCCTCGACGAGGCGACCAGCTCGGTGGACACCCGTACCGAGGTGCTGATCCAGAAGGCGATGGCGCGTCTCGCGCACGGGCGGACCAGTTTCGTGATCGCGCACCGGCTCTCCACGATCCGGGACGCCGACGTGATCCTGGTGATGGAGAACGGTTCGATCGTGGAGCAGGGTTCGCACGACGAGCTGCTGACGGCGAAGGGCGCGTACGCGCGGCTGTACGCGGCTCAGTTCGCCGAGGCGCTGGCCGAGGTCGACTGAGGGTCGTACGGCGGCTGAGGGCGCCCCTGGACGGTCTGCACGGCCGTCCGGGGGCGCCTTCGGCGTTCGTGGGACCAGCGGGGCCCGGCGCGGTCAGTCGAGGTAGCCGCGGAGCTGTTCGGCGTAGGCGTGGCCGCGGAGCCGCGCGAGGGTCTTGGCCTCGATCTGGCGGATGCGTTCGCGGGTCACGCCGAAGAGCGTGCCGATCTCCTCCAGGGTGCGGGAGCGCCCGTCGTCGAGGCCGTAGCGGAGCCGGACGACCCGGCGTTCGCGTTCGCCGAGGGTGGAGAGCACGGCTTCCAGGTGTTCGCGCAGCAGCAGGAAGGACGCCGACTCGGCGGGTGAGGCGGCGTCGCCGTCCTCGATGAGGTCGCCGAGGCAGGCGTCGTCCTCCTCGCCGACCGGGGTGTGCAGGGAGACGGGTTCCTGGGCGAGCCGCAGGACCTCGCGGACGCGTTCACCGCTGAGTTCGAGTTCGGCGCCGACCTCCTCGGCGGCGGGCTCGTAGCCGCGTTCCTGGAGCAGCCGGCGGCGTACCCGGACGACGCGGTTGATCTGCTCCACGACGTGGACCGGGACGCGGATGGTACGGGCCTGGTCGGCGAGGGCGCGGGACATGGCCTGGCGGATCCACCAGGTCGCGTAGGTGGAGAACTTGTAGCCCCGGGTGTAGTCGAACTTCTCGACGGCCCGGATGAGCCCGACGTTCCCCTCCTGCACCAGGTCGAGCATGGTGAGGCCGCGTCCGACGTAGCGTTTGGCGACGGAGACGACGAGCCGGAGGTTGGCCTCGATGAGGCGGCGTTTGGCGTTGCGGCCGAGGACGGTGATCAGGTCGAGGTCGTGGGCGAGCCGGGGGTCGGGGCGCGGGCCGGTGGCGAGGCGTTCCTCGGCGAAGAGCCCGGCTTCGACGCGGCGGGCCAGTTCCACCTCCTCGGCGGCGGTCAGCAGCGGGACGCGGCCGATCTCGCGGAGGTACTGGCGCAGCAGGTCCGATCCGGCCCCGGTGTGGTCGGTGGCCCGGCCCGGGGGCGCGGCGGGTGCGGTCTCCTCGTCGTCCTGCTCCTCCAGCACGGCGTCGGGGGGCGCGGGCGGCCGGGCTCCGCTCTCCGGATGGTGCGCGGCCCTGCTCTGCGGGGGAATCGCGGGGGCGTACGCGGGGGCGTGGTCCGTCGTACTCGTCACGGTCCGGGTCTGCACGGGGGCGACCTCCAGGTGATCGCTGCCGGAACGCGGGGTCGGGGGTCCGCCCTCGGTGGGCCGACGCGCTCCGATGACTCAGGCACCGCCGTCCAGTGTGGCGTACGGCACAACGCCGCCACGAGGGGCGTGCGGCGACTTTTTCGGTGCCGCCGCACCGCGTGCGCGCCGGGGCGCGTCGGGTGTCGGAGCGGGGCGGGTGCCGTGAGTTGCGCAGAGCGCGTCGGCGCCGTGGTTGCTCAGAGCGCGTCGGCGCCGTGGCTGCGGAGCGCCTGGGCGTACTGCTGGAGGACCCAGACCTCGTTCTGCGCGGCGGCGAGGTGGTCGGGGGCGACCTGGGAGCCGAGGCGGGCGAGGCTGCTGTTCACGTCGGCGATCCGGCGGTCCACGGCGCGCAGCCGGACCTGGACGAGCTGCATGCCCGCGTAGGTCTCGTCGATGGACTTGCCGTGGAAGACCTCGACGGCGAGCTCGGTGACGAGTTTGCGCACCGAATCGTGCGGGGTGGCCTCCAGGACGGCGGCCAGGTAGTCGCGGGGTTCGGCGACGCCCTGTTCGGCGCCGCCCGCCTCGGCGATGCACTCGCGGACCGCCGCGTAGGGCGGGGCGGTGAACTCGTCGGAGCCGTACGCGTCGAAGGCGGGCGAGACCAGGGCGGGCTTCTGGAGGGCCAGCTTGAGGAGCTCGCGTTCGGTGCGGTGGGCGGGGCTGCGGAGGTTGAGCGCGGGGCCGGAGGGCGCGATGGAGACGGGCGTCACGTCCTGGTGCCGGCCACCGGGGCGGGACTGCTTGCCGCCGTTGCCCTGGCGTCCGCCGTCGCCGCCCCGGCCGCGCGCCCACTGGGCGAGCTGGTGGACTCGGTGGACGACGTACTCCTGGTCGAGGATGCCGACGAGCCCGGCGAGCTGGACGGCCACCTCGCGCTGGACGCTGCTCGTCTTGATCTTCGCGACGACGGGCGCGGCCTCGTCCAGGGCGGCGGCGCGGCCGGCCGGGGTCTCCAGGTCGTAGCGTGCGACGATCTGGCGGAGCGCGAACTCGAAGAGCGGGGTGCGGGGTTCGACCAGGTCGCGGACGGCGTCGTCGCCCTTGACCAGGCGCAGGTCGCAGGGGTCCATGTTGTCGGGCGCGATGGCGATGTAGGTCTCGGCGGCGAACTTCTGGTCGTCCTCGAAGGCGCGCAGGGCGGCCTTCTGGCCGGCCGCGTCGCCGTCGAAGGTGAAGATCACGCGGGCGCTGCCGTTGTCCATCAGGAGGCGGCGCAGGATCTTGATGTGGTCGTTGCCGAAGGCGGTGCCGCAGGTGGCGATGGCGGTGGTGACGCCGGCCAGGTGGCAGGCCATGACGTCGGTGTAGCCCTCGACGACGACGGCCCGGCTGGCCTTGGCGATGTCCTTCTTGGCGAGGTCGATGCCGTAGAGGACCTGCGACTTCTTGTAGACCGGGGTCTCGGGGGTGTTCAGGTACTTCGGGCCGTTGTCGTCGTCGCGGAGCTTGCGCGCGCCGAAGCCGACGATCTCCCCGGCGGTGTCGCTGATGGGCCACATCAGCCGGCCCCGGAAGCGGTCGATCGGGCCGCGCCGGCCGTCCTGGGAGAGGCCGGAGGTGATGAGTTCCTTGTCGCTGAAGCCCTTGCCGCGCAGGTAGCGGGTGAGGTGGTCCCAGCCTGCGGGGCTGTAGCCGACGCCGAAGTGGGCGGCGGCGGCCTGGTCGAAGCCGCGCTCCGCGAGGAACTTCCGGCCGATCTCGGCCTCGGGGCCGTCGAGCTGTTCGACGTAGAACTTCGCGGCGGCCTGGTGGGCCTCGATCAGCCGGATGCGTTCGCCGCGCTGGTGGGAGGGGTTGTAGCCGCCCTCCTCGTAGCGCAGGGTGATGCCCGCCTTCGCGGCGAGGCGCTCGACCGTCTCGGAGAAGGTGAGGTGGTCGATCTTCATCACGAACGCGAGGGTGTCGCCGCCCTCCTGGCAGCCGAAGCAGTGGAACAGGCCCTTGGAGGGACTGACCTGGAAGGAGGGGGACTTCTCGTCGTGGAAGGGGCAGAGTCCCTTGAGGTTTCCGCCGCCCGCGTTCTTGAGCTGGAGGTATTCGGACACGACGGAGTCGATCGGGACCGCGTCCCGTACCGCCTTCACGTCGTCGTCATTGATCCTGCCAGCCACGGGTGAAGTCTACGGGGGCGCGAGGGGTTGCTGTCCTGGCCGGGAGGTGGGGGCGCGTGGGACGCCCGGACGTCGCGCGGACACCCGGACGTAGAGTGACGCGATCACGTCATTCGGTGGTGGGGGCATACATGCGGTACGGACGGTGGGCGGTCGCGGTCGTGGCGGTGGGGGCCGCCCTGGTGGGGCTGAACCGGTGCGGCGGGCCGGACTATCCCGAGGCACCGCCCGGCGGGACGGCCGCGGTGGTACGGGCCGCCTCGGCCATGGTCGTCACCGCGGGCGGGCTGGCGGAAGCCGGACGGACCGACGACGGCCTCTTTGCCTCCCACTGCTCCGCGGACCGGTTCCTCACGGGCACGGACGTCGTGCCCGGGGCCTACCGCCTCACGGAACGCTGGTCGGCGCACGACCTGCCGCCGCACGGGGCGACGGGCGCCGTCAGCGCGGCCGCCCAGGCGCTGACGGCGGCCGGGTGGAAGGTCGAGGGGGTGCTGGACGACGGCGTTCCGGCCACCGCCACCGCCACGCGCGTCACCGCGCCCACCGAGGGTGCCGCCGTCCGTCTCACGGTGACCTTCGACGTGCCGGAGAGCACGTACCTCCGGGTCACGGTCTCCTCCGGCTGCGTCCGGGCCCCCGACGCCCCGGACGACGAGGACTGGCTGCCCGCCGTCTCCTGACGGCGCACCCCGGGGCGCCCGGGAGCGCGCATGTGCGCCGGGCGGTTGCCGGTGGCATGTCCCGTACACAGAGGTGCGGCGCATCCTCGTGTACGGGACGGGGCCCGGGCGTACGGAGCGGGGCTGGGGAACGCCCACGGAGCGGGGCTGCGGAACAGGGCCGCGGAACGGTCAGAGCAGGGATTCGAGCGGGACCGAGGGGTCGGCCAGGGCGTCCGGGTCGTGCTGGGCGCGGGCGGTGATCAGCGCCTGGACGGTCTCCGTGACGTCCCACACATTGACGTTCATCCCGGCCAGCACGCGGCGGTCCCGCAGCCAGAAGGCGATGAACTCGCGCTTGCGGGCGTCGCCCCGGATGACGACCTGGTCGTAGCTGCCGGGCGGCGCCCACCCCGAGTATTCGAGGCCCAGGTCGTACTGGTCGGAGAAGAAGTACGGCACCCGGTCGTAGCTCACCTCCTGCCCGAGCATCGCGCGGGCGGCGGCCGGGCCGCCGTTCAGGGCGTTGGCCCAGTGCTCGACGCGCAGCCGGGTGCCGAAGAGCGGGTGCTCGACGGAGGCGACGTCCCCGGCGGCGTAGATGTGCGGGTCGGAGGTGCGGAGCGAGGCGTCCACGGCGATGCCGCCGCCGTGCGCCCGGTCGGCGAGCTCCAGCCCGGCGGCCTCGGCGATGCCGGTACGCGGGGCGGCGCCGATCGCGGCGAGCACGTGGTGGGCCGGGTGCTCCTCGCCGTCGTCGGTGCGCGCGGCGAGCACCACGCCGTCCTGGCCGACGATCTCGGTGAGGCGGGCGCCGAAGTGGAAGCGGACGCCGTGGTCGCTGTGCAGGTCGGCGAAGATCTGGCCCAGTTCGGGGCCGACGACGCCGTGCAGCGGGGTCGGTTCGGGCTCGACGACGGTGACCTCGGCGCCGTAGCCGCGGGCCGCCGCCGCGACCTCCAGGCCGATCCAGCCGGCCCCGGCGATCACCAGGTGGCCGTTGTCCCGGCCGAGGGCGGAGAGGACTCCGCGCAGCCGGTCGGCGTGGGCGAGGCGGCGCAGGTGGTGGACGCCGACCAGGTCGGTGCCCGGGATGGGCAGCCGGCGCGGTTCGGAGCCGGTGGCGAGGAGCAACTTGTCGTAGTGGATCACGGTGTTGTCGCCGAGCTGGACGGAACGGGCGTACCGGTCGACGGAGGTGACCGGCTGGCCGAGGTGGAGTTCCACGTCGGCGCCCGCGTACCACGCCTTCTCCTGGACGAACACGCTGTCGCGGTCCGCCTTTCCGGCGAGGTACCCCTTGGAGAGCGGTGGCCGCTCGTAGGGATGGTCGCGCTCGTCGCCGATCAGGATCACCCGGCCGTCGAACCCCTGCGAGCGGAGCTCCTCGGCCGCCTTCGCGCCGGCCAGTCCTCCGCCGACGATGACGAACGTCCTGTGTGCGTCCACCACTTGCTGCCTCCTCAGTGCGTACTGCGCGGCGCCCTCACCCTGCGAGCCTCCCGCACGGAGGGTGAGGGCGAAAGAGGGTGTGCCCCTCCTGGCGCATGTCCCATGGTTGCGCGCCCGGCTGTGTGCCAGCACATCATCCGCCCCGCCACCGGGCGGCGACCGCCGCGCCCCGCAGGTCACGGCGCGTCATGAGGCGTGCGGGGACCCCTGGGTCAGGTACATGTGCAGGGAGCGGGCCGAGGCGTCGGTGAGGGCGGCGATCTGGTCCACCAGGACGCGCTTGCGGGCACGGTCGTCGGGCGCGGCCTCGAACAGGGCGCGGAACTGCGGTTCCAGGCCCTCCGGCGCCCGGGCGGTGAGCGCGGCGGCGAGTTCGGCGATGACGACGCGCTGGTCGGCGCGGATCGCCTCCTGTTCGGTGCGCTGCATGACGTACCGGACGGCGACGGCCTTGAGCACCGCGCACTCGGCGCGTACCTCGCGGGGGACGACGAGTTCGGCCGCGTAACGGGTGAGGCGGCCGGGGCCGTGGACCTCGCGGGTCGCGGTCTCGGCGGCCTGGCAGAACCGGCCGATGAGCTGGCTGGTGGCGTCCTTCAGCCGGGCCTGGGCCACGGCGGAGCCGTCGTAGGCGTGCGGCCACCACTCCTGGCCGGTGAGCCGGTCCAGCGCCGCCGCGAGCTCCTCGGGGTCGGTGTCGGGCGGGACGTACCGGCCGATGGCCGCCGCCCAGATCGCCTCCCGCTCGGCGGGGTCGTGCAGGCGGGCGGGGACGAAGTGGCCCGCGTGCAGGCCGTCCTCGAAGTCGTGGACGGAGTACGCGACGTCGTCGGACCAGTCCATCACCTGGGCCTCGAAGCAGGTCCGGCCGGGCGGGGCGCCCTCGCGGGCCCAGGAGAAGACCGGCAGGTCGTCCTCGTACACCCCGAACTTGGCCGATTTCGGGTCGGTGGGGTGCCCGCCGCGCGGCCAGGGGTACTTGGTGGCGGCGTCGAGCGCGGCCCGCGAGAGGTTGAGGCCGACGCTGGCCGGTTCGCCGGTGCGCGGGTCACGGACGAACCGCTTCGGTTCCAGCCTGGTCAGCAGCCGCAACGACTGGGCGTTGCCCTCGAAACCGCCGCAGTCGGCGGCGAACTCGTTGAGCGCCTGCTCGCCGTTGTGGCCGAACGGCGGGTGGCCCATGTCGTGCGCCAGGCAGGCCGTCTCCACCAGATCCGGGTCGCAGCCGAGGGTCGCCCCCAGCTCCCGGCCGACCTGCGCGCACTCCAGGGAGTGGGTGAGCCGGGTGCGCGGGCTGGCGTCCCAGGTGACGCCCCGGGTGCCGGGCGTGACGACCTGCGTCTTCCCGGCCAGTCTGCGCAGCGCGGCGGAGTGCAGCACCCGGGCGCGGTCGCGCTGGAAGGCGGTGCGGCCGGGACGCTTGTCGGCCTCGGTGTCCCACCGCGCGGTGTCGGAGGAGGTGTAGCCCGAGGGCGAGTTGGCGGCGGGTGCCGTGGGGCACGGCGTCGAGGGCGCCGGCGCGGCGGGCCGGTCCGTGCCGTGTGCGCCCGGGCCCTCGTCGCGTACGTCCCGCTCCGTGCTGTCGGTGTGCGGTGTCCCGTGGTGGTGTGTCCCGTGCGTACCGATCCCGTGTGTCCCGTCCATGGTTACGACCATAACGACCGTCTCGGACATCGGGCCGGGGCGAATGCCGGGATTCTTCGTCCGGGGTTTCTCCGTCCGGCGGTTCTTCGTCCGGCGGTTCTTCGTCCGGCGGTTCTTCGTCCGGCGGTTCTTCGTCCGGCGGTTCTTCGTCCGGCGGTTCTCCGTCCGGCGGTTCTCCGTCCGGCGGTTCTTCGCCCGGCGGTTCTCCGTCCGGGGCTTCCTCCCGGGACCTCGTCCGGGGGTTCCTCGTCGGTGGATCGTGGTGGTGCTGCCTGCGCGCGGGCCCCGGACCGTGGTCGGCCGCGGCCGGGGTCCGCACGGCGGGTGGCGGGGTCAGCTCGGCTGGTCGCCGGTGTAGCGGAAGATGTCGCCGGCGCTGTTGACGTGCCACGCGTTGCCGTCGGCCCCGGCGGCGATGTCGGTGGCGGTACCGGGGATCTTCACCCAGGGGTTGGTGCCGCTCGCGTCGTTGTTGGTGTACCGGTAGATGCTGCCGGCCGGGTCGACGCCCCACACGTTCGTCCGGGAGCCCACCGCGATCCGCTTGAGGCTGCCCGGGACGTCCGCCCACGGGTCCGAGGGGTCCAGGTCGCCGGTGTACCGGTAGATCCGGTTGGCACTGTTGACGCCCCACACGGTGCCGTCCGCCGCCGCGCCAATGTCGCTCAGCGACCCCGGGATGTTGATCCACGGGTTGGCGTCGTGGTTGGTGTACCGGTAGATGCCGCCTGCGGAGTCGACCCCCCACACGTTCGTCCGGGAGCCCGCGTCGATGCGGACGAGACTGCCGTTGATGCCGACCCAGTTCACCGTGGACTGGTCCCCGGTGTACCGGTAGATCTGGTTGCCCGCGTTGACACCCCACACCGTGCCGTCCGACGCGGCGCCGATGTCGCTCAGTGCTCCGGGGATGTTGATCCAGGGGCTGCCGTCGTAGTTGGTGTACCGGTAGATCGCGCTCCCCGCGTTCACACCCCACACCGTCGTCCTGGACCCCGCGGAGATTGCCGAGAGGCTGCCTGCGACCTTCACCCAGTCCGCCATGTCGTCACACCTTTCCTCGAACCAGTGGCGGGCGTCATGCTCCGGGATCCGGATGAGCTCGTGGGGGTGGTGAATGTGTGTCCGGGTGCCGAACGAGCCAGAAACAGGGGGGTTTGGGCTCCGGCCGCGCCGGGGGGCCGGAGCCGGAACGTTTCCGGCCCTCGGCGCTTCGGCCGGAAGTGCTGTCGCACTCCGTGGTGATCGACACGCGGGCCGGTCCGTGCCTCCGCCGGAGGGCGGCCGAGCGCGGAAGGTGTCAGGCCGACGCGAGGAGCGGTTCGCCCACCGGAACCGCGTCCGCGCACGCCTGGTCGTAGCGGTGCAGCAGCAGCCGGACCATCGCGGGGTGGTCGCCGAGCGGGGCCGCCGCGATGCCGGGGGCGGCGTCCGCCGCCGCCGTCGCGAAGCGGCCGGGTGCGGTGAAGTACGAGGCCACGGCGGTGCGGTGGTATCCCCGGGCGGCCAGCGCGCGGACCGCGACGGGCACGGTGGGCGTGGCGGCGGAGGCGTACGCGGGCACCACCGGCACCCCGCCCAGCCGCTCGCCGAGCAGCCGGGCGGTGCGCCGGGTGTCGGCGGCGGACTCAGGGTCGCGGGAACCGGCGGCGGCCAGCACCACGGCGCCCCCGCGCCCGGCGTGCCCCTGACCGTCGGTCCAGCCCGCTTCGACGAGCCGCCCGTGCAGCGCCTCCACCAGCAGCGGATGGGGGCCGAGCGGGGCGGCGACGCGGGTACGGACGGCGGGTGCGGCGGCGGCGAGCGCGGGCAGGTCCTGCTTGACGTGGTAGCCCCGGCCGAGCAGCAGCGGTACGAGGACCGCGGAGCCGCCCGCGAGCCCGGCGAGCGTCTGCGGCAGCAGCGGTTCGTTCAGCTCGATGTGGCCGAGGCGTACGTCGAGGCCGGGGCGCATCTCCCGTACCCGGTCGAGGAGTTGCGTCACCGTCCGGAGCGCCTGCGGGTCCCGGCTGCCGTGCGCCACGGCGACCAGGGCCGGGGCGCCGTGGGCCGCTTCGGGGGTGTGGCCCGTGGGGCGGGTGGAGTGCCGGGTGCGCTGCATGGGCCTGCGGGTTCCGTTCCGGGAGGCGACGGCGGGGGACGGCGGGGCGCCGGGGTGCGGGGGGCGTCGGCCCTGCTTGGTGCCGAGGAGCCCGTACCGTCCTGGCACCAGCCTGCCGGACCGAGGTTGCCCCTCCGTTGCCGCGAGGGGTCCCGGGTGTTTTCGCCGGCCTCACGGGCGCCCGTGGGCCGTTGTCAGCTCCTCGGTACGGGAGTGACACGGGCGGCGGTGAGGACGGGGGCGGCCGGGGTGACCGTGAACTCCTCCCCCGCGCCGAGGTCCCCGGCGCCGAGGGGCCCGTACAGCCGCTCCAGGACGACGCCGACCCCGTCCTCCTCGTGCGAGAGCGTGCGGTACCGGGCTGCGGCGAGGACGGTGGGGTGGGCGTTGGCCATGGCGTACCCGGCTCCGGCCCAGCGGAGGATGTCCAGGTCGTTGGGCATGTCGCCGAAGGCGACGACGTCGGCGGCGGTGAACCCGCGCTCCGCGCAGAGGAGCGACAGGGTGCCCGCCTTGGTGACTCCCGTGGCGCTGATCTCCAGCAGTCCGCGCCCGCCGGAGTGCGTGTACTGGGCGAGCCCGGGTGCCGCCCGCTCGACCGTCGTGAGCAGGGTGTCGGCGTCGGTCCGGTCCGACCAGGCGAGCAGCTTGGCGAGCGGGATCCCGGTCTGCCAGAGCGCTTCCCTGGACGGCAGGACGGACTCGAAGTCGGGGTCGCCGGAGAAGCGCAACAGGAAGGTAGGTTCGAAGTGGATGTGGCCCGCGGCCTCGATCCCGAAGGCGATCTCCGGCAGTTCGGCCGCGAGGAGGTCGGCCACGGACATGGCGGTGGGCAGGTCCAGCGGCCGGGAGGCGGTGACGGTGCGCGTGGCGATGTCGTAGACGACCGCGCCGTTGCTGCACACCGCCGTGCCGGTCAGCCCGGTCGCGTCGGCGAGCCGGTCCAGGTAACGGGGCGGCCGGGCGGTGACCACGACGACCTCGGCGCCGGCGTCCTGCGCGGTCCGCAGCGCGCGCAGGTTCCGGTCGGAGAGGCTGCCGTCGCGTCGCAGGAGGGTGCCGTCGAGGTCGGTGGCGACCAGTCGTGGAAGCGTCATCGCACGATGCTAAAACGTGTCGCGGCCGACGCCCTTCGCCGTGTCGCCAGGTGGGCGGCCCCGTACGCGCGAAGGTGGCCGGTCCCCCTGCCCGGCGGTCAGCCGTCGAAGCGGCGCCAGTAGGCGGGGAGGCCGGCCAGGGGGGCCAAGGCGCTCCGGTGAGTGGCACCGGCCCAGACGTCGAACGCTTCGCCGTCCTCGCTGCCGACCTGCACGACGAGGCCGGGAGCCACGTGGAAGCGGGTGGGCACCCAGGGCCAGAAGGGACGCAGGGGCACCTGGTGCAGCGGTCGGGTGACGTGCTCGACCTGTGCCGCCGTGAGGGTGCGGGACACGGCAAGCCAGTCGGCACCCATGGAGGCCTCGAAGAGGGAGAACTGGATCAGGAAGCCGCTCAGCGGCTCCTGTTCGGCGATCGGCGCTTCGTCGGTCTCGCGAAACCAGACGGTCGGATCCGCTTCGGGTTCGTCGAGCGTCCACAGGAGCGACCAGGTGAAGCCTCCCTGGTTCTCGACGCCGAAGACCCGCATCTCCCCGAGGTGGTCGGTGTACGACTCCGACTCCGACAGGATTCTGTTCTGGGTTCCGAGGACGGCCGGCCGCTGCTCCGCGAGGCGGTACAGCACTCTCAGCGCGCTGGGTGGACGTGGGTCGGACTCGCCGGCCGGCGGCCGGGACCGGACAGCGTCCACTGCGGGGTACCAGCCCGTGACGAACCGCTCCAGGGCCACCGCCCGGTCGCCGTTCACCTGGGTGAGCCACTCCAGACCCGGCGGGTTCGGAGGGCGAAGCGGCGGGCGCACCCGCTGGGGGAACCCTCGATCCGGGTCGGCTTCGGAGCGCGGCTCGTCGAGCGTCTGAGCCAGAACCGCGGTGGGAGCCTGATCGGTCATGCGCGCATCATCCCCGGGCACGTACCGGCACCGGCATCCCGGGCACGTACCGGCATCGGCATCCCGGGCGAGCGTCCTCGTCGCGGAAAGCGGAGGACCCGCCCCCGGTGGGGGGCGGGTCCTCGCGTCGGTGTGTACCGAGTGCGTGCCGGTCAGCGCGTCACTTCAGGGCGGGCGGAGCCGCGTTCACCGAGGTGCCCCACGTGGAGGGCTCCGTACCGACCTTGTAGGTCAGCTCGCGGGTGTCACGGATGTCGTCCGTGGTCAGGTAGGTCTTGGCGTACGAGCGGCCGTCGGCCTTCGCGGACTGGATGTAGCGCACCGAGTCCGAGGTGCCCGGAGCCTTCACGGTGAGCTTGCCGTTCGGGTAGTAGCGCTTGTCCAGGGTCAGGTCCACCCGCTCGAAGACGGGGGTGGAGAGGCCCCAGGTGTCGGTGCCCGGCTGGACCGGGAAGATCCCGATGGAGGAGAGGACGTTCCAGGCGGACATCGTGCCGAGGTCGTCGTTGCCCGTCATACCGGTCGGGGCGTCCGTGAAGAGGGTGAGCGCGGCGTGCACCACGTCGGTCGTCTTCCAGGGCTGGCCGGTCGAGAGGTAGGTGTACGGGGCGATCAGGTCGGGCTCGTTCTGCGGGTTGTACTTGTCCGCGTTGTAGTACGCGTACGGGCCGTTGACCCACGTCTCACGGGCGGTCTTCGCCGGGTCCTGGACCAGCTGGTCGTAGGCGAAGAAGGAGTCGAGGCGGGCGTTGGCGGACTGGGTGCCGCCGATCAGGTCGACCATGCCGGGCAGGTCCTGGGGGACCAGCCACTGGTACTGCCACGAGGTGCCCTCGTGGAAGCCCACACTCTGCGCCGGGTCGACCGGGCCGGTGAAGGCACCGGAGGCGTCACGGGCGCGGAAGAATCCGGTCGAACTGTCGAAGATCTTGCGGTAGTTCTGGGCCCGCTCGGTGTAGCGCGCGGCGTCGGCCTTGTGGCCGAGGTCCTTGGCCATCTGGCCGAGCATCGCGTCGGAGAGCGCGTACTCCAGGGTCGCCGAGGCGCCGTGGTCGTAGTCCGAGTCGCCGGGCTTCACGTGCGCGCGGTTCTCGATGTACGGGGCGAAGCCGTTGGCGATGTACTCCTTGTTGGCCTCGCGGCCCACCGGAGCGGAGTCGGCGGCCGGCACGCCGTCCGCGTTCTTCTTCAGCGCCTTGTACGCCTTCTCCTCGTACCCCTTGAGGAGGCCCTGCTGGTAGGCGTTGGTGAGGAACGGGGTGACCGGGTCACCGGTCATGATGTTCGTCTCGACCGTGCCGTAACCCCACTTGGGGAGCCAGCCGCTCTCTTCGTCGATCTTGATGACGGAGATCGCCATGTCGCGGGACTCGCTGGGGGCGAGCAGCGACAGCAGCTGGGCCTGGGTGCGGTAGGTGTCCCAGAGCGACCAGTTCTGGTAGTACGTGAAGCCCTTGGCCTGGTGGATCTTCTGGTCCCAGCCGGTGTAGCGGCCGTCCACGTCGCTGCCCACGTTGGGCGCGAGGAACGAGCGGTACAGCGAGGAGTAGAAGGTCCGGCGGACGGTCTCGCTGCCGCCCTGCGCCTTGACGTCTTCGAGGCGGTCCTCCCACGCGGCCTGCGCGGCCTTCGCGACGTGGTCGTAACTACGGCCGCCCTCGGAACGGAGGTTGAGGGCAGCGCCCTTGGCGTCCACGTAGGAGATCGCGGTCGTCGCCTCGACGGTGCGGTCCTTGGTGGTGTCGAACCGCAGGAAGGCGCCGTTGCGCTCGCCTGCGGCGGTGGAGGACGTGGAGCCCTCGGTGACGACGTCGCCCTTCCACGTACCGGAGACCTTGAACGGCCGGTCGAAGCGGGTGATCGTGTACACCGTGTACGGCTTGGTGTCCTGGCAGAAGCCGCTGCCGGTGATGGCGGTGCGCACGGTGCGGTTGTCGAGGATCTCGACCTTGGTGCTCACCGTCTTGTGCAGCGACTGGCCCGCGTTGATGAGGACGTTGGCCTTGTCGGTGGCCGGGAAGGTGTAACGCTGCACACCGGTACGGGCGGTGGCGCTCAGCTCCGCCTTGATGCCGGACTTCAGGCCGACTTCGTACGTACCGGGAGCGGCCTTCTCGTCGTCGTGGCTGAACTCGGCTGCGTAGACGGCGTTGTCCGTCGAGGTGATGTCGCCGGTCGTCGGGAGCACCGGGAGGTCACCGCCGAGGCCACAGCCCACACCGGAGATGTGCACGGTGGAGAAGCCACGGATGTGGTTCTGGGTGTAGTCGTAACCGGTGTTGTGGCCGGTGTCGGGCGAGAACTGCACCATGCCGAACGGCACGGCCGCACCGGGGTAGGTGTTGCCCTCGTTCTCGGACCCGATGAACGGGTTGACGAGATCGGTGAGCCTGTCCTGACCGTGCTTGGCGCCATCGGCCACCGCCGGTGCGGCGACGGCTCCGCCGAGGAGCGCGGCCGTCGCGGCCACCGTCCCCGCGCCGCGAATCACGTGGGTCCATCTCATGGAAAGAACGCCTCTTCCGACGTAGACAACGTTGTCATACCGCAGTGCGTGATCATTCTTGGCCTGTCCTCGTGTACTCGTCAAGGGTCGTGACACGGTGAACTCCCGTTGCGGCGGGCCGAGGAGCCCACCACTACGAATCCGCAACGAGGCCACAACGGAAGAACCGCCACGCCGTGCCCCCGCACGGCCCGGTCCTACCATCCGACGTACGGGGATCACCGCACATGGTCCCGGACAAGGGGGAGTTCGGTGCCAGCGATCTTTGCACGGCCGGTCTCACGGCGTTGGGCATGTGTGTTGGCGGTCGGCCTGGCCCTGGCCACGACCTCCGGGTGCGGTGCCGACGAGGTGGCCGTCACAGGCCTCTCCGTGACGACCGACGGCCGACTGCTCGGCGTCATCATGGTCTGCGAGGACCACATCGACAACGTGGGCCTCCTGGCGGAGACTTCCGATCCGCAGGGAGGAGACCGCGTCGGCGAGTGGACCCCCGATCGGCGCCTGGAGGCCGGGCTGACCACCTGGTCGCTCGACTCCCCCACCTCCGGCTGGACCACGGTCAGAGATCCTGGACCGCTCAAGGACGGCACCGTCTACACCCTCTTCGGATGGACCGAGAGCCACAGCCTGGGGTCCGAGGACATCGACTTCACCACGGCCGACCGGCATCGGCTCATGCCCGGAAAGGTCCTCTACCAGGAGTACACGGAGGACGGCGAAGAGGCCGTCCGCTTCGCCGCCCTGTCGGAGTTCGAGGCCACGGCGTGCCGGCGCATCTGAGACACCGGCCCCGCGCTGACGCGAACCCCGCACCGGACGGCGCTGGTTGGGGCATCGCGGACCGCTCGGAGCAGCCCGTAGGCTTCGGCCATGGCCGATCGGTGGTACGTCCTCATCGAGGAGGACACGCGTGAGACACGGCGGGCGGACGGCGTCGAACTGAGGCTGCACCACTGGACGTTGGTCGCGAGCCACCCCGTGAGCGGTACGGAGTCGGAGGCGCGCGCCGTCGCCGAGGACGCGGCGCTGCACTACGTACCGGGCATCCTGGCCCGCCACGCCCGGCCCGGGGACACCCCGGGCCGCAGCGCCTTCCTCGCCGGGGACGGCTCCTGGCTGGTGCACGTCCGCCAGAACCACCGCGCGTGCCACTTCCGCGTGACCACCGCCCGCCTCGTGCACACGCGGGAGGAGGTGCAGGCCCCGCCGAAGTCCCTGAAGGAGAAGGTCCGCCACGCCCTGGACGGCCCCGAGCCGCTGCCGGCCCCGTGGACGCCCCAGGGGTGAGTCCGTGCCGGACGGGCAGACGGCAGACGGCAGACGGCAGACGGCAGACGGCAGACGGCGTTGAACGGCAAGGAGTCGCCCGTGTCCCTGGGTGCCATGTCGCGGGTGCGGCGCACCGCCGATCTCTTCTGCGGACACCTTAGGTGGTGTCCGGTCACCCTCCGGTGAAGTAGGACGGCTGGCGGACGCTCATACTCCGCGCGATCGCGGTGAGCACGGCCGTACTCACCGGCGGCGAGGTGGCCTGGATGTCCGCCACCGTGTCGCCGACCCGGACGTAATAGGAGACGTACTGGGCGTTCCCCGAACGCCAGACCCCCGGCGCGGCGGCGGTGCAGGCCGGGGCCGGGACCGGGTAGGCGGAGTTGATCGCGGCGCAGTGGGACGGCGGGGTGAACTGCGGCTGCACGTGCGCGACGGTGACCTGGATCTCGCGCTCCAGCTCCGCCATGGTGGTCGCGTGGCGGCCGTTGGGGGCGAGACGGTAGTAGAAGGCGGGTTCGGTGGTGTCTTTGGTCCCGACGCCTTCGATGTGGTACCCGCTGGGCACCCACGGTCCGAGCAGTGGGACCGGACTCGCCGACAGGAGCCGGTCCTGTCGGGCTTCGGTGATCTGCGAGTCGGCGAAGGTGTTCACAGGCACCACCAGCGCCAGCGCGGCCGCCACCGCCACTCGCGGCAGCCGCGGGCGCAGCGAGGCGGTGAACCACGCAGCGATGGCGAAGGCAGCGATCGGCCATACGAACCGGCCCCAGCCGATACCGCCCGGGAGCCAGGAAACGCTGTCCAGCACTGTCAGGTAACGCAGCAAGTACCAGCTCAGTCCGGTGCCGAGCAGAGCAGTGAGCCATGCCGGGCGCACCCCGGCCACCCGTAGCAACGCCCACCCGCCGAGGAACAGAACGAGCGGAATGGCGTTGCGCCACAGCAGGATTACCCCGACGCATCCCCAGCCGGAGGCATTCCGACAGGCCGAGGAGGAGAGCAGTAGCCACTCCGCGAGGAAAAGCGCGACCACGAGGCCGATCCCCACTCCGGCCGCGCGTAGCGCACGCCTGCTCGGCCGCAGGGGCCCTGATGTTGATTCACCTATCCTTGTGCTGGTCATTCCCACCCCCGGGATCGCATTGCGCCACGGGATCACTCTTCCTCAACTCGCCCAGCTCTCGGCTGAGTACGCGTACTCACCTTGCCCTGCCACCAGGTGAACCCAGTGGCGGAGGACACCGCCTGTAGTTGACTGGCACTCGGTGTTGCTCACGGAGAAACACGAGAGAAGGGGACGCAGCGCCTGAAGGCACGGCTCCGTGTCATCACACCAGGTCACACGGCGTGCGGCTTCTCGCGCCGCCCACGGGCGAGTTCGCCGTGACAGTCCTCGACGGCCTGGCGGCAGCCACGAAGTACGGACAGCCGATTCGGTCGGCAGGATCACTTCCCGGGTAATCGGGCGATGTTGCTCGTCGGAGGACGGCCCCGGATTTCCCAACCCGACGGTCCGGGGCTCCGGGCGCAGAACCCCCGAGCCCGCTCGTTCGTCCCTGCTGAGGGGGAGGGCCGCACGAACGCCGTGCGCCGCTCATCGAGGGGAGTTCCATGCGACGGCCGAGACTGCCGAGAGCCCTGACGCCGCCGAGGCTGCGGCGGGCCCTGCGGCCGAGGGTGTGGGCCGCGCGGCTCCCCCGTACCCGGCGCGGTCAACGGCGTGCGGTGCAGGGGCTGATGGTGGCCTGTGCGGTGGCGCTGGCGCCGATGACCTGGATGTACACGTCGGCCGATGCGCACGTACGGACCACGGCCGACGCGCCGGCCGAGGGCGTGGCCGTGGTGTTCGGGGCCGGTCTGTGGGACGGTAAGCCGACCCCGTACCTCGCCCACCGGCTGGACGCGGCGGCCGAGTTGTACCGGGCCGGCAAGGTGAAGGTCCTCCTGGTGACCGGTGACAACAGCCGTACGGAGTACGACGAGCCGGACGCGATGCGGTCCTACCTCACCGCGCACGGAGTGCCCGCCGCCCGGATCGTCCGCGACTACGCGGGCTTCGACTCGTGGGACTCCTGCGTGCGGGCGAAGAAGATCTTCGGGGTGGACCGCGCGGTCCTGGTGAGCCAGGGGTTCCACATCCGGCGCGCGGTCGCGCTCTGCCGGGCCGCCGGGATCGACGCGTACGGGGTCGGCGTCGACGAACCGCACGACGCCACCTGGTACTACGGCGGTACGCGGGAGGTCTTCGCGGCGGGCAAGGCGGTCCTGGACGCCGTGCTCCGGCCCGACCCGCACTTCCTGGGCCACAAGGAGACCGGCGTCGCGGACGCTCTGGCGGCGGGCGGCTGAGGGCGAGAATGCGTGCGTGGTCGAGTGCGCCACCGCGGACGTGCCGTGCCCGAAGACCTGTCACTCTCGTTGACGAGACATGGACGAAGCATCGCCGACGCGGCCGGGTGCCGGGGCAGCGCGGGACGGAGTACGGGCCGGAGCCGACTCCGGAGCAACTTCCCCTGATCGCGTGGTGGATGACGGGCAGCGAAGGGGAGACGGCATGCGTGGGGTAAAGATCAGTGACCGGGGCGAGCCGGACGCGTTCGTCGCCTCGTACCGCCTCGTCACCGACGGCCGTCTCTCCACTGCCGACCTCGGCGTTTACCTGCGCTGCCAATGGTTGCTGTTCATCTGCGGCAGGTTCGGCGACGTGGACTGGCTGATCCGGGAATGCGACATGCCGGAGGCCGAGACCCGCGAGTCCGTCGCGCGGCTGATCGCCCTCGGCTACCTCGACAGGGCCGGAGCCGACGAGATCGAGTTCCATCACGCGCTGTCGGCGAGTGAGGGGATCCGGAGAGGCATCGAGACGACGGTCGACCAGCTCTCGCCCACCGAGCGGGCGGCGGTCGCCCGGTTCGCCGATCTGGTGGACGAGAGGCTGGAAGAAGCGGGGCAGCGCTTCAGCGGCCAGGCTCCCGAGCAGCACGAGTGACCGCGCCGGGCGGTGTCACCGCCGACGGCGGCGCATGAGGGCTTCCCCGTGCGGGAATCACGGCTGCGTGAAGTCAACGGGGTACGGACGGGGCGGGAACCGCGGGCGGCTGCCCGTCTGGTTACGGGGACTGGTCGTCCTCGCGGCCGGGTGGGGGGTCTTCCTCTGCGGTCAGCAGATCGCCGACGGGTACGCGGCGACCATGGACTACCGCGACGCGCCGCTCTGCGCGGCCGGTGGCGGGAACGGCGGCGGGAGCGGGAGTACGGCCGGGGGTGGCGGGAAGGCGTGCGTGCGGCGCGAGGCGGGCACGGTGCGCGACAGCCGTACGGGCGAGCAGTGCAGCTACGACGGCACCGGCGGGGGCTCCGGAGGCGGTACGACGACCTGCACGACGTACTACGACGTCAAGGTCGAACGGCCCACCCGCACCGACTGGCTGGCGGTGGACTCGGGGACGTACGACAAGGCCGAGGCGGGCGACCCCGCCGAAGTCCGGCTGTGGCAGGGCGAGATCGTGGGGTTGAAGGTACTCGGTCGCACCTACGCCTACGAACCGTCCTCACAGAGCGGGGTCCTGTGGCAGCTGGCGGTGGGCTGCCTGGCCCTGGCGGTGGGCGCGTGGGCGGTGCTGAGCGGACGCCTCTCGGAGCTCCTCGCCTTCCACAGCTTCGGCCTGCTCTTCGTGGCCTTCGGGACCGCATGGCTCGGCTCCCTTGCCCTGTTCGGCGGCCATTGGCTGACCTGGGCGTTCGCGAGCGTGTGGACGGGGTTCGCGGTCTTCTGGACGGTGAGCGCCCGGCGGATGGGGTGACGGCCGGGGTGGCCGGGCCTGTGTCTCGCAGCCCGCAGGAGCACACGGGCTGTCCGGCGGATCACGAGTTGCTCGCCGTAGGCGTGCGGTGCGGAAGGAGGTTATGGTCCGCCCATGAGGTCAAGGGGGGAAGGTTCACGGAACGCTCGGGCCACTGTGATCAGCACTCTGCTGCGGCGTCCATGGCTCCTGGTCGGCTGGCTGTTGCTCGCCGGTTCGGTGGTTGGCGCCCAGAAGGTGGTTCCCCAGCCGTGGTCCGCGTGCGCCTATCCCGTCGCTCTGTTCGTCGCGCTGGCGCTCGCCTCCTCGGCATCCCCGCGGAAGCCCTGAGCGGCGGCTCGGGGCGAGCCAGAGCCCGATCACTGCTGCGGCGCGAGACGGATCTCGCCGGCCAGGCCTCCAGCCACGATTCAGTCGGCGAACCACCACACAGTGCGCCGAACAGCCTTCAGCCATGAACCAGGGAGGACAGCGTGCTTCTCCAAGGAGTGCTCGCACTGCTCGCGGGCGGCGCCTTCATCGTGGTGGCCTGTGGCTGGCGCGGCGTGGACCTCTGGGTGTGGGACTGGGCAGACGTGATCTTCTCATCGCACAGGTCGCGGTGGGGAACGCCTTGGAAGAGCCTTGAACTCATGAGATTGCAGTTCGGATGTGTGGGAGTGGCGTTGGTGATCTTCGGACTGGTGACGTTGAGTCGGTAGGGGAGGCAATCCTCTGCATTCGTCCGAGAGACCGGCGGGCGGCCGGCAGGGAGACCGGCAGGGAGAGCGTGACCGCCCACGATCCGCCGCACGCCCCCTCAGATCTCCCAGGAGTGCCCGGAGGGATGGTCGGTGAACAGGCCGCACGGGCCGTCCTGTTCGTCGTAGTGGGTGCAGCGGAGCAGCACGACCCGGTACATGCGGCCGCCGGCGGTCCAGCGCACCCACACGCCGCCGCCGAGCCGGTCGTCGTCCCACAGGAGGTACGCGTGCTGGTCGGGGTGCTGTTCCCCGAGTACGCACCGAATGGGCCGTGGTTCAGGCGGGGTTCCGTCACTGCGGGCCGCGCGCTGTGAGGCAGGCAGCAGGGCGACGGCGGTGCACTGCGACATGGGGCACTTCCTCCGGGGGAAGCGCCCTGGAGCGCTTCCCCTTCGTTTCGTCGGTCCTCAGTTGATGGATGCGGTACATGCGTCGGTGGAGGTGGTACGCGCTGCCTCCGCGGGGTGTTCGTCCGAGGCGGTGCGCGCTGCCTCCACCGGGTGTTCGTCCGAGGCGGTGCGCGCTGCCTCCGCCGGATGCTCGGCCGCCTGGTGACGCCTGCGCAGAATCCGGCAGTCGGTCGCGAGGCTCAGGTCGCCCACCCGCTCGGCGTCCTCCTCGGCCCAGTCGAACTCAAGGCAGACGGAGCAGTCGGCCGCGTCGGGTCCGGGTGCGTGCCCCGCCGCGTCAGGTCCGGGTGCGTGCCCCGGCTCGGCGGGTCCGGTGATGTCAGGTGACGCGCTCACAGCACCTCACCCCGACTCCGGGCATTGCAGCGCGCGTTGTCCGCCCGCAGCCGCTCCGTCGGGTTCGCCGGCCGGACACACTCGGGGGCGGCCTCCCACTCGATTCCGCCGCCGACAGGCCGTATGGCCCAGTACGGGCCCGCGACTCCTCGGAACTCCCCCACACGGTCCTCACGACTGGTGTCCACCATGAGTGCGCCGGGGGTCGGAAGCGGTCCGCT
Organism: Streptomyces sp. NPDC001493; assembly: GCF_053597235.1. Taxonomy (NCBI): domain Bacteria; kingdom Bacillati; phylum Actinomycetota; class Actinomycetes; order Kitasatosporales; family Streptomycetaceae; genus Streptomyces; species Streptomyces sp. NPDC001493. The sequence goes on from NZ_JBSFHV010000004.1 coordinate 80,014, forward strand.
GGGGCCCTGTTCCGCCGAAGCACCGGCGTCGGGCACGGACATGGGCAACTCCTCTCTGTAGCCGTTTCGCTACGGGGAGGCTTCAGAGTGGCCTACTCTCAAAGGGCCTTCAACCTCCGCGAGACTGAACGAAAGATCGATGAAGAGTGGCGAATCGCAAGGAGTTGGACCCTGAGGCAAGCCCGCGCGCGGCCTTCGGTGAGCGTCTGCGCAGGCTGCGGGAGGAACGCGGGTGGACACAGGACGAGTTGTCCGCTCGTACGGGATATTCCGCTTCGCATATTTCCGGGGTCGAAACTGGTGCACGAACTCCAACTGCCAAGTTCACAGCAAGTGTCGATCGGGCCTTCGGTACGGGCGATGCGCTGACGCGACAAGGGGCGGCAACCCGGAACAGCGCGATCCTCGACGGCTTCCCGGAGTTCGTCACGCAGGAGAGTCGGGCTACGGAGATGCGCCTCTTCGAAATCGGCGCCGTGCCGGGACTGTTCCAAACCCCGGCGTACGCCGCTGCCATCACACGGGGCGCGGTACGCCGCGGCGCGATCACCGAGCTCCAGGCCGAAGAGCGACTCGCGCTCCTTGCCCGGCGTCAGGAATCACTCAACCGCACTCCCGCTCCGCGGATCTACGTCATTCTTGACGAGAGCTGCATCCGACAGCACGTGGGCGGGCCGGAAGTGATGGCCGAGCAGCTGGACCACCTCGTAGAGGTCGCCAACCTGCCGAACACCGTCGTCCAGGTAGCCCCCTTCGAGCTGGGGGAACGCCGTTCGTTGAACAAGCCGCTCTCCCTGATCACCCTGGCGGATCGATCGCACGTGTCCTACGCGGAGTCCGCGCACTCGGGGCAGTTGGAGCGCGACATGCGCTTCGTCGGTCCACTCCTCACGGCCTACCATCAACTCGCGGCCGAAGCGCTGTCACAGGCGGAGTCCGTGGCCATGATCAGTCAGGTACGAAAGGGCACCTCGTGACAACCGAATCCCTCCACTGGTTCAAGTCTTCCTACAGCACCGACGGTGGCCAGTGCGTCGAGGTCGCCACCAACCTCGTCGCCACCCACGGCGCGGTCCCCATCCGTGACTCCAAGGACACGAGCGGCCCGGTCCTGGGCTTCTCCACCACCTCGTTCACCTCGTTCGTGGCAGGCGTCAAGGCCGGAGAGTTCAGCGCCATCTGACCAGTCGGCCAACCGGCATCGGACGGGCCCCCGCCGCGCGGAGCGCGGTGGGGGCTTCTGCTGTCCGCAACGGCGGTGACCCGCACGTGAGGCCAATGTAACCGCCTTCATTTCAAGGCCACTTGAACTAGACCCGTCCCGTAAATGATCTACATAGGACGGCGCCCGGTCGAGCGGTCGGTCCCGTTGGGGCCTCGGCTCGTGTGCTGTGCCGCTTCAGGCCCGTGCGGGGAAGTCAGGATGGTCGGTGTAGGGCGAAGCAAGGTCACGCAGGTCGTGGCACGGCCAGGGGTCGCGGGCGTGACGGGCCAGGATGCGCCGCTTGGCCTTGATCTCGCGCAGGACGCGTGCCGGGTCGTGCAGAGCCACGTGTAGAGCAATTGTGGGGTGGAAGCCGGGGAGGTCAGCCTGACAGAAGTCGACCATGTGTCCGTGGGCAGTCCACGTCCCGCATCCGTCGTCACCGTCGCAGCGCCGGGCCAAGTCGGCCTCCTCATCCAGCCGTGCCTCGATGAACCTCACTAGTTCTTCGGTCATGGGAGCATTCTCGACGTTGTGCTGGGCACCATGAAACGATCTTGTGGTGTCTGGTGTGATCACGGCGTCGGAGCCGTCCTAATCCGGTTGTAACGACAGCCCTCAGGGACGTACGCCAGGGCTGTTCGAGCAGTAGAAGTTGGTCGCGATGGCGGTCACGTGAGTGTCGGGCTGACGTCTTGAGTCGTCCGGGGACTTGATCCCTATATCCAGAGCGGTGGTGCCCGACGCTCTCGTGACCACCATCATCGTCAACACCGTTCTCTTGATCACTCGTTGGTGTCTGTGGTGCGAGCCCGCAGCATGGTGACCCCTCGTGATGCCCGAGCCGCTTCAGCTCCAACGCAGACCGGGGCCCGTGCGGTGAGCTGGTGCCACGAACAGCTGCTGAGGTGGCGGACCGGCCCCGTGTCGAGTCCTTGGATTAGGTCGCTGCGTGGTTCCGCATGAGCTCGTGACCAGTACAGACACCCGAAACGCGGGGAAGGGAAAGATCTTGATCTATTGCGGCATCGACTGGGCGGAACGTACGCACGACGTCGCCCTGGTTGACGACAGCGGCCAGTTACTGGCCAAGCGGCACATCACCGATGACGCCACTGGCTACAGGGTCCTGCTGGATCTACTTGCTGATCACGGCGACACGGAGGAATCCCCGATCCCGGTTGCGCTCGAGACTTCCCGAGGCTTGCTGGTCGCGGTGCTGCGGACCGGCAAGCGGCAGGTCTTCGCGACCAATCCGATGGCCGCTGCCCGATACCGCGACCGTCATTCGGTCTCGCGCAAGAAGTCCGACCCGGGCGATGCCCTGGTCCTGGCCAACGTGCTGCGGACCGACATGCACGCCCACAGGCCTCTTCCCCAGGACAGCGACCTGGCCCGCGCCGTCGCCGTCCTCGCCCGTGCTCAGCAGGACGCAACGTGGAACCGCCAGCAGATCGCCAACCAGCTGCGATCCCTGTTGCGCGAGTACTACCCGGCCGCTCTCACAGCCGTCGAATCCTGGAAGAACGGGCTCTGCCGGCCCGAGGCACACGAACTGTTGAAGGCAGCCCCGACACCGGCCAAGGCGGCTCGGCTTACCCGCACACAATTGCAGGCCGCACTCAAGAGGGCCGGTCGCCAGCGCGGCATCGCAGCCGACGCCGAGCGGCTTCGCGAGGTCTTCCGAGCCGACTGGGCCCAACAGCCGGAGCTGGTCGAGGACGCGCTTGGCAAGCAGATGCTTGCTCTCCTGATTCAGCTGGAGGCCGCCTGCACCGCCGCCGGCAACCTCGCCGAGGCGGTTGAAGAGACATTTCCTCAGCACCCGGACGCTGAAATCATCCTCAGCTTCCCTGGCCTCGGCACCCAGCTCGGCGCCCGCGTGCTCGCCGAGATCGGCGACGACCGACAACGATTCGCCGACGCGCGCGGCTTGAAGGCATACGCCGGCGCCTCACCCATCACACGAGCCTCCGGCAAGAAGTCCAGCATCACCCGACGCTGGGTGAAGAACAATCGCCTCAACCACGCTGGCTACCTCTGGTCCTTCTCCGCGATCACCGCCTCACCCGGCGCCAAAGCCCACTACCGGCGACGACGCGACAACCACGCAGACTGGCACGCCGCCGCCCAGCGCAACCTCTTCAACCGCATGATCGGCCAGCTCTACCACTGCCTCCAGCAGTGCCATCCATATGACGAGGCACTGGCCTTCCCAGCATCGACCGCCCAGGTCGGTACAGCGGCCGCATAGCCCAGTGCGCCTACTGGCCTGGAGACGTCACCCAGGGAGCGAAGCGCTGATCGGGGCCTGCATCCTGGCGCCAGTAGCGCAGGACCGTTTCCTGGACGATGTCGAGGCGCTCTGCGGCGATGAGGCACGAGACCGGCTCCTGCCCGCCGGCGTCGGCCTCGAAGGCGACCACGATGGGCGGTATCTCGCCGAGCTGACGAGTGACTTTCAGGAGCTCGTCGGGCGACGGAGACCGGAAGGCCGGATCACGAAAGCCGGACGGACAACTCACGAAGATCGGATCGCTGAAGATCAGTTCCAGGCCGTGGTGGTACGTCAGGTCGTGGTCGGCGGCGAGCCTGAGCTGTCCGCTGTCCCAGGCGACGACGTCCCAGTCCCACCAGGACCCTTCGGGGAGCTGGATCGCAGTATGCGCTCCTTCGGCGTCCACCGGCGGCCTCCTCATCCCGTTCGAACAGATCGACAGGCTACACAGCGGCTGGGAGCGTGCGACTTGACGAGCTAAGACCCTGAGGTGTCTGGATAGTCCCCTTCGCCGGGCTGAGCCCGAGGCAGTTCGGCAAGCTGGTCACCACCCTGCGGCGCGAAGGCGCGGACTCGGCCGGCCGTGGAGCCTGCCGCTGCACGATCGGGTCCTGCTGATCACCGCGTACTGGCGGACGAACCTGACGCTGCGACAGCTCGTCCCGCTGTTCGGTGTGTCCAAGTCGGCTGCCGCGCGGATCATTGGGCATCTCGGACCGTTACTCGCCATGCGGCAGCGCAAGCGCTTCCGCAGGGAGGCCGAGCTGATCGTGGACGGCACTCTGGTCCCTACCCGTGATCACACTGTCGCCGAGCAGTCGAAGAACTATCGGTACTCGACCAACCACCAGGTCGTGATCGACGCCGATACCCGGCTCGTCGTCGCGGCCGGCCCCTGCCCGGTAACCGGAACGACTGCAAGGAATGGGAACTGTCCGGAGCCAAAGCCGCTGTCGGAAGGACCGTTGTCATCGCCGACGGTGGATACCGAGGCACGGGTCTGGCCATCCCGCACCGCCGGGAGCGCGGTCAGGACGAACTTCCCGCCTGGAAGGAGGAGCACAACGCTTCCCACCGTAGAGTCCGGGCCCGTGTCGAGCACGTCTTCGCCCGCATGAAGACCTGGAAGATCCTTCGCGACTGCCGCCTGAAGGGCGATGGTGTTCACCATGCCATGCTCGGCATCGCCCGCCTGCATCATGCGATCCTCACCGGCTAGGACCAGGCGGGATGTGCCTGGTCAGCCGGGCTTTATCATCCCGCCCAAGGGAGTTCGGCGTGGCGACAGTTTGCGGTGGCTGATCCGCCAGCCGTCAGCGGTGCGCACGACGGTGTCGTCGTAGGAGACGGAACCGCAGGGTGGCCGTCCGCCGACGCGGCGAGGACGACGTTGGTGACGTGATGCGCGACAGGGTTGGCCGCTCCCAGCGCCCAAGCCGCTTCTCGGATGGCCGCCACCCCGCGCAGCGGCTCCTGGCCGAAGTCAGTGAGGTCGTAGACCACATCGGCGGTGAACAACTCCTCCAACCGGTCAAGGCTTCCGTCGTCAACAAGATGACCATGCAGCGAGATCAGTTCGGTGATGGCCAAGTGATCTTCCAGAGCGAGTGACACACGCGTCCTCTCCGACCCGGCGTGGAAGCGCCAGGCCAAGCATCGATCCGACGTCAGCACGGCACCACACTGCTCAACGAGTTGGGGCGCATCCGACAAGAGCAGGGCCGTGCACGTCGTGATCGTCTCTTACCGACGGTCAGCCTGCCACCGACTTGTCCACCTGTGCCCTGTCGCCGCCAGCCGAAGCACGGCTTATGGGACAGCCCTTAGTGCAGTGGGTTCACGCGATACGACACGGGAAGGCTAAAGCACTGCCCGGGGCCGCGCCCGTGGCCCTGCCACCGGCAGCTGGGAGAGGAAAGCCCGTGACAACCGAACCCCTCCACTGGTTCACGTCCTCCTACAGCACCGACGGCGGCCAGTGCGTCGAGGTCGCCACCAACCTCGTCGCCACCCACGGCGCGGCCCCCATCCGTGACTCCAAGGACGTCGGCGGCCCCGTCCTGGGCTTATCCACCACCTCGTTCACCTCGTTCGTGGCAGGCCTCAAGTCCGGGGATTTCACCGCCCTCTGACAAGCCTGGTTGCCTCACCTCGCGGGAGCACCATCGCGCGCAGACGGACACGTCCCGGACTCGCGAGAACTCCTGGGGTGACCGTCAGAAGGTGCCGAAGAAGCGATGCCACCACGTGGGCCGCTGAACGTGCGAGGGCAGTCGGCTCGGCCCGTCGTAGTCGCTCTCCAACAATTCCTCGGGAACGACGACATGGCCGAGCTCAGCCAGCGCCCGGTTGACCCTGGCGAGGTCCGCGCTGTCCAGCTCGCCCTCGGCCCGGGCGTCGTCCGTTCCGAGGAAGGCCCCCGGGTTGTCGGCGCAGACCAGGGCCAGCGAACCGAACTTGCTCACGCAGACGACGATCCGGGTGCCGCACACGGTTGCGTCCCCGGGCACGACGACGCGGCCGTACTCGCTGGAGTCCTGGGTGCCCCCCTCAGCCGTGCAGCGAGCCGCGAAGTCTTTCTCGAGTCGGGCCACCAGGGCACTGAAGCGCACTGCGGCCTCGCCACGGTCGTAGTGCTGCGGCCACTCCAGCCACTCCGGATCATCGAGCTCACGCAGCAGCACCAGCAGATCCGCTTCGCCCTCGGTCACGTGCTCATCCTGCCGCAGTGGTCACCTACGGAGCAGGGCGGCCTTCGTTACGGGTCTCTCCGCCCCTCGGCGACAGCAGACCGGCCTCCTGTCCCCCGTCCTCCCCGGGCCGACGCCCCTCAGGTGGTGTCCGCCCCCTCACACGCCGGGTAGAACACGCGCGGTGCCGGGTCCGGCATGGCGTCCGGGATCGATTGGTCGGTGTTCTCCGCGTCGGCGGTGTACTGCCGGTTGGCGTCGTCGGGTTCCCGGTCGAGGCCCCCGGCACCGCCGAGGCGGGCCTCCGTGACGTACGTCCCGTCGCCCCGGTAGACGTACGCCGCGAGGTCCGGGTACCGGTCGTGGTTGTAGTCGGTGACGCCCACGGCGCGCGTTTCGCCGAGTTCGACGTGGTGGTCGCTCTGCCCTCGTCCACGGGCCGAGAACGGGCCGAGGCGCAGTTCGGAGACCGCCTGCTCGATCGGGTCGTCGCCCTCCATGGGCCCGGTGGCCGCGACGAACAGGTCCAGCCACCCGTCCCGGTCGAAGTCGGCCACCGCTCCCATCAGGGTCACCGTGCCGTCGGCCCGGTCTCCGACGAGCTGCCGGGGGTTCACCGAGGTCCCGGCTCCGCGTGTCGCGCCGAAGGTGATGCGGAGCTCCGTGCCGGTGGCGGTGGCGGGCGAGACCCGGTCGGCCGTGCCGTCGCCGTCCAGGTCGGCCCGCAGGCCGCCGGACGAGGTCACGCAGGTACGGATCGCGGGTCCCGCGTCCGGCTTCGGGGGCGGGTCACCGCGGTCGTCGCCGCAGCCCGTCGCAAGCAGGACGACCGAACACGCCACCATGAGCGCGCCACCGGATCGGCCCGATCTCCTCCTCGGTGCTCCCGCCCCTGCCACGCGCCTCGTGCCCCACTTCGCAGAATTCGACCGTACGTACGGACAGCCTACGAGGGCGCCCGCTCGGCGTTCGCTCCGTGGCGGCGGAGCCCGAATCCGAGCGCGCCGCCCAACAGGGCCTGGCAGCAGGAGGATTCACCCCTTCTCGCCCACAGAGCGCGCCCGGTCACATCACCGGCCAGAGGTCCGCCGACCTGGAGGGTGTTAACGTAACGCTCGTAATAAAACATGCGTTACGCAAAGAAGGTGTGCAGGATGCCCAAGCAGGTCGACCACGAGGAGCGGCGTGAGGCGATCTCGCAGGCGGTGTGGCAGGTCGTCTCGGAGAGCGGCCTGGAGGGACTGACCCTGCGCGCGGTCGCGTCCGCCGCGGGGTGCACGACCGGCATGGTCACGCACTACTTCCGCGACAAGAGGGCGCTGCTGGCCCACGCCAGGGCCATGATGCACCGCCTCATGGCCGCCCGTATCGACGCGCTCCCCGCTCAGCCCGAGCCGCGCGCCGCGCTGTACGCCGTGGCCGAGCAGGCCCTGCCGCTGGACGAGGTGCGGCGCAGGGAGGCCGTGGTCTGGTCCCAGTTCCTGCTCACCACGCGCAACGATCCGGCGCTGTTCGGCGAGCACACGCGCAGCCACGCCTCCTGGACCGACCGGCTGACCGCTCTGACGCGCGCCGCCTGCCCGGAGGACCTGGAGACAGCCGTACTCGAAGTCCGGGTACGCGCCCTGGTCGCCTGCGTGGACGGTCTCGCCCTGAACGCCGTGACCGATCCCGACGCCTATCCGCCGGAGCTCCAGCGCCGGGTGCTGGAGACCCAGCTCGACCTGGTGCTCGGCCGGCCCTCGGCCCGCCCCGACCCCGACCCCGACCGAAGGCTCGTAAAGGACTGCCGCCCGTGACCACCGAGGACCTGACCACCGACGGCCCGATCGTCACCGCCGTCACCACCGTCACCACCGTCGCGGCCGACGACCCGAGGATCCGGGACCTCGTCCGCGACCTCGACGCCGATCTCGCCGCCCGCTACCCCGACGAGCCCTGCACCGGCGGCGCCCACATCCACCCCGGCATACGTTTCCTCCTCGCCGAGGCGGACCGCCGGCCGGTCGGCTGCTGCGCCGTGCAGCCCTTCCCCGCCCCGGACACGGCGGCCGAACTCAAGCGGATGTACGTCGTCCCCCAGGCGCGCGGCCGGGGCATCGCCGCCCGTCTGCTGGCCGAGGCGGAGCGCGTCGCCGCCGCGCTCGGGCACGGCGAGATGCGGCTGGAGACGGCGGTGCACCAGCCCGAAGCCATCGCGCTGTACACGCGCGCCGGCTACGCACCGATCCCCAACTACCCGCCCTATCAGCACAAGACGCTCAGCCGCTGCTACGCCAAGCCCTTGCCTCTGCGGCCCGGGGCCTCCGCCGGGCCCGCCACGGCCGGCGTCGCGGACGAGGCGTGAGCACTCGTCCACGACGGGCCGGAACGCGACGGACCGGAACGCGACAGGCAGCACCGCGACGGCCGGACCGCCTCAGCGGTGGTCTGCGCCCAGCGGGTTTCCGGCCTTGCGGACGACCTTGGCGATCCAGGCCATGGCCTCGGGCACGTCGTAGTTTCCGGCGTGCGGCTGGTTCCAGGCGAGCCGGTAGTCGACGTCCTTGACCTGCTGGTCCGCTTCGAGCGCCCGGTCGAGGTTGACGGAGACGATGAACGAGGTGTCCCGGTCGCGGGTTCCGGCGCGGACGTACCAGTTGGCGGCGGTGTCGGCGCCGGTGCCGATGAAGTCCATCGGGTCGATGAGGTGGATCTGGTCGTCCACGGTGGTGGTGCGCTTGTCGGTGTACTGGTCCCAGGTCAGGCCGGTGTCGTCGATGCCGCTGCCGTCGCCGGGGACGTCGTTGTGGTCCCAGCTGTACTCGGTGTAGTTCATGTACTTCTGGTCCGCCGGGCCGAAGAGGTTGGTCTCGGTGCCGCTGGTGGTGTTCCCGTTGACGCCCACGGCGTCGAAGGCGGGGGTCGTCTTCAGGGTGGCCTGGGCGACGACGAACGCGAGGTACTTCTTCATGTCGACCGAGCGCACCGTGCGGGTCGCGGTGTCGACGTCGATCCAGTCGTTGACGTACGACTTGGTGGTCGGCGTCCCGCCGGGGAATCCGCCGCCGGACTGGAGGTCGAAGGTGGCGCCCAGGGCCGGGATCGTGTTCGCCGGGTCGGCCTTCAGATAGGTCTCGGCGGAGCGGACGACCTCCTTCCTGATGGTGTCGATCATGTTCGCGGCGGTGAGCTTCGAGCCGTCGGGGTTGCGGAGGCCGAGGCTCTTCTCGTACGCGGGGAACTGGGCGGCGATCGCGGCGGCGTCCTCGGGTGACGGGTTCTGGCCGGTGTCGGCGCGGGTGTCGAGGATGTTGTACAGCCACTCGTACGCCTTGTCGGCGTTGCCCAGGTCGGTGATCGGGCAGTACGCGTTGACGGCGAAGACGTCGTCGCGCAGGGTGCTGCGGCCCTTCGCGTCGATGCCCGCGGCGCCGATCCCGGCGAGGTACGGGTCGTACTCGGCGCTGTTGCCGGAGGCGCCCAGGATCGACACCAACGCGCCGCCTCCACTGGTGCCGTTGATGACGATGCGTTCGGCACTGCCGGGCATGGCGGCGTCGTTGAGGCGCAGGTAGCGTACGGCGGCCTTGGCGTCGACCACCGCGGCGGGCGCCTTGCCGGGGTTCGTACCGTCGGCGCCGAGCAGTCCGCGGCTGCGGTTGGCGACGTCGACGAAGACGTAACCGGCCTTCAGCGCGGCGCCGACGTTGCTCGTCGCGCTGTTGTAGGACGCGCCGCCGGTGACGCTCGCCTTGATGTAACTGGCCATCCAGCCGCTGTTGTTCACGGCGAAGTAGATCGGCGCCCGCTGGTCGCCGAAGGCACTCTCGGGGACGAACACGTTCATGGCCTGGTAGCCGCAGGCGGTGTTGGAGATCGTGCTGTTGCCGAACCCGCCGGACTGCTGGGCCGCCGCCTCGACGGGGTGCGCGACGTAGCAGATCTCCTTGTACCAGCGGACGTTCATCGGCTGCCCGTCCACCGTGACGGTGATCGTCGTGTAGGCGGCGGAGTCGAAGGCCAGGGCGGCGTCCTCCGCGTCGACGGCGTGCGCACCGTGCGGGGCCGACGCCTGGGCCCTGGCCTGGGGCTGGGGCTGCGCCTGGGCCTGCGATGAACCGCCGGTCGCCGCGAAGGAGGAGGGCACCGCGAGGGCCGTGAGGGCGAGCGAGCCCGCGACCGCCACGCCTCTCAGCAGGCTCTTGCGGGGCACGGAGCTCCGCATCTCCCTTACGACGGTGGGGCGTTCGGGCGCGTCGTGCCCGAAGGGCGTCGAGAGCCGCTGCATGGGGTCTCCCCTCGTGGAGCACCACGTGCCCTTGCCGCACGGGGCGCTTCGTCGGAACCTGGGCCTCGTGGCCGGGGCGCGACGCACGCTACGGGATTGTTAACAATATTCCCAGCGATCTGGCGAACATTTGTGTCGGCTATCAGTCGACGGGTGTGCGGTGGGCGGGAGTTGCCACGGCGGGCGGGAGTTGCCACCCTGCCCCGCCCGCCCCGCCCGCCCCGCCCCCGCCGGACCGTCCGGTCAGGGCGTTCCGCCGCCCCGGACGAGCTCCCGGTGGGATTCCTGCATCGCGTCGGGGAGCGCGTCCACGTCGAACCACCTCGCCTCCAGGATCTCGAAGTCGTCGATCTTCAGGGTTCCGCCGACCAGCCGCGCCTCGTAGGCGACTTCGAGGCGGAGCCGGTAGCCGCTCTTCAGCCGCACCAGACGGCCCGGCTCCACGTCGAGTCCGGTCTCCTCCTTCACCTCGCGGACGACGGTGAGCGGGAACTCCTCGCCCTTGGCGGCGAACCCGGTCGGAAGCCCCCAGGGGTGCTGGGCGGCCCACAACCGGTGCTTCAGCAGCAGGACTTGACCGGCGTCGTTCCGGACGACCCCGGTGACTCCCACGTTGAACTTGGCGTGGGCCAGCCAGAGGACCCGCCACTGGAGGGGGCCGCGTATGAGCCGCCAGAGCTGGGCGACGAGTCGATGCATGGGGAACCTTTCACCGGCGGGGTCATGGGTGGTGCGGCGGTACTGCTTGCGGTGGTGCCGCCTCGCCTCAACACTCCCCCATGGCAGCCCCGGGACCGCACCGGGTCCTGCGTGGCCGCACCCGGCCCGGACACCACCTACGGCGTCGCCGTGCCGTTCCGGGGAGGGCGGTGGCCGAGCCAGTCGCCGCCCGGGATGCGCGGGCCGCTCGCGTGCAGGGTGCGGGAGACGGCGGCGGCCGCGAGATAGATCCAGGCGCGGACGGTGCCGGAGCCGGGCACCTCGACGTTCCGGGCGACCCGTTCGTACAGGTTACGGGGGTCGGCCGGCCCCAGGTACGTCTCCAACCGGTCCAGCGCGACGAGCAGTTGGCCGTACTCCTGGGGCGCCGCGGTGATCAGAGTGCCCAGGACCGTACCGTCCCCGTCGGTGGCGAACGGGTACCCGGGGCCGTCGTAGAGCGCCCCGCCGTGCAGCAGCGCCGGCTGCTCCCGGACGTCGAGGCCCCGGACGTACCGGTCGTGGTTGTGCTCGCCGGGCCGCAGGGTGCCGTAGACGAAGAAGGGCAGCGGCCCCTCTCCGCCGGCCGCCCCGGAGCCGGACGCGGGCACGGGTACGGGTGCGGGCGATGCGGGCACGGGCGATACGGGTCCGGGCGATATGGGTCCGGGCGATATGGGTCCGGGCGATATGGGTACGGGCGACGGGTCGGTGGTCGTCACAGCGCCACCGCCGAGGAGGTCTGGTCGGTCACCCAGGCGAGGTAGCGGGCGCTGCCCCGGACGATGGGGGTGGCGATGATCTCGGGGGTGTCGTAGTCGTGGGCGGCGCGCAGGTGTTCCTCCAGTTCGTCGTAGCGCTCGGTCCTCGTCTTGAAGAGCACCTGCCACTCCTCGGCGGTCTCCACGGCGTTCTGCCAGTGGTAGACGGAGGTGACGGGTGCGGAGACCTGCGCGCAGGCGGCGAGCCGGGCCTCCACCGCGCCCCTGGCCAGGGCGTGGGCCTTCTCCTCGCTGTCGGTCGTGGTCTGCACGGTCAGCCATGCGGCGGGCGGCGTCGCCATGGTCGCTCTCCTCGGGGCGCTGGGTCCGGGGCGCTGCTGCCCCGGGGGTCCGGTACCGATTGTCGGCCGGTACGGCCGCCGGGCACCACCTAGAACGCTCAGCGCGCTCAGGGCGCCAGCAGCCGGATCACCGGGTCGAGGAGCACCACCAGCCCGGCCTTCAGCGGCAGCACGAGGACCGCCGCGACCGGGGCGGCCGCCACGGCCGCACCCCAGCGGGGGGTGCGGTGCCGGTGCGGCAGCACCCCGAGGACGAAGACGAGCCCGGCCACCACCAGCGCGGGCCCCGCCATCAGCAGCCAGCCGGGTACGGGGCCGAGCGCCACCGGGGTGCGGGCGGCCTCCGTCGCGGCGAGCAGCCCGGCCGACAGGATCAGGCTCAGGTCGATGAGGCGGGGCACGGCCGGGGAGACCCGGGCCCGGTCGTCGAGGCTCCGGCGGAACGAGAACAGCATGATCAGCTGGAGTACGCCGAGGACGAGGAGCTCGAACCGGACGACGGCGCCGAGGCCAGGCGGGTCGAACCGGCCGGTGCCGTACACCCAGGTGATCACCGCCGCCGGCACCCCGAGCAGCACCGCCCACACCAGGGAGAGGCGGAACACCACGGAGGGCGCGGGCGCCCAGGGGCCGCCGGGCCTCGGGGGGCGCGGCCGGGCCTGCTGGGCGTGGACGCGGAAGGCGGCGATCACGGGGTCGTCCGGGCTGCGGCGCTCGGCGTCCTCGAACGCCTCCGCCCGCCGCCGGAGCGCGGTGGGGCTGGTCAGGACGCGTTCGCGGTTGACGGCGGCGAGGTACCCGTAGAGCAGGATCACGGCGAGCACCGCGACCGCCGAGGGGGCCCGGCGGAGGACACCGTCACCGGCGGGCGGGGCCATCCAGGCGGCGGTGAAGCAGAGCAGCAGCACCGCGAGCAGGACCATGCCCCGGACCGTCTCGAACGGCACCGCCAGGGCGGACCCGCCGAGGCCGGTGAGCAGCCCGAACAGCACCCACAGGGCGGTGAGCAGCGCCCACTGGGTGGCGACGGCGAGCGGCAGTACGTCCGGCAGCTGGCCGGAGAGGACGTGACCGGCGGCCTCGGTGGCTTCGGCGGCCTCGGTGGAGTGCCCTGGCCGGGGACCTGCCGAGAAGGCGTAGGCGAGGAGCAGCAGGGCGAACTGGAGGACCGCGAGCAGCCGGGTGCCGTCCCGCCAGAAGTCGCCGGACCCGAGGGTGCGCACGATGGCGCGCGCCTGGGTGCCCACGACGAGCGCCAGCAGGATCAGCGGGAGAACGACCACGCCGAACGCGGTGTCCGGCTCCATCGTGGTGAGGTGCAGCGGGACGCCGAACGCGTCCACGACGTGCTGGCCGAAGGAGATCACCGAGCGTTCCCAGTCCGGTGTCTCCTCGGGCGCCACGTCGGCGAGGACCGTGACCGGCGCGGTGACGGTGACGGTGACGGTGACGGACATGGTCGACATACATCCCCCCATTCGCCTGCCGGCCCGCCTGCCTGCCCTGCTGTCCGCCCGCCTGCCCGCGTACGGGCGCGCAGGCGGGCGCACGCGCGGGCGTGCGGGCAGGATGGCGCCGGCGGGGGCGGCGCGGGGCGGATGTCGGCAGCCGTTCGCCTGGCGGTGATGGTTCCGTGACGTCCGGGGCCGAGCGGGCGTGCCGGGGCGGGGCAGGGCCGCGGCGTGGACACGGCCCGGAGCGGACAAGAACGGAACCGGACGGACCGGGCCGACCGCCGGCAGCGCGGCACGAACTACCGTGGACTTCATGATCCCTGCCTCGCCCGCCCCGTACGTCGAGTTCGACGGTCATCCCGCCACCCTCGACGACCTGCGGATTCCCGCCTTCTCCGGCTACGGCCACTTCACGGCCTTCCAGGTCAGGGACGGCCGTGTGCGGGGCTGGGACCTCCATCTGAACCGGCTGCGCGCCGCGAACCAGGAGCTGTTCGGCCTGGACCTGGAGGCGGAGCCGCTGCGGGAGCTGGTGCGCAAGGCCCTGTCGGGAGCGGGCGTACGGGACGCCTCGGTGCGGGTGCACGGCTTCCTCCCGCCGGGGGCCGCGAAGACCGTGCTGATGGTGACGGTGGCACCGCCCGCCGTACCGCCCGGGAAGCCGCTGAGCCTCCTCTCGGTGGCGTACGCCCGCGAACTGCCGCACCTCAAGCGGCCCGGCGACTTCAGCCAGACCTACTACGGCAGGCTGGCGGTGCGTTCGGGGTACGACCAGGCGCTGCTGACCGCGCCCGGCGGAGTGGTCACCGAGGGGTCGATCACCAACATCGGTTTCTGGGACGGCGATCGCGTGGTCTGGCCGGACGCCCCCGCGCTGATCGGTATCACCATGGCGCTGCTGGAGGAAGGGCTCGCCCTCGCCGGGTCCCCCTCGGCCCGGCGGCCGGTGACCCTGGACGGCCTCGGCGACTTCCGGGCCGCGTTCGTCACCAACTCCCAGGGCATCGTGCCCGTCCACCGCATCGACGACCGGTCCTACCCCGTGGACGCGGAGCTGATGGATCTGCTGGAGCGGGTGTACGGGGACGCCCCGGCCGATCCGGTCTGACGGGCGGGCGGAACCCGGAGCACGAGAACCCGGAGTACGAGAATCCGGAGCAGTACGAGAAGCCGGAGCACGAGAACCCGGAGCGCACCGGCGGACGAGCGCCCGCCCGGCCCCGGACGCGACAACGCCCTCACCGGGCCCGGGGGGGGTGGGGCCGGTGAGGGCGGTTGCCAGGGGGTGGCGGGGGGGGTGCCACCCCGTGGGGGGATATCCAGCGTGTGCCCGGCCCCCGGGAGACCATGCATGTGACCTGCGTCACACTCGACTTCCGGCTGTCACCCGTTCGGCACCAAGGCGCTCCGTGCGGGCCGCGCGACGGGAAGCCACCTCCGTGACCTGCGTCGATCACGCATGGCAAGGGTGCCGCGCCGGTCCGTACGGGTGAGTTCTGAAGGCGCGTCAGCAGGCATGGGGGCCGGTGCGCCCGTTACCTCGGAGGCAGGACCCGTCCTGTTCCGGCCCGTCCGGTCCGGGCGCGTCCCGCTCTGCTCGCGCCCGTATCCGGAGGACCTCCCATGCTCCGTCCACTCCGTTCCACGACCGGTACCGCCGTCGCGCTCGCCGCGACCGCGACGTTCGGCCTCGCCCTGCTCGCCCCGGCCGCCAACGCGGGCGACGCCGACCGGGACCGGGGCCGGCTGGAACTCACCCCGGCCACCGCCGTCCCGGGCGCCAAGGTCACCGTGAAGACCACCGCCTGCGGCAAGAACGGCTCGGGCGTCGGTGACGCGAACTCCCTGGACGCGGGGGACTTCGACCTCTACCCCGGCGACGGCAAGGACACCGCGGTCGGGCACTTCACCGTGCCGCGCGACACCCGCCCCGGCACCTACGGGATCTCCGTGGCCTGCGACAACGGCAAGGACGCCAAGGGCGAGCTGCTGGTGACCGGTGGTGGCTCCGGGGACCAGGGCCAGGGCCAGGGCGAGGACGGCCGTCAGCCGTGGGGTCACGTCCAGACCGGTGTGGGCGGCAGTGTCGGACCGGACAACACCCGGATCGCGGCGGGCTTCGGCGTGCTCGGCGCGGCGGGAGCCGGCACGGTCTGGATGGTCCGCCGCCGCCGGGCGGCGGACTCCCGCTGACCTTCCGGGGTCTCCAGCGGCCTTCCGCGGCCTCCCGCCGAACTCCGGCAGGCCCCTCTCCCGCAAGCCCCTCCCGCAGGCCCCTCCCGCAGGCCCTCCCGCCGACCGTAGAACCGGCGGGAGGGCCCTGACGGGGCCCCTCCCCCGCGTCCGTACGCCCGTACACCGCTACGGGCCCGCGCACCGCTACGGGAGCCCGGCCGATCCGGCTCCCGCGAGAACTCCGAGGACGGCACCGTGTCCCAGACGGCACACAAGGGCAAGGCCTGGCTGATCGGCGTCGCCGTGCTGGCCGGGGTCTGGCTCATCCAGAACGGTGCGGACACCCAGGTGGTGCCGCCGCAGCCGTCCGCGGCGGAGGCGTTCGCCGCCGGGCCGCAGCTCCAGCCGGGGTCGCCCGTCGCCGAGCCGCTGGCCCCGTCCACCCCGGTCCGGGTGCGCATCCCCGAGATCGACGTGGACGCGCCGCTGACCCGGCTCGGCCTCCGCCCGGACGGCAGCCTGGACGTGCCGCCGGAGGAGGACCGCGACCTCGCGGGCTGGTACGGCGGCGGCACCCGGCCGGGCGCCCTGGGCACGGCGCTCATCGCCGGGCACGTGGACAACGCGAAGGGCCCGGCGGTCTTCTACGGCCTGGGATCGCTCAAGCGGGGCGACCGGGTGGAGGTCATACGTGAGGACGCGCGCACCGCCGTCTTCTCGATCGACGCGATCGAGGTGTACGAGAACGACGACTTCCCCAGCACTCGTGTCTACGGGAAGGCGCCCTACGCCGCGCTTCGGCTGATCACCTGCGGCGGCGGCTTCTCGAAGGACACCGGCTACCAGGGCAACGTGGTGGTCTACGCCCACCTGACGGACGTACGGGAAGCGGCCTGAGCGGCCCGCCCGGCCGGACCCCCAGCCGGACCCCCGGCCGGGAAACCAGCCGGGAAAAATCAGCCGGAGAACTGGTCGAAGCCCAGCTTGGCGACGAGCGAGAACACCACGACCAGCAGTACGCCCCGCACGAACCCGCTGCCCCGGCTGAGCGCCATCCGCGCCCCGGCCAGCCCGCCCGCGAGGTTGAACACCGCCATCAGCGCGGCGAGCTGCCAGAGCACGGTGCCCTGTACGGCGAACATCACCAGCGCCCCGGCGTTGGTACAGACGTTCACGATCTTGGCGGTGGCCGAGGCGGTCACCAGGTCGAGGTGGAGCACGGCCGTCAGCGCCAGCACCAGGAACGTGCCGGTGCCGGGTCCGAAGAGCCCGTCGTAGAGGCCGATGCCGCCGCCGACCAGCACGATCGCGGTGACCGTACGGGCCCGGGTCACCACCCGCCGGTCCGTTCCGTCACCGGCCGCCGCCGTACCGAACGAGGGCCGCAGCAGGACAAAGCCGGCGACGGCGAGCAGCACCACCATGATCACCGGCCGGAGCACGTCGCTGCTGATCCCGGCCGCGAAGAACGCCCCGGTCATCGACCCGGCGAGCGCCATCAGCCCGATCCGTACCGCCGTGCCGACCTTCACCGGCGCCCGGCGCGCGTAGGTCACGGCCGCGCCGCTCGTCCCGACGATCGCGACGGCCTTGTTGGTGCCGAGCACCTGGGCCGCCGGGAGGTGCGGCAGTCCCAGCAGCAGGGCGGGCAGGAGCAGCAGCCCGCCCCCGCCCACCACCGCGTCGATCCATCCGGCCGCGCACGCGGCTATGCAGAGCAGGACGACGGTGGTCAGCGTGATGTCAGGCATGCACAGGACATTAAGCGATGGCTCCGGAGGGCCCGCACCTGCCCCGACCTGCACGGTTCTCCGTCCTGCGGCTCCGCCCCGGCCGCCGTGCGCGCCCTCACACCGGCCCCCGGCCCGTGCTGAGCGCAAGGTTCCTCCCGGGAAACAGCCGGGATGCGGTCGGGTAACACCGGCCGCCCATCGTCGGGGCCATGACGACGAGCGGCCGGTGCGGTCCGGCCGCGTCCGGCGCGGGGCACCAGACAGTTCCCGCCGGTACGTCCCCGCTCCACCCGCTCACCGACGACGGAGGCCTCTGAGATGCCGGTGTCCCCTTTCCCGACTTCACCCAGCACCGCCGCTTCCACGGCTTCCGCGTTCTCCACGGCTTCCGCGATCACCCCGGTCACCTCCGCGCACACCGTCGTCGTCGTCGGCCACGGCATGGTCGGCCAGCGTTTCCTGGAGGCGCTCGCGGACCGGGGGCTGACCCCGGCGGCCGGCGGCCCCCGGGTGGTCGTGCTCTGCGAGGAGCCCCGCCCCGCCTACGACCGGGTCCACCTGACCTCGTACTTCTCGGGCACCTCGCCCGAGGAGCTCGCCATGGCCGAGGCCGGGTTCATGGAGACCCACGGCATCGAGCTGTACGTCGGCGACCCGGCGGAGACCGTCGACCGCGAGGGCCGCACGGTCACCTCGCGGTCCGGGCTCACCTTCGGGTACGACACGCTGGTGCTGGCCACCGGCTCCTTCCCGTTCGTCCCGCCGGTGCCCGGCAAGGACGCGGAGGGCTGCTTCGTCTACCGCACCATCGAGGACCTGCTCGCCATCGAGGCGTACGCGAAGAACGCGAGGACCGGTGCGGTGGTCGGTGGCGGGCTGCTCGGTCTGGAGGCGGCGGGGGCGCTCAAGGGGCTCGGCCTGGAGACCCACGTGGTGGAGTTCGCGCCCCGGCTGATGCCGGTCCAGGTGGACGAGGGCGGCGGCGCGGCGCTGCTGCGCACCATCGAGTCCATGGGGCTGAGCGTCCACACGGGCGTCGGCACCCAGGAGGTCACCACCGGGGAGGACGGCGCCGTCAACGGCATGGCGCTGTCCGACGGTTCGACGCTCGCCACCGACCTGGTGGTGTTCTCGGCGGGTGTCCGGCCCCGCGACCAGCTGGCCCGCGACTGCGGTCTGGAGGTCGGCCCGCGCGGCGGGATCGTCGTCGACGAGGAGTGCCGCACCTCCGACCCGGCGGTCTTCGCGATCGGCGAGTGCGCGCTCGCCTCGGACGGCCGGGTGTACGGGCTGGTGGCGCCGGGTTACGAGATGGCGGTGACCGCCGCCGGGGTGATCGCGGGTCTGGAGGCGTCGTTCACCGGTGCGGACCTGTCGACCAAGCTGAAGCTGCTCGGCGTGGACGTGGCCTCCTTCGGCGACGCGCACGGCACCGCCGAGGGCTGCCTCGACGTGGTGTACGCGGACTCCCGCTCGGGGGTCTACAAGAAGCTGGTGATCGGCGCGGACGGCACCCTGCTCGGCGGGGTGCTGGTCGGGGACGCCGAGCAGTACGGCATGCTGCGGCCGATGACGGGCACGGTCCTGCCGGTACCGCCGGAGCAGCTGGTGCTCCCGGCCGGTGCGGGCGGTCCGGTCGTGCTGGGCCCGTCCTCGTTGCCGGACGAGGCCGTGATCTGCTCCTGCCACAACGTGACCAAGGGCGCGATCTGCGAGCACACCACCCTGCCCGAGGTGAAGAAGTGCACCAAGGCAGGTACGGGTTGCGGGAGTTGCGTCAAGGTCATCGGGCAGCTGCTGCCGCAGAGCGCGGACGCGGGCCTGTGCGGCTGCTTCGCGAACACCCGCAGCGAGCTGTACGAGATCGTGCGCACCCTGGGCATCACCACCTTCGCGGAGCTCCTCGACTCGCACGGCCGCCAGGAGGCGCGCGGCGGTGACGGCTGCGAGGTCTGCAAGCCGACCGTCGGTTCGATCATCGCCTCGCTCGCCCCCACGGTGGGCGCCAGCGGTTACGTCCTCGACGGCGAGCAGGCGGCGCTCCAGGACACCAACGACCACTTCCTCGCCAACCTGCAGAAGAACGGCTCCTATTCGATCGTGCCGCGCATCCCGGGCGGCGAGATCACCCCGGAGAAGCTGATCGTGATCGGCGAGGTGGCCCGCGACTTCGGGCTCTACACGAAGATCACCGGCGGCCAGCGGATCGACCTCTTCGGCGCCCGCGTCGACCAGCTCCCGCTGATCTGGACGCGGCTGGTGGACGCCGAGTTCGAGTCGGGGCACGCGTACGGGAAGTCACTGCGGACGGTCAAGTCCTGCGTGGGGCAGACCTGGTGCCGGTACGGCGTGCAGGACTCGGTGAAGATGGCGATCGATCTGGAGCTGCGCTACCGGGGGCTGCGCTCCCCGCACAAGCTCAAGTCGGCGGTCTCCGGGTGCGCCCGCGAGTGCGCGGAGGCCCGGGGCAAGGACTTCGGGATCATCGCCACCGCCGGCGGCTGGAACCTCTACGTCGGCGGCAACGGCGGCGCCACCCCGCGCCACGCGGACCTGCTCGCCCAGGACCTCTCCGACGCCGAACTCGTGCGCCTCATCGACCGGTTCCTGATGTTCTACATCCGCACCGCGGACCGGCTGGAGCGCACCTCGACCTGGCTGGACCGGATCGAGGGCGGCCTCGACCACGTGCGGGACGTGGTGGTGCACGACTCGCTCGGGCTCTGCGACGAGCTGGAGCGGATGATGGCCGACCATGTCGCGGGGTACCGCGACGAGTGGGCCGAGACCATCAACGACCCGGAGCGGCTGCGCCGGTTCGTGACCTTCGTGAACGCGCCCGACGCCCCGGACCCCTCGGTGCGGTTCGTGCCGGAGCGCGACCAGGTCAAGCCCGACCTGGACATCCTCGCGGGCCCGGTGCTCGCCATCCGTACGCTGGAAGGGACCGCATCCTGATGACTGCGACGACGACGGCCCACGCGCCCGCCCCGGACCTCACGACGGTGGTGCAACTCGCCTTCGAGGGAGACTGGTTCACTCTCTGCGAGCGTTCCCTGCTGGACCCCGGGCGCGGGGTGGCGGCGCTGCTGCCGGACGGGCGTCAGGTGGCGGTGTTCCTGGACCGGGCGGGGCGCGCGTACGCGATCGACAACCGGGACCCGTTCACGGGGGCGTACGTCCTCTCGCGCGGGCTGGTCGGCTCGGCCGGGGGGCGGCCGTTCGTCGCCTCGCCGCTGCTGAAGCAGCGCTTCGACCTCGCGACGGGGGCCTGCCTGGACGACGACGAGGTGACGGTGGAGGCGTTCGAGCTCCGGGAGGCGTAGCCGGGCATCGCCCCCGGGCGGTGTGCGGCGGATCGCGGCCGCACACCGGCCGGGGGCGCCTCGTGTGCGTCGGCCCGGTCGGCCGGCCCGGTGCCTCGTGTGTGCCGGTCCGGTCCGCCGGTCGTACCCTGGGGCCCATGATCCAGGGCTGGAACACGCACGACATCCCCGACCAGAGCGGCCGTACGGCGGTGGTCACCGGGGCCAACAGCGGCCTCGGCCTCGTCACGGCACGGGAGTTGGCCCGGAGCGGCGCCCGGGTGCTGCTCGCCTGCCGTGACCAGGAGCGCGGGGAGGGTGCGGCGGACCGCATCCGGCGGGCGGTGTCCGGGGCAGACGTGGCGTTCGTCCCGCTGGACCTGGCGGATCTCGCCTCTGTACGGAAGTTCGCGGCCTCGCATGCCCCGGACCGGATCGACCTGCTCGTCAACAACGCGGGTGTGATGGCGTTGCCGTACGGGCGGACCGCCGACGGCTTCGAGACGCAGTTCGGGGTCAACCACCTCGGGCACTACGCCCTGACCGGGCTGCTGCTGCCGGCCCTGCGCGCCGCGGGGAAGGCGCGGGTGGTCACGGTGTCGAGCGGGCTGCACCGGCTGGCCGACATCGACATGGGCGACCTGAACAGCGAGCGGAACTACCGGCGTTGGATCGCCTACGGTGCGTCCAAGTCCGCCAACCTGCTCTTCGTCCACGAGTTCGCGCGGCTGCTGGCGCGGTCCGGTTCGCCGATCGTGGCGGCTGCCGCCCACCCCGGGTACGCCTCCACCAACCTGACGAAGGCGGGGCCCCGGCTGGAGCAACGCCCGCTCAGGGAGCGGGTGATGGGGCTCGGCAACCTGCTGTTGGCCCAGACCGCCACGGCCGGGGCGCTGCCCGTGCTGTACGCGGCGACGGCGCCCGGGGTCCGCCCCGACTCGTTCACCGGACCGGGGCGGCTGGGGTGGCGCGGTGCGCCGGCCCCGTCCTGGCGGGCGCGGCGCACCCGCGACGACGTGGCGGGCGAGCGGCTCTGGTCGGCCTCCCAGCAGCTCACCGGGGTGACCTACCCGGGGCTCTGACAGCCCCCGGGGGCGTCAGGAGCGTTCGGCGACGGCGGCCGGGTCCATCCACATGACCTCCCAGACGTGGTGGTCGGGGTCCTGGAAGGAGCGGCCGTACATCGTGCCGTAGTCCTGGGTCTCGCCCGCCGGGAAGCCTCCGGCGGCCAGCGCCGTGTCGACGGTCTCGTCCACCTCGGCGCGGCTCTCCGCGCTGAGACAGAGGATGACCTCGGTCGACTTCTCCGCGTCCACGATCTCCTTGGTGGTGAAGTCCTTGAAGCGCGGCTCGGTGAGCAGCATGGCGTAGATCGCGTCGCTGATGACGACGCAGGCGGCGTGCTCGTCGGTGAAGCCGGGGTTGCAGTGGTAGCCGAGCTTCTCGAAGAAGGCCTTGCTGACGTCCAGGTCCTTCACCGGAAGGTTCACGAAGATCATCTTTTCCATGGTGGTCCCACTCCTCCGTCGCGACGCCGCCGGGATTCGGCGGCGGTCCGTGCGGCGCCTCGGAGCCTGTCCGATGCCCCGGCCATCCTGGCTCCGCTTCCATGCGCTTTCGAAGAGGTAGACGGTCCACGCGCCGGGAACTCATCGGCCGGAGCAGAGGATTGCCCCGGAAAGAATGAACTTTGCAGACTGTGCATTTTTGCATAGCATGCACCTTCGTGACCTCCTCTCCCCCGCCGCCGCCCGGCCTGCGCGAGCGCAAGAAGCGCGCGACCCGCGAAGCGCTGGCCGACACGGCCCTGCGCATGGCGGCCGAGCACGGCCTGGACCAGGTGACGGTGGAAGCGGTCACCGCGGCGGTCGGGGTCTCGGTGCGGACCTTCTTCAACTACTTCGCCCACCTCGACGACGCGATCCTCGTCCCGGACCCGGACAGCGCCGTACGGACCCGCGCCGCGGTGCTCTCGGCACCGGCCGGCCTCGGCCCGCTCGCCGTGCTCCGCCGGGTCCTCGGGGAGGAACTGGCCCACATCGAGGACGCGCCGGAGCGGTGGGAGCTCCAGTGCACCGTGCTGGACCGCACCCCGGCGCTCTTCCCCCGCTTCCTGGCGGCACGCGGCGCCGACGAGGAGGCGCTCATCGCGGCGGTGGCCGAACGCCTCGGCCAGGACCCCAAGACCGACCTACGCCCCCGGCTGCTGGTGCACGCCACCATCGCCACCGTCCGGGCCGCCGTGGAGATCTGGACCGCCACCGGCCGGTCCCGCTCCTTCCTGACCCTCTACGACGAGGCGTTCGACGAACTCGCGTCCGGACTCGGCGACCAGGATTAGGCCGTGTCCGACGGTTCCCGCCGAGCCGTCACGCACCCCCCGGCGGCCCGCCCCGGGCCGACCCGTTCTTCCGCATCCGCCGCTCCCCCGGAGACGGCCGCACCATCAGAAACAAGAGGTACGCCAGCCGATGTCCGCTGCCGTGACGCCCGAACCCCGGGAGTCCTCATCCATGAATCATCGCCAGATAATCCAGGCCATGTCCGGCCTCATGGCCGGTATGTTCGTGGCCATCCTCGCCTCGACGGTCGTCGCCAACGCGCTCCCGCGCATCATCACCGACCTGCACGGCAGCCAGTCCTCGTACACCTGGGTGGTCACCGCCGAGCTGCTGGCGATGACCGCGACCGTGCCGGTCTGGGGCAAGCTCTCCGACCTGTACGACAAGAAGGTGCTGCTCCAGCTCTCCCTGTCGATGTTCGTCGTCGGCTCGCTGGTGGCCGGCTTCTCCCACAGCGTCACCGTGCTCATCATCAGCCGGGTGCTCCAGGGCATCGGCGCCGGTGGTCTCACCGCGCTCGCCCAGGTCGTGATGGCCTCGATCATCCCGCCGCGTGAACTCGGCAAGTTCTCCGGCATCTTCGGCGCCGTCTTCGCGGTCGGCACCGTCGCGGGACCGCTGATCGGCGGCGTGCTCGTCGACACCTCGTGGCTCGGCTGGCGCTGGTGCTTCTTCATCGGCGTACCGTTCGCGCTGCTCGCCATCTTCCTGCTGCAGAAGACGCTGAAGCTGCCCGTCGTCCGCCGCGAGGCGAAGATCGACTACCTCGGCGCCTTCCTCATCATGGCCGGGGTCAGCGCCCTCCTGCTCTGGGTGACCCTCGGCGGCTCGAAGTTCGACTGGGTCTCGGGCCCGTCGGCCGCGCTCGTCCTCGGCGGTGTCGCCCTGATCGCGCTCGCCGTCCTGGTCGAGTCGAAGGTCCAGGAGCCGATGATCCCGCTGAGCATCTTCCGCAACCGGACCGTCTCCCTGACCACCGTGGCGAGCTTCCTCGTCGGTGTGGCCATGTTCGGCGGTACCGTCTTCCTCTCGCAGTACTTCCAGATCTCGCTGGGCAAGTCCCCGACGATCGCCGGTCTGATGAGCCTGCCGATGATCCTCGGCCTGATGGTCTCGACCACGGTCGCCGGGCAGCTCATCAGCCGGCGCGGCAAGTGGAAGGCGTTCCTGGTCGCGGGCGGCGTCATCATGACGGCCGGCATGTGCCTGCTCTCCACGATCGGCGCCGGTACGTCCTTCGCGGTCATCGCGCCCTGCATGGCCGTCCTCGGCATCGGTGTCGGCATGCTGATGCAGAACCTGGTCCTCGCCGCCCAGAACGACGTGCCCGCCGCCGAGCTCGGTGCGGCGACCTCCACCCTCTCCTTCTTCCGCAGCCTCGGCGGCGCGGTGGGCACCAGCGCGCTCGGCGCGGTGCTCAGCCACCGGGTCGCCTCGGAGCTGGAGAAGGGCTTCGGCAGCTCCGCCTCCGGCGGCGGCGACGGGGCCATCCCGGACCTCGCGACCCTGCCGGAGCAGGCCCGCGTGATCGTGGAGAACGCGTACGGCGTGGCGACGGGCTCCGTCTTCCTCGCCGGTGCGCCCTTCGCGCTCCTCGCGCTGGTCGCGGTCCTCTTCATCAAGGAGAAGCCGCTGAAGACCAAGAGCGGGCTGGAGCGCCTCGCCGAGGAGGGCGAGCAGCAGCCGCCGGCCGTGCCGGTGCACTGACCCGGAGCACTGCGACCTGGTCGCGCGACGGCCGGAGGGCCGGTCCGCCGAGATCGTTCGGCGGACCGGCCCTCCGGCCTTTCGCGGGACGCGCGCGAGATCCCGTGCCGGGCGCCGACTCCACGCCCGGCACGGACCTCACTGGGCGTCATCCACCGCCGACGCACCCCAGCGGCGCCGCGCCTCTTCCCTCGCGGCCTCGAGAAACACCTCGGGCGGGCGGTAGCCGTGGTCGACGATGTAGTGGAGCACCAGATTCGGTGCCACGTACAGCTCGCCCTCATCGGACACCACACGAATCTCGGCGCTTCCCAACCGATAGCGGGAGTCGAAACGCGCCGATTCGCCGAACTGTTCCAGCATTTCCGTGCATATCGTGCAGTAGTGATATCCGCGGCTCTTGTTCTGGAGGAGCGATCCCAGGTCGGAGAGGATCTCCCAGTCCTCGACCGATACGTCCCCCAGGGCGTACTTCTGATCGCCTTCCAGCCAGCCCACGGTAAGCCCTTCGGGTTTCGCGTGGTAGTCGAAGTCGTAGAGCGAGAGTTCGGGGTAGTACGTCAAGGGTTTCCTGTTTCGTTCGGGCCGGAAGCGGCGTGGCCGGCACCCAAGGGGTACCGGCCACGCTACCTGCCAAGCGTTCGTCACCTCACATGAAGGGGTTGAACTCCCGGCACATGGCCATGTGGACGTTCCCCATTCCCTGGCGGATGAGCTTACTGATTCCGACCTCCCGCGTGACGGTCAGACTGCCGCTCATGATGTTGAGGTCGGTCGGCGGGCCCAGGACGTAGTCGGGAAGCACATCCCCCGGCCCGAAGGACTCCACGATGTCCGGAGCGTCCGGCGCCCCACGCTCGACCGCGAGACCCGCACTGTCGCCGAGGGTCCTGCGGTGCGGAACGTAGAAGTGGAGTGTGGTGCCCTGGGGAACCATGAAGGCTCCTGTCTGGTTTCCGAACGTTCCGTGTCCGGAGAAGACGGTCTCCCCGTCCGGACGCCGTCCGGTGGACACGCTTTCGGGACCCTTGCCCTTCTCGCCCACATTCTTCTGTTCGCGGCCCTTCACCACCGTCGGCTGGTTGTTGGCGTCCTTGCGCCCGGCGCGCTTGGAAGACGCACCCGAACCGCGCTTCTCGGTGGACTTGGCTACCGCCTTCTTGGCTTTCTGTACCGCGTTACCGGTCTTTTCGGCCGCCTTCTTCGCGGCTCTGGTGGCAGCCTCCTGTGCCTTCTTCTTCGCTATCTGTGCGGCCTTCTTGGCGGCTGCTTTCGCAGCCCGCGCGGCTGCCTTGGCCGCTTCGCGCGCTGCCTTGGCCGCTGCGATGATCTTGCGGGCCTTCTCCTGGGCCTTGCGCCAGGCGCTGATGGCACTGAAGGTCTTCTCGACCGCGCGCCAGATCTTCTTGCCCTTGCTGAAGACCGAGGTCCACGGGATGGCGTCGATGATCAGTGACCCGCAGGCCCACATGTCACCGCGGGAGAAGCAGCTGACGACGTCGTTCCAGCCGATGAACTCCTTGAAGACGGCCCAGCCGACGTTGAGGATGATCTCGGACATCGAGGTGTTGAGCTGCTGGTTGGCCCATGCTTCCTCAGCGGTCTCGGCCGTGCCGCCCCCGCCGCCGCCACCGCCGCCGTCCATCATCAGACCGGTCGGGTCCGCGAAGGTGACGGGGTTGTTCTCGCAGTAGACGTACCCGTTCATCTGTACCGGGTCCGCGATGTCGAGCACCGGGTCCGGGGAGATGAAGCGTCCCGTCTCCGGGTCGTACTCCCGCGCTCCGAGTTGGACCAGACCCGTGGAGCTGTCGTTCTCGCCGCCGACATAGCCCTTGTGGGAGAGCCAGCTGGCGTTCCTGGTGCGGGCGACACCGAAGGGGTCGGACTTGTCGAACTTCACCGCGTTGCCCGCGGCGAGCTTGACGTTGATGTAGGCGGTGCCGTTCTGGTCGGTCACCTGCATCGACAACTGGTCCGCGCCGCCGCCCTGCTTGAACCGCATCACCACCGGGCCGCCGGCCTGCTGGTAGTAGCGCTCCGAGTAGTTGGGCGTGCCGTCCGCGTTCACCGAGATGGTGGTGTCCCCGAGGTACAGGGTCCTCGTGCTGGCGGTGATCGCCATCAGCCGCTCGCCGGAGGGGCCGTAGACGTACTTCGTCTCGTCGGCCGGCGCCCACGACTGGGCGGTCCCGCTCGCGTCACAGGTACCGAGGGTCAGGTCCGTGCCCGCGGCGCTGTTGGCGCCGGGAACGATCAGGCACTTGCCGGAGCTGACGTGCTTGAGCTTGTGACCGGACTCCACCGCGGTCCACTGCTGGGACGCGTCACCGGTGCAGGCGGCGATCACGACGGCCGTGCCGTCGGCGGTCGCGCCGCCCTTCGGGACGACGCACTGGTCCATGACCTTGAGCGCGCCCTTGGAAGAGTCGGTGGGCGTGGCGCCGTCGATCCTGAACTGCTGGGCGCGAGTGCCGTTGCATCCGTAGATCTGGATGGCGGTGCCCGCGACCGTGGAGGAGGAGGCCAGGTCGAGACACTTGTTGGCCAGCCCGACCCAGGGCCCGGATCCTTCGGCGCCGAAGCCGGTGACCGACTCCAGCTGACCGTCCCAGGTCCAGGTCAGGCCCTGTTCGTCGCCGCCGTCGGTCCGGGTCTCGGTGTTGCCCGCCTTGTCGTACGTACGGGTCGAGGCCTCGGTGACCTTCGCACCGGCGTCCGAAAGGTGGGTGGACGAAATCCCGGTCAGGGTGTGCGGCTGGGTGCCGTCCGCCTTGCCGTAGGTGTAGGAGGTGGAGGCGTCCTTCGTCGCGTCCGGCGCCGTGGTGGTGGTGCCGGGGACACCGAGGTAGTGGTCGACCTCGGTCTTGCGGTTGCCCATCGCGTCGTAGGTGTACGCCTTGCTGTACCCGTCACCGTTCGGGCCGATGGTCGGCGCGCTCGGCGTGCCGGTGGAGGTCACCGCGCAGGCGGTGTCGGAGGCCGTCCACGCCTGGGTGAGCTGGCCGATCGCGTCGTAGCTGAAGCACTGGCGGTCGGTCTTGGAGTCGACCGCGTCCTCGATCTTGGTGACGTTTCCGGCCTGGTCGTACCCGTAGGAGCGGACGTTGACCCGGTTGCCCAGGACCGTGGAAGTGTCGCTGACGGACTCGCGGTCGGTGTACGCCTTGGTCAGCTCACCGGTGCGCTCGTCGTACAGGTTGGTCGTCCACACCCGGTTCGGGTTCTCACCCGTGACCGCGCGCAGGACCTGCCCGTAGACGCTGTAGTCGGTGTCCGCGTTGTACCAGTCGATGCCCGACGTGGAGACCGGGAGGCCGTCCTCGTTGTACCGGGTGACGACCCTCTCCGGGGAGAGACCGCCCGCCGCGGGCAGCGAAGCCGATTTGAGCTGACCGGACTTGCTGAACTCGTACGTGTAGGCGTACGTCTCCTGGAGGCCGTACTGGGCGGCGATCGTCGCCGGAAGGGTCAGCTTCGTTCCCGTCGGCTGGTACTCGGCGGTGTAGCCGGTGACAGTCTGGGTGTAGGGCAGCCCGTCCGTGTAGCGGGTGGTCGTGGACGGATGCCCGAGGCCGCCGATGACCTCGTCGTAGGTCGCCGCCGCGAGGAGCTCTCCGGTGGACGAGTCCTTCCGCTGCTCGGTGACCCGGCCGAGCTCGTCGTACTTGGTCCAGGTCTTCGACTGCTTGCTGTCGGTGGCCGTCTCCGGGCGCCCGAGGACGTCGTAGGTGGTGACGGTGGTCCCGGTGTCCGGGTCGCTGGCCGTGACCTGCTGGCCGAGTGCGTTGTAGGTGTAGGACCAGACGTTGTGCGAGGAGTCCTCGGCCTTGACCTGGTCGCCGCGCGCGTCGAAGGAGTACGTGGTGGACCGGTACGCGCTGCGGGCCGCGTCCGTGAAGGTGTCGACCCGGACCGTCCGGCCCTGGGCGTCGCTCCAGCTGCGCTGTGCGGCACCGCCGGTGGGCGGGATGACCGTGGACCAGTCGTAACCGTACTCGTAGCGGGTGGCCTTGGCGGGCACGGTGGTGCCCGCCATGTACGGCGTCTCCGACAGCACACGGCCCTGGCCGTCGTACTTGTAGAGGGTCGCGTTCGGGATCTTGAAGTCGGAGTCGACCTCGTACATCACCGACTGCGGGAGGCCCTCGGCGTAGTAGCCGTTGTTGGTGCGGGCGATGGTGCCGTTGGCGCTGTAGATGGTGTCGGTGATCAGACGCCCGTCGCCGACGGCCGGCTCCTGGCGCTGGCGTTCACGGCCGAGGCCGTCGTAGAAGACGACGGAGTCGTCGTAGTCGGTGCCGTTGTCCTTCAGCGTGGAGCTGATGACGTTGACCGGCTCACCGGGAGCGGTGTTGTAGGTGAACTTCACCGAGGGCTGCTCGGTGGCAGCCTGGGAGGTCCCCCATCCGGCGGTGGTACGGCCGAGGGAGTCGTACTGGTAGAGGGTCGTGCGCCCGTTTTCGTCGACCTCCTTCAGCGTCGTACCCCGCCCCGGCTCCAGATAGGTCGTGGAGGTGTAGTGCTTCGCGTTCTCCTCGGTGATCGAGTAGACCTGGCCGGTGGACGGCGTGTAGGTGGTCTTCTCGGTCTCGTTCTTGGCGTTGGTGGTCGTCAGGACACGGCCGAGGGAGTCGTAGGTGAGCGTGGCGGTCTGCTGCCACGCGTCACCCGTCCCGTTCAGCGACCAGGTGGCCGTCGCCGCACCCGTGGTCGGGGTGGCGCCGAAGGCCAGGTCGTCGTAGGCGATGCGGGAGCCGCCGATGCGGGCGGAGACCGGAGCGGTCGCGGCAGCGGCACAGGTGCCGGCCGTCGTCAGCGTCTCCTTGTCCAGGCCGATCAGGTTCTTCGCCGTGTTGTGGACGTAGCTGAGCACCGCGCACGACTCGTCGCCGGTCTTGCCGGTGTCACCGAGGTTCTCCACGGTGAGCGGCAGGCCGTAGGTGTCGTCGTAGGTGGTGTTGGTGCGCAGCGACCGCCACTGGCGCGTCTCGTTGACGTCGTACGTACCCGAGGAACGCGTGGTGGTGATGGTGTGGTCGTCCAGGACCCGGTACGCCTTCAGCGCCGGGATGCCACCGTCGCGGGTACGGCTGGCCAGCTCCACGATCTTCGGGTAGTCGACCGAGCGGGAGACCAGGGTGCCGTTGTTGGCGGTGTAGTCGAGCTCTTCCGCCGTACGGCCCTGGAGAGCGAGGTCGTCGTCGGCGATCTTGGTGCCGTCGCTGTCGTTGACGACCACCGAGCGCTTGCCGCCGCCGGGGAGCGGGTCCCCGTTCATGCCGCGGAAGTAGCGCACGTCCGACATGGACTTCGCGCTGCCCTCGTACGTGTCCGAGGAGTCCGCGCCGCTGACCGTACGGACCCGGCTGAAGCCGCGCCACTGGTCGTAGGTGCGGGTCTTCTTCTTCGAGAACTCGGCCTGGTTCAGGGCCCAGGCGCCCTTGGTGTCACCGTCGTCGCCGTAGACGTACGAGGTGGTGACGGGCTCGACGCCCTTGACGCCCGGGAGTTCCTGGACGTTGTCGACGACGTACTTGTTGAACCACTCGATCGACTCGTCGACCTTGTCCGGGTCCGGGTGCCAGTAAGCCGGGTAGCAGAGACCGGTGTTGGACTCGACCGCCGGGAAGCCGGAGCCGCTCTTGCAGGCGCCGGTGGGCTCGCGGTAGTCGACGAAGGTCTCGCCGCCGTACTCGCTGATGATCCGCTCGATCCGCAGCCGGTCGAACGTCGGGTTCGGGTCCTTCTCCCCCCGGCGCACACGGTTCGGCATCGGCTGCGTGTTGGCCACGAAGGTGACCGGACGCAGCGCCTGGGACTCACCGTCGGTGCCGTAGCCGGAGCGGGTGATCGAGTCCAGCCAGAGGGCCGTGCCCTCGTCGGTGCGCTCGGCGGGAAGCGACTGCTCCAGCGTCCAGGAGTCGACCTTGGAGAGGGCGGTGGAGCCCTCGGTGCGCTGGGTGGAGGTGGTGACCTGCGCCAGGCGCTTGCGGGTCCAGAAGGTCGGGACCGGGACGTAGCAGTCCTTGCCGGACTGGCAGAGGAGGTCGGCGGGGGTGTCGTACCAGATGTGGTTCTTCGCGAAGTCGCCCGAGGTGAAGTTCGCCTCGGAACACGCGATGCCGTCTTCGACGAAACAGCGCTCGTCCACCGAGAAGTCGACCCGGGCGAGCGGGGCCGCACTGTAGAGGGTGCCGGCGCGCTGGCCGTAGTCGATGCGCTTGAGGTAGCCGCCCCGGTCGTAGGAGACCGGGGTCTTGAACTTCATGTTCTTGGCGTAGAGGGACTTCTCCTTCTCCCACCACAGGGACATGGCGCTGCCGGAGGTGTCGACGACGTAGTCGAGGTTCCAGCGCCAGCCGCGGGTGCAGAAGGACTTGGCGAAGTCGGCGTCGTAGCAGTCCTCGCCGGGCTGGTTGCCCGAAACGGGGACGGTCAGCACGGAGTTGGTGACCGGGTCGTCGGCGGCGGTGCCGTTGTCGCTCCAGCCGGGGAGCTTGTGCTTGCCGAAGTAGTAGATCGTGCCGTCGCGGGTGGTGACCTCCCAGTACTCGCCCAGGGAGTCGCCGTTGCCCAGCGAGGTGTCCTTCAGCAGCCGCACCCGCGAGCCGTCGCCGTTGGCGGTGACCCACTCATTGCCGGTCTCGTCGTCGTCCTTGACCAGCTCGGTGGTGGTTCCGCCCAGGGTCAGGGTCGCGTTCTCCGAGCCTTCGCAGAGGTCGCTCGTCTTGCGCTTGGTGTTGTTGCCGCCCTCGGTGTCGTCCCGGCACGTCTTGTACGTCCGCGTGATCGAACCCGGGTTGTAGTCCCAGCCGTCACCGATCCAGGAGGCCTGGTTGTTGGTGGCCGAGGTACGGCCGTCCACACCCTGCGAGTTGTACCCGAAGGCGAGGCTCGGAGCCGGACCGCCGGGGACGCTCGGCGCCTGGAGGTTGTACGTGTACGAGAACCCGCCCGAGCTGCTGCCCGCCGTCCAGGAACCGGCGCTGGCCAGCGGGGTCGCGGAGAAGTCGCCCTTCGCGCCGCCGCCCGCCGAGGTCGCCATGAACACCGAGGAGCCCGAGTTGGCGGCCGCGCTGAGCGCCGCGATCCGGGTCAGCGGGGCCGAACCGGAGGTCGGCTTGACGTACAGGGCCTGGGAGACCGTCCCGGTCGAGGTCGCCACGGCGTCCGTCGTCACCGGGCCGGTGTCGGCCAGGTCGGCGACGTCGAGCGTAGCCTCGATGCGGCGCTCACCGTCGAGGACGCCGTCGCCCTCGACGTCGGTGTCCTGCGGCGCGACGACGTTGGTGGTGTCCACCTCGGTCGGCTCCGCACACCCCTCGACATCCGGCGTGGTCAGGAAGCACTCGGGGAACTTGACCAGCTGGAGCCGGTCCGCCCAGTTCGCGCCGTACAGCTCCGCGAACTCGGTGTAGTCCAGGGCCACAACGGCGTCACCCGTGGCAGCCGCGGGCGGGGTCACGGTGAAGACCAGACCCTCCACGTCGGCGGCCGAGGACTCCGCCTGGCTGGCCAACGCGACCTGCCAGTCGCCCTCCAGGGCCGTCGTCTCCTCGGACGTCGCCGTCGCCGGAGCACCGATCTCGATCGGCAGCGTACTGATCTGCTGCGTCTCACCCGGCGCCAGCGCGTCCACCGTCCCGGTCGCCGGCGTCGTGATGCCGGTGCCCTCCGGAGCGGTGATCTTCTTCGGCTCGTAGTCCTCGCCCGGCGGCACGTCGGCCGTCGTCATGTCGGCGAGACCGCCGCCGTCCTGACCCTCCGCCAGTTCCGGCTTGGGCAGGTCGACGAGGTCGACGCCCGAGCGGCTGCTGGGCGGAGGCACGGCGTACGAGCTCGGCAGCATGCCGATCGTCACGGCGGTCGCCGCGACGACGACCACGCCGATGCGTGCCCGACGCCGACGACGGCGCTGCTCCTCGGTGCCGGGGAGATACCCCCGGCCACTCCATGAAAGCGATCCCCACACGACGGCCGCGGCCCCCCACAGTCGATCCCGACCACCGGCCGATCCATGCGGAAACACACGGCGCCGAAGGCTAATTGATTCGCCGAATGTTCAGGCACGGATTCACAACTCGTCAAATGATCCGAGGGTCCAGTGATTTCACTCACACGCTAATTCCCCTCATTCTCTCTTTACCGTTTCTATGCCCTGAATACCAAGAATGGACCACAGGGCATCAGAGATCGTCCGCTATGCGAACAAAGCAGAGCTCTCATCACGCACAGGGCATCCTGAAGATGGTTTCGGGGCGTTTCCTACAGGTACACGCACTTCATGCCCTGGCTTGAGCGTCTCGGGGAGGGACCGGGGCGCAACTCGATGGCTCCACCACGG
This sequence comes from Streptomyces sp. NPDC001493, assembly GCF_053597235.1. Lineage (NCBI taxonomy): Bacteria > Bacillati > Actinomycetota > Actinomycetes > Kitasatosporales > Streptomycetaceae > Streptomyces > Streptomyces sp. NPDC001493. The sequence continues at coordinate 113,281 of NZ_JBSFHV010000004.1, forward strand.
ATCCAGGCGTGAACGCACGGTGACGCCCACGGAACGACCACGTCTATGGATGCCTCGTGCTCCTTCCGGCATGCTTCTCACTCGCCCCACCTCCCGAAAGGTCTCCGGTCACCGGACAGAGCCGTTTTGGAGCGGGGTTTACTGAAAACGTGAGCGGTGTGCGCTTTCCGGAACGGTCCGGGTGAATACGGCTGGAAAGCCGTCCCGGCCTGCCCTCCGGAGTTGACGCACGCCGTTTTTGGGGGAGGGAATCCAGCACCGTGGAACGTCGTCGTCCCAGCCGGGCAACCGTCCGGCGCACCGCGGCGGGAGTGGCGGCGCTCGTCGCCGCCGGTCTCGGTTTCGCCACGCTCGGGCCCGCCCCCGATGACCCGGTGCGGCAGTCCGCCGCACCGGTCACACCCGCCACCGCCCCGCTCGACGAGAACGGCGCGCAGAAGCAGGCCGTCCGCACCGGCAAGCGCGTGGAGGTGACGTCCCTGCGCGACGCCACCTCCACGACGTTCGCGCTGCCGGACGGCAGCTTCGAACTCACCGCGCACGGCGCTCCCGTACGCGCGAAGGTCGACGGCGTCTGGAAGGCACTGGACGCCACCCTGGCCCGTACGGACCGGGGCTGGGAGCCCAAGGCGGCCTCCGACCCGGTGGTCTTCTCCGCCGGTGGCGGCGCGAGCACGGCGGGGAAGGGCAAGGGCAAGTCCGGTGCGCGGCAGGCGTCGTTCACCGTGTCGCATGCCTCCTTCACCCACGCCGCGACCGGAGCGGCCGGTGGCACCGACGTGGTGCCCGCCGCGACCGACGACGCCCCCGCCTACCAGGACCTCGTCACCCTCAGCTCCGGCGGCCACGAGATCACGATGAGCTGGCCGGGCGAGCTGCCCGCGCCCCGGATCGACGGTGACACCGCCCTCTACCCCGAGGTGCTCGACGGCGTCGACCTGCTGCTGACGGCCCGGGACAGCGGCTTCACCCACGTCCTGGTCGTGCACGACGCCGCGGCCGCGGCGGCGCTGGCCGACACCGACCTCTCGTACCGGCTCAGCTCCCCGGACCTCTCCTTCCACCTGGACGCGGTGACCCACGCGGTCACCGCCGAGGACGCGTCCGGTGAGGAGATCGCGGTCTCGCCGACCCCGTTCCTGTGGGACTCCGCGGGCCGCCCGGCCCTGACGGAGGGCGAGGACCCCGACGCCCCCGAGGCCCCCGAGCCCGGGGTCGACCCGTCGCCGTCGTACTCGGAGGACCCCGGTACGGAGTCCACGGAAGCCCCGGCCGATCCGGACGCCCCGGAGAGCGACGACACCGCCGCGCCGGAGGACGGTTCCGCCGCCACGGCGCCCTCGCCGTCCACGGCTCCGGCGCCCCAGGACGACCCGTCCGCCGGTACCGCCGAGCAGTCGTCCTACGGCTCCGCCCGCTCGGGCGCGACCGTCTCGGGCGCAACCGTCTCGGGCGCAACCGTCTCGCGCGCTTCCTTCCGCGCCGCCGACACGACGGACGTGCTCGGCCTGCCCGGCCTCGCCGGTCCGCAGATCGGAGCGCACAGCGCGGTGGGCACAGCCGCCCTCACGGGTGGGGGGACGGCCGAGGCCACGCTGGCGATCACGCCGGACAAGGCGCTGCTGACCAGCGCGAAGACGGTGTTCCCGGTCTTCATCGACCCGTCGCTCACCGGCAAGACGAAGAACTGGACGACGACGTACAAGAAGTACCCGACGTCCAGCTTCTACGACGGCGCCAACTACAACACCGGCACCACCGAGGCGCGCGTCGGCTACGAGTCGACCACCGGCGGCCTGTCCCGCTCCTACTTCCGGCTCGCCTGGACGTCCAGCATCAAGGGCGCCACGGTCACCAAGGCTGACCTCCGGTTCTACGAGACGTACAGCTGGTCCTGCTCGGCCCGCGAGATGCAGGTCTGGCGCACCGGCGGCATCTCGTCCTCCACGACGTGGAACAACCCGCCGTCGAAGACCGAGGAGATCGGCACCAAGTCCTTCGCCAACGGCTGGAGTTCCTCCTGCCCGGACGCGTACGTGGTCTACGACGGCAAGTCCGTGGCGCAGGACGCGGCGGACGGCGGCTGGACCAACTTCACCATCGGCCTCCAGGCGACCACCGAGGACTCCTCGTACTCCTGGAAGAAGTTCAAGGCCGAGGGCGAGTCCGCCCCGAAGATCGTGATCACCTACAACCGCAAGCCGGCCGAGCCCACCAGTCTCGACATCTCCCCCGGCACCGGCTGCGACTCGGTCAGCCCGTACCCCTCGGTGGGTCTGAGCGACGTGACGCTGGCCGCCAAGTCCTCCGACCCGGACGGCGACCTGAAGTACCTGGACTTCGAGCTCTGGCAGTCCGGCAGCACCACCAAGATCTACGACGGGAACCGGACGGTCGACTCGAGCGGTGCGGCGAGCGTCGTCATCGACGGCGCGGACGGCACGGCCAGCGAGTTCACCAACGGCAAGACGTACTACTGGCGGGTGAGGGCGCTCGACTCCTCGGGAGCCGCGTCCACCTACGGGCCGCCGACCACCGCCAACTGCGGTTTCGTCTACGACTCCTCGGCGCCCAACTCGCCGGAGATCACCTCCACCGACTACCCGGAGGACGACGGCAACGGCACCAACTGGAGCAAGGTCAAGTTCGGCACCACCGGCAAGTTCACCTTCAGCGCGGCCGGTTCGACGGACACGGTGAAGTACCTGTACTCGGTGAACTCCTCCAGCCTGAGCAAGACCACCGCGACCGTCGCCGCCGGCGGTTCCGTCACGGTGGCCATCCCGCCGCTGTCGGCCGGGCCGAACATCCTCTACGCCAAGGCTGCCGACGCCTCCGGCAACACCTCCTCCACCGCCACGAAGTACCTCTTCTACGTCACCCCGCGCGATGCCGCGGACAAGGCGGGCGACGTGACCGGGGACGGCGTGGCCGACCTCTACCTGCTCGACGCCACCGGTGACCTGCGCCTCTACCCGGCCACCACCACCGGTGACATCCACGTCTCGCTGCAGGCCGCCCACCGTGACGGCATCAGCCTGGAGGCCGACCTCGACGAGGACGGCGTCTCGGACGACGGCACCTACTGGCTGGACTCGGCCGGCAAGCCGTCGCTGATCACCCACAACGGCGACTTCCTGCCCGGCGACGGCATCCAGGACGTGGTCGCCAGGACCGGGGACGGGAAGCTCTGGATCTACCGGGGCGACGGCTACGGCAGCGTGGACGTCGAGCAGCGCACCGAGGTGTGGCTGCCGTCGAACGCCCCCGACCCGTCGACGTTCACCCAGATCCTGGCGACCGGTGACATCACCGGCGACAAGCGCCCGGAGCTCTTCGCGACCTCCGGCGACGCCCTGTGGGTCTTCTCCGGCTACACCGGCGGCACCTTCCAGACCGCGACCCGGCTGGCCGCGACGACCTGGGCCGACCGCGACCTGGTCAACGTCGGCGACTACAACGGCGACGGTGTCGCCGACCTGGTCTACCGGACCTTCGTCAGCGACCGGCTGCTGCTGCGCATCGGCAAGGCGGACGCGGCGGGCGGCACCAGCCTGACCTCGCTCTCCAGCGCGGTGAACTCCGCGACCGGTGTGGACGCCGAGTTCGGCACCGGCTGGAGTCTGGCGAACATCCCGCTGATGACGGGCACCCCGGACGTCTCCGGGGACGGCATCCCGGACATCTGGGCGCTCATGGCGGACGGTACGGTCCGCTTCTACAAGGCCACGGCCACCTGGGGCGGCACCCCCACCACCGTCATCAGCGGTGGCTGGGAGAACAAGATGGCGATGGGCTGATGATCACCCCGCCCGAGGACCAGGAACGTACGGAGGACGACACGATGAAGCGGTACGCACACGGCACGGCGGCACGCCGGATCACCGTCTGCGCGGTGTCGGCCGCCGCCCTGGTCCTCGCGGCGGGCTGTTCCGTCAGCGGCAGCAGCGGTGGTGGGGGCGGCCTGCAGCGACAGGGCGCCGCCAGCCCCGCCCCCACCGGAACCGGCGGTCTCAAGGCGAAGGCCCTGAAGGCCGGCAGCGTCCCGGGGGCGACGATCACCACCCCGACCGGCGCCCAGGCCCCGCGGCCCGAGGACGTCGAGGCGGACAAGCCGTGCGGGCCGCTGGCCCGCGCGGTCGCCGGAGCGGCCCTCGGTTCACCCGAGGACACCGTCCTCCGCCGGGTCACCGGCGACGGCCTGACCACCACCGTCACCCTCACCGTCTACCAGGACGAGGAGAAGGCCACCGCCGCCCTGACCGCCCTCTCCGACGCGGCCGACGCCTGCTCCGGCGGCTTCACGCTCAAGGTCTCCGGCACGGAGCACCGCGTGATGGCCGCGACCCGTGAGCTGGCACCCCAGGGCGCCGACCAGGCGATGGGCTTCGGCATCACCCAGCGCGTCGGCGACGCGAACGGGACGGACACCCCGGAGAAGGTCGCCGTGATGCGCCGGGGTTCGGCCGTCGTCCTCTTCACCACCACGGCCTCCGACGGGGCCCCGGCCCCCGAGGACCTCGCCGTACCGCCCGCGGTCGTCGAGACCCAGTTCGTCGCCCTGGCCTGACGGCCCCGCACGGCACGGCGAAGCGCCCGCACACCGGATGTGTGCGGGCGCTTCGTCGTTCCTGCTTCCCGGTGCCTACTTCTTCGCCCCGGCCTTCCCGTGCGCGGCCTTCCCGTGCTCCGGCTTCCCGTGCGACGGCCTGCCGTGCGCGGGCTTGGGCGCCCCCGGCTTCGACGCCCCCGGCTTGTCCGGTGCCAGGGTCGTCGCGGCGGGCCCGTACGTCCGTACGTAGTCGAAGTCGGCCACCGCACCCACGTGGTTGTCGGAGATCAGGCCGATCTTCAGGTCGCCCTTGACCGGCAGGGTCCACACCCCGCTGAGCGTCCAGTGCACGCCGTCGCGGCTGGAGGAGGCGCGGACCTCGTGCTCCTGGTTGGCGGTGTCGAGGTGGTGGGTGAGCCGCAGCCAGAGGGTGTCGGCGGTCGGGCCGCCGAACATCGGCGCGTTGGCGACGGCGGTCGGCGGGGTGGTGGTGGGCCGCTCGCCCTCCTTGCCGAACTCGGTGACGTGGAGCATGGCTCCGTTGCCGTTGTTGAGCGGCAGCACCGAGTGGGTGAGCTTGAACCAGCGGTCGTCGTTCTCGTAGAGCACCAGCCCCGCCTGCTGGGCGTTGGTGGTGGGGGTGAAGTGGAGCTTGGTCTCCACCGTGTAGTCGCCCGTGGGTGCGGGGCGCAGCAGGACCGGGGCGGTGTTGTCGCCGAGGTACAGCTCGGTGTTGGAGGTGGGCCAGGAGAGCGCGCCGTTCGCCATGGTGGTGCCGGTGGCGGGGCCGCGTACCCAGCTCCAGGCGGAGTCGGCCGTGGTGCCGGGGAGGGTCGCGGTGTCGAACTCGTCGCTGTAGGCGGGGAGCAGGGCTCCGGGCTGGGAGACGGGGGCCCGCTTCGTGACGGGGGTGTACAGCGCGGTGGCGCCGACGTTGTCGGCCTCGGCTCCGGCGCCCTTGGCGGCGGCGGAGACCGATCCGGCGTGGACGGCGGCGGCGGGCAGGGCGCGGGTCTGCTCCCCCACCGGGTCGCGGAGCCCGTCGCCGGTGACCTCCACGGTGAGGCGGGTGCCCCGGATCTCGGCGGAGACGGTGTGCCAGGTGTCCCAGGAGAACCCGGTGGGCAGGGCGCCGAGCTGCTCGCCCTGGTCGACGCCCTTGATCCGTACCTCGGTGACCAGGGCGTTCTTCGCCCGGTCCAGCCAGACGGCGATCCGGTTGTCGGCGTCGGTGTGGGCGAGGGTCAGGCCTGCGGCTCCTCCCGCCGCGGTGACCCGGAGGTCGGCCTCGGCGCGTACGGCGGCGGGGGCGGTGCCGGTGGAGACCAGGTAGCCGGGGGCGGTGGAGCCCGCGGCGGGGGTGTAACGGATGTAGCCGTGGCCGTCGGTGGCGTTGGCGGTGGTCCAGCCGGCCGGGGTCGCGCCCTGGGTGCGCCAGCCGGTGAGGCCGGTCTCGAAGGTGCCGCCGGCGGTCCAGGTGGTGACGGGTGCGGCGGTCGGGGTGTCCGAGGGGCCGGTACCGGCGCGGACGACGGGCCAGCCGTCGATCCAGTCCAGGCGGTCGATCAGCATCGGGCGCCGGGAGAGCTTGAGGGTGCCCCCGGAGGCCGGGGCGAGGTCGGGCGACTCGGCGGGGATGCCGTGGTAGACGAGCCAGTCCTGGCCGGAGAGGTCGGTCTGGATGGCGTTGTGGCCGGGACCGATCCACCGGTTGCCGTTGGCGCCGACGACGACGCCGCCCTTGCTGCCGAGGGTCATCAGGTCGGTGCCCTCGTCGTCGGTGAAGGGGCCGGTGGGGCTGGTCGAGCGGCCCGCCTTCACCTGGTAGCCGCTGTACGCGCCGTCGCAGCAGCCCGCGTCCGAGTAGAAGAGGTAGTAGTAACCGTCGCGGTGGACGACGAACCCGCCCTCGACCCGTCGGCCGCGCGCGACCTGGGTGACCGCGCCCTCGATACGGGTGCGGTCACCGTTCATCTTCGCGACGCAGATGGTGTCGTAACTCCCCCAGTAGAGATAGGGGGTTCCGTCGGTGTCGGTGAACTGTGCCTGGTCGATGCTGCCGGTCGGGCAGCCGCTGGGCGTGGGCAGCACCGCACCCTTGTCGGTCCACGGGCCGGTGGGCGTGGGGCCGGTGACCAGGCCGACGGTGCCGCGTCCGGGGACGGAGTAGTAGAGGTAGTACTGCCCGAAGGCGTAGTGGATGTCCGGCGCCCAGAGCCGGGAGCCCTGGAGCCAGGCGGGCCGGGTCTCCGGGGTGAAGACCTCACCGGCGTAACTCCAGGTCACCATGTCCGGGGAGCGCAGGATCGGCAGGATGCGCTCGCCGTCCTCGCCCTTGGACTGGAAGACCGGGTTCTGGGTGCCGTAGGCGTACCAGTAGCCGTCCTTGCCCCGGATCATCGTGGGGTCGGGGAAGGTGTCGACGGTCCCGGCGGTGACCGGGTTGGTGTACGTGGCGGGGGCGGCGGCCTCCGGGTGGTGCCCCTGGGCTTCCGCCCCGTACGAGGGGGTCGTGGCCGTGCCGAGCAGGCAGATCAGCGCGGCGGCCGGGGCCGCCCAGCGGGGCAGCCGCCGTGCGCGTGCGGGGTTGCGCGTGCGTCTCATCGGGTCTCCGTGGTCGTCGGGGCCGTGCCGTCCGGTTCGAAGGAGCTGAGGGTCACGTCGGCGTCCGAGCCACCGATGTCGTACATCGACGTCATCCAGTGGTAGAAGTTGTCGCCGCGGTCGCGCAGCAGCGTGTAGAGCCGCTGCATCAACCGGTCGCGTACGGACGCCAGTTCGGGCTTCCCGTATCGGTTGTCGAGCTCGTCGGGATCGTCGAGAAGGTCGTACAGCTCGTTCACGGACTCCGGGTTGACGACCAGCTTGTAGCGGTCGTCGCGGATCATCCGCTGCGGGTACGGGAAGTGGTGGCCGTGGAACTCCGCCACCAATTCCGGTGCCCAGTCGGGGTGTTCGCCGCGTACCAGCGGGAGGAGGGAGCGGCTGTCCACGGCCGGGGACGGGTCGGCGCCCGCCAGGTCGAGCAGGGTCGCGGTGCAGTCGGTGAGGCTGACGAGTTCGTCGCGGACCTGCGGGGCCTCGCCGGGGACGCGCACGATGCCGGGGATGCGGTAGATGTCCTCGTACATCGCAGGGCCCTTGTCGTGCAGCCGGTGGGCGCCGGTGAACTCGCCGTGGTCGGCGGTGAAGAACACCGAGGTGGCGTCCTGGAGGCCGAGTTCGTCCAGGCGGGTCAGGATGCGCCCGATCTGCTCGTCGATGAGGGTGACGTAACCCCAGTAGACGGCGATGAGTTTGCGGCTGACCTCCAGCGGCATGGTGTCGAAGGCCCAGTGCGCGCTGTAATTGGCCTGCACCGGCGGCTTGTTCTCGAAGGTTTCCGCGATCGACGCGGGCAGCTCGACGAGTTCGGGGTCGTAGAGGTCGAAGTAGGAGTCGGGCAGCAGATAGGGCAGGTGCGGGCCGAAGAAGTGGGTGGCGAGGAAGAAGGGCCGCCCGTCGGCCGCGTACTTCTCCAGCTGCTCGATGGCCCGGGTGGCGAGGTAGTACTCGAACGTGGCCTCCACCGGCTGGTGCAGCCGCGCGGCCAGCAGGTTCCCGGGGTTGCCGGCCGGTGCCGTGCCCCGGATGTGGTCGGTGATGCGGTACGGGGGCAGGCCCCGCTCCTCCAGGTAGGCGAGGTAGTCGGGGTGGTCGACGGGGTTGTGCCAGCCGGGCAGGTCGGGGCCGTCGAAGCCGTAGGAGGCGGCGTTGCGGTGGGTGCCGCCGTGCCATTTGCCGATCAGGCCGAGCTGGTAGTCGCGCTCCTTCAGGGCGGCCGGGAAGGTGAAGACGTCCTCCCGGAGGTCCTCCAGGTAGCCCACGTTCCGCTCGTGGTTGGCGAGCAGCCGGTGGCGGAAGGGGGCCTGGCCGGTGAGCAGGCTGGCGCGGGCGGGGGTGCAGATGGCGGTCGGGGTGTAGAACCGGTCGAAGCGGGTGCCGGTGGCGGCGAGCCGGTCCAGGTTCGGGGTCCTGACGTGCGGGTTGCCGTAGGCGCCGAGGGTGTCCACCCGGTGCTGGTCGGTCATGAGGAACAGCAGGTTCACTTGGCGTACGCCTTCGTGTAGAGGTCGCCGTCGTAGTACGTGTCCGCCTTCGGCACGGTCTTGAGCTGGCCGGTGGACACGAAGAACTCGCCGAGGCCGTCGAGCCAGGAGGTGACGGTGCCGTCACCGGTCTTCGCCACCAGGTCGGCGGTGGTCATCGTCTTCACGTTGGCGGCGTCGGCGGCGACCTTGGCGCGGTCGACCTTCAGCAGCTTCGCGGCGGCGTCGATCGCCTCCTCGGGGTGGGCGGCCCGGTAGTCGTTGGCCTGCTGGAGGACCTTGACGACCTTGGTGGTGAGGCCCTTGTCGGTCTTGGTGCCCGAGACGAACGCGGTGGGGAACGCCTTGTCGGAGAAGTCCTTGGTGGAGCCGACCTCGTTGAGGCCGGGCTTCTTCGCCTTGATGGAGTCGATGAGCGGGTACCAGAGGCCGGCGCCGTCGATCTGCCCGGAGACGAAGGCGGAGACCACGGTGGCCGGGTCCATCGGGACCTTCGTGATGTCCTCGGGCTTCATCCCGGCCTTCTGGAGCGCCAGGTTGAGGACCATCTCGCCGGAGGTGCCGGCGGGGACGCCGACCTTCTTGCCCTTGAGGTCCTGGATGGTCTTGATGCCGGGCTGGGCGATGACCCGGTCCGCGTAGGCGAGGGTGTTCACGGCGACGACCTTGGCCTTGCCGGTGGCGGGCAGCCACATCGCGCCGGGGCCTATGTAGCCGAAGTCGAGGGAGCCGCCGCCGAGCGCCTGGATCTGGAGCGGGCCGTTGGTGAAGACGCTGTACTGGGGCGAGAGCCCCTCCTTCTTCCACAGGCCCTGCTGGTCGGCGATGGCGAGCAGGCTGGCGCCGTTGTAGTCGCTGATGTAGCCGAACCGCACCTTGGCGCTGCCGCCGCCACCGGCGGAGTCGCCGTCGTCCCCGGAGCAGCCGGTGACGGAGAGTGCCAGGACGGACACGGTGGCTGCGGCCGTGAGGGCGCGCTGGGAGAGACGCATGGCGGAGTGATCCTTCGGTGGGTGTGGGTGGTACGGAGGGGAAAGGGGCCCGCGGAGGCGGGTCAGACGGCGGCGGGCTGGTGGTAGACGGCCTGCCAGACGGCGTTGCGGATGGCGGCGAACTCCGGGGAGAGCCGGACCGCTTCGGTGCGCGGGTAGGGGAGGTCGACGTCGATGACCTGGTGGACGCGGCCCGGCCGGGCGGCCATCACGATGACGCGTCCGGCGAGGTAGACGGCCTCGTCGACGTCGTGCGTGATGAAGAGGACGGTCCGCCGGTCGCGGCTCCAGGTGTCCAGCAGCTGGTCCTGCAGCTGCACCCGGGTCAGCGCGTCCAGGGCACCGAACGGCTCGTCCATCAGGAGCACTTGGGGGTCGACGGCGTAGGCGCGGGCGATGGCGCAGCGCTGCTTCATGCCGCCGGAGAGCGTCTTGGGCAGGGCGTCCGCGAAGTCGCCGAGGCCGACGAGTTCGATGGCCCGCTGGGCGCGGAGCCTGCGTTCGGCCGCCGGTACGGAGGCGAGCTTGAGCCCGAACTCGACGTTGCCGCGCACGGTGAGCCAGGGGAACAGGGCGTACTGCTGGAAGATCACGCCGCGTTCGGGGCCGGGTCCGGTGACCGGCTTCCCGTCGACCAGCACGGTGCCGGAGGTGGGTTCGGCAAGTCCGGCGGCCAGATTCAGCAGGGTGCTCTTGCCGCAGCCGGAGGGGCCGACGACGGTGACGAACTCCTCGTCGCCGATGTCCAGGGAGACGTCGTCGAGTGCGGTGAAGACCGTGTTCTTGACGGGGTAGGTCCGGGAGACCCCGCGGAAGGAGATCTTGGCGTTCATCGGGTTTCCTGCCAGTGGGTGAGGCGTCGTTCGGCGACGAGGAGCAGGCGGTCCATCAGGAGTCCGAGCACGCCGATGGAGATCAGCCCGACGAAGATGGTGGGGAGGTCGTAGTAGAGCTGGGCCTGCTGCATGCGGAAGCCCAGGCCCTCGGGGGCGGCGATGAGTTCGGCGGCGACCAGGGTTCCCCAGGCGGAGCCGAGGCCGATCCGCATGCCGACCAGGATGAACGGCGCGGACGCGGGGACGACGACCTTGAGGAAGATCGTCCCGTCCTTCGCACCGAGCACCCGGGCCGCGTCGATCAGGGTGCGGTCGACCCCGACGACGCCCTGGAAGGCGGCCAGCACGCTGGAGAGGAAGGCGGCGAGGAAGATGACGAAGATCTTGGGGGTCTCGCCGATGCCCATCAGCACGATGGTGAGCGGGATCAGGGCCAGCGGCGGGACGGTGCGGAAGAACTGGACGTACGGCTCCAGCAGCCCCCGGGCCACCGGGTACCAGCCCATCAGGAACCCGACCGGTACGGCGACCAGGGTGCCCAGCGCGAAGCCGGTCAGCACCCGGCGCACGCTGGCGAGGGCGTCGTCGGCGAGGGTGCCGTCGGCGATCATGTCGCCCGCCCGGGAGACGACCGCGCCGGGGCCGGGCAGCACGTCGTAACCGAGCGGGTTCAGCAGCGCCCAGACGCCGAGTCCCACGGCGAGCGCGACCAGGTTGAGCCCGAGCGAGGAGAGGAGGGACCGCCCGCCGCGCCTTCCGGTGCGGGCCGTACGGCCGCCGGGCGGGGCGGGTGCGGGGGCGCCGGGTTCTTCGGCCACGAGGTCCGCGGGGGTGCGGGTGTCCTTGACGAGGGGCTGGGAGGGGGTTGTCATGCGTCGTCGTCCTCGGGGAGTGCCGGGCCCGGGTAGCGGGCGAGCAGCGGCGATTCGTGCAGGGCCAGGGCGACGCCGCCGTGCGCGCCGCCCGCTTCGCCGAGCGCGGCGGGGCGCAGCGTCACGCGGTCCCGGGCGAGCGGCAGGACGTGGGCGTCGAGCGCGTCGGCGACGGGGCCGAGCAGGGCGTCGCCGGCCTCGGCGAGTTCGCCGCCGAGGACGATCGTGCTGGGGCCGAGGGCGCCCACGACCGAGGCGAGTACGGCTCCGACGAAGGTCCCGGCCCTGCGCAGCACGTCCTCGGCGACGGTGTCCCCGTCCTCCAGTGCGGCCAGGAATCCGGCGAAGTCCCGCGCCTTGCCGCCCCGTTCGCGGTACGCCGCGAGTACGGCCCCGACGGAGGCGACGGTCTCCAGGCAGCCGGTGCCGCCGCATTCGCAGGGGCCGCCCGCCGGGTCGGCGGTGATGTGGCCGAGTTCGCCGGCCAGCCCGTCGACGCCCCGGTGCAGGGCGCCGTTGACGACCAGGCCGCCGCCGACGCCGTGCGAGAGCCGCAGGTAGAGCACGTCGCGACTGCCGGCGGCGGCGCCCCAGGTGGCTTCGGCGAGGGCGGCGAGGCGGGTGTTGTTGTCGATGAGGACGGGGGCGCCGAAGCGGCTGGTCAGCAGCTCCACGAGGTCGGTGAGCGGGCCCCCGTGGCCCCCGCCCGGGCGGGTGACCCGGTGGCCTTCCGCCGCCCGCGCGTCCTCGGTCTCCGTACGGCGCACCGGCCCGACGACGCCCACCCCGACCGCCCCGGTGGCGCCGAGGGCGGAGAGCCGCAGGGCGCCGTCGGCCAGCGAGGCGACCAGCTTCTCGGCGAGGTCGACGCGGCCCTCCCAGGGGAGGTCCGGCGGGTGCGGGAGGCTGGCCGAACCGATCATCTCGTGCGCGACGTTGGCGGCGGCCACGTGGACCGAGCGGCGCGCGAAGTCGATGCCGAGCGCCTGCCCGGCCGCCGGGTCGAGGGTCAGGTGCTCGACGGGACGGCCGCGTTTGCGCGGCCCGGGGTCGGCCGCGCCGGGGACCACGGCCCCGCCCGCGACCAGGGTCGCCACGATGTCGTACAGCGTGGTGCGCGAGAGCCCCGAGAGCCGTCCGAGCTCGGCGCGGCTCAACTGGCCGTGCCGGCGCAGCAGTCCGAGCACGCGCTCTTCATGGCCCCGCCTCAGCTGTGCGAGGGGGCCTCTGTGGGAGTGCATGGGCTCCAGCATGGGGAGGCCGGAATTTTTTCGTCAACCTCCCGGAAAAATATTCATGTTGCCGCAATGAGGTGCGCACCGAGCGGGCCGTACCGCGTCGTGGCGCCTGGCCCGGTCCGGACGGAAGACCCTACGCTCGGGCCATGACGACTACGCACACCTATGACGTCCAGGTCGAGTGGACGGGCAACCTCGGCTCGGGCACGAGTGGTTACGCGTCCTTCAGCCGCGACCACGAGGTGCTCGCGGACGGCAAGGAGGGGATCGCGGCCTCGTCCGATCCGGCGTTCCGCGGCGACCCGGCCCGCTGGAACCCCGAGGAGCTGCTGGTCTCCTCCGTCGCCCAGTGCCACATGCTCTGGTATCTGCACCTCTGCGCGGTCGGCGGGGTCGTCGTCACCGACTACGAGGACCGGGCCCACGGGGTGATGACCATGGACGAGACCGGTGGGAGCGGCCGGATCACCCGGGTCGTGCTGCGCCCCGAGGTGACGGTCACCGACGCGTCGATGGTGGAGAAGGCCCGCGCGCTGCACGGCGAGGTCCCGGCGCTCTGCTTCATCGCCCGCTCGGTGGACTTCCCCGTCACCCATGAGCCGGTCGTCCAGGTCCAGGAGGACTGAACCGTTCCCAGGAGGACTGAACCGTCCCCCGGCGGCCGGGCCGGACGGCACCGGAGGACCGGCCCGCACCCCCGGAGGGATCGTGGGCCGGTCCGGTCGTGTCACACCCCGGCGGCCAGCAGCGCCTCCAGGGCCCCGGCCGGCTCCGGGTGCCGGGCGAGGAGCGCGGCGCCCGCCGGAGCGGAGTCCGCCGCCGTCCACGTACCGTCGCAGCCCAGCAGCGCGGCCACCGCGTCGCAGGTCGCCGGGTACGCGGCGAGCAGGGCGACGCCCGTACGCGCTCCGGTACCGGCTCCGGCGTCCCGGGGCGCCGCCGCCTCCGGGGCGGGCTCGCGCCAGGGCGGTACGAAGGTGTCCAGCGCGTCGAGCCGGCCGGGGAAGATCCGCCCGGCCTCCCGGATCAGCAGCGGGGCGAGCTCGGCGCCCTCGGCGCGCAGGGTGGTGATGAGCGTCGGCAGCCAGGGCAGCAGCACCCGGTCCGGCAGGCGCGCGAAGGCGTTCGACACGGCTTCCACCACGAAGTCGGCGAGGTGCGGCACCGGCTCCAGGGCGTGCAGGAACCCGCTGAGGTAGCGCGGACAGGCGGGCACCACCAGGGGGTTGGCCAGCAGTCCGTCCCACCGTGCGCGCAGCTCCTCCCGGGAGAGCCGGCCGAGGTGCGTCTGGGCCGCCCAGAGCAGCGCCGTCCGGGAGGGCTCCTCGGGGTGCGACTGGGCGAGGGCCAGTTCCAGCTGGGTCCGGTCGCAGCCGAGCGAGAGCGCGAGACCCTCCATGGAGAAGAGGAAGCCGAGTGTGGCGGCGACCTGGCGGCCGGTGGCGTCCTCGTCGTGGAAGGCGGTCGGCAGCAGGGTGCAGTAGTGCGCGTACCCGGCCTTGACGAAGGACTCGATCCACGGCGGCAGCACCGGTTCGGAGGTGCGGTAGTACGCCAGCAGCCGGCGCACCCGGCGCAGCACCTCGGGGGCGCCGTCCACGCCGCGCTCGGTGGTCAGAACCTCCAGGGCGCGGGCGCCGAGTTCGGCGGCGAGACGTCCGCCGCGCAGGTGGAGCGTGGCGTCCTCGACCGCCCGGAGCACCGTCGCGGTGGTCGCCTGCGGGGCGTACGCGTCCCGCCTCAGCCGCTGCTCCAGGACCTGCTCGATGCTGACGCCCTCGTACCCCAGCTCGATCAGGGCGCGCTGGTTGGTGCCGAGGGCGAGGTCCCAGGACTCCTGGAGGGAGCGCTCGCCGAGCCGCCGCTCCCCCATGATCGGCCGGGCGGTGCCCTCGGGCATCAGCCGGCGCAGCATCCACAGCACGTCCGAGCAGCGCTCCAGCTCCGGGCGGGAGCTGATGTCGAGCAGGGCCCGGCGCACCCCGCGCTGCTGGAGGTCGAGCCCCAGCGGGGCGAGCCGGTCGTGGACGTCGCGGGCGAGCGGCGGCAGCGAGTCGTAGCCGACTCGGCCGATCCGGTCGCCGCCCATCATGATCTCCACGAGCCGGCGCACGTCCCGGCGCCCGGGGACGGCGTCCTTCTCGATGCAGGTGACGGCCGCGTCCTGGAAGTCGTACGGGGTGGGGCGGGCGCGGTCGCGCATCCCGGCCAGCAGGATCGAGGTCTCGAAGACGGCGATGGCGTCGGCGGTGGAGGCGAGGTAGCCGTTGCGGCGGGCGGCGCGCACGATCTCCACGGACCAGCCGAGGAGTTCGGCCTCGTCCAGGCCGTCGAGTACGGGCGGCAGCCGCAGGAATCCGGAGAGCCGGTCGGGTACGGTCTCCGGTGCCTCGACGGGTGCCGGTGCCTTCGCCGCCGTCCGCGCGGACTTCTTCGAACCGTCCTGGCCGACGAGCCGGAAGGGCTTCACCCGGGTGCGCTTGAGGTTCTTCGTCCACTGGGTCGCGGCGATCGACACCGAGCCG
Organism: Streptomyces sp. NPDC001493; assembly: GCF_053597235.1. Taxonomy (NCBI): domain Bacteria; kingdom Bacillati; phylum Actinomycetota; class Actinomycetes; order Kitasatosporales; family Streptomycetaceae; genus Streptomyces; species Streptomyces sp. NPDC001493. Next base: position 128,384 of record NZ_JBSFHV010000004.1, read on the forward strand.
GGAGCGAGGCCGAACTGCGCCTCGATGGCGGTGTGGCTGGACGGGATGAGGCCGTAACTCCAGACGCTGTCGCTCGGCGGAGAGATCTCGAAGCCTTCGGCGCCCGCCACCCCGAACTCGGCGACCCGGCTGACCGCGTGGAACGCGCCGCAGACGTAGAGGCAGTCGGCCGGGTCGGTGCCGGTCGCGGCCAGGTGCTCCCGCATCCGGGTCCACATGTACCGCTCGCGGTCCTCGTCCACCCGCGTACGTCCCGCGTCCTCGGGCGCCAGCCGCCGGAACAGGCTGCCGATCAGCAGCATGACCTGCCGGTACGTGGCGTGGTCGCTGTCGCCGAGCGGGAGTTCGACGTACTGGTGCCACCACTCCGACCAGTGCCGCACCCGGCCGTGGCGCAGCAGGTGCTCCTCCAGTTCGGCGAAGCGGGGGCGCAGGTCGCCGATCTCCACGCCGACCGCGTCGCCGTGCAGCCCGGCCTCCTCCTCGGCGGCGGGGGCGGGGGCTGGCGCGGGGGTCGGGGCGGGTCCTTCGCCGTCGGTGGGCTCGTCGCGCGTCTGCCACTGGAAGACGTGGTCCGACGACCGGTCGACGAGGACCAGTTCGACGCCCGGGGTGTCCAGGGCGTAGGCGATGGCCTGGTACTCGGCGGACGCCTCGGTGATCGGCGCGACCACCGAGAGCGGGGCCCAGGCGGCGGGAAAGCCCTCGGCGTCGCTCGCGAACGCCTGCACCGCCACCGGGAGCCGGCAGTTGCGGAGCTCGGTGAGGAGCGGCGCCATGTCCTCGCACAGCTCCAGGTAGACGACCTTGGGCTGCTTCTCCCGCAGCCGCCGCGCCATCGCGGTCGCCGAGGCGGGCGAGTGGTGGCAGACCGGGAAGATCTCCAGCGGCTCGCGCACCGCGCGGTCCACGTCGTCCACCAGCCCGAGGAGGATGCCCTCCAGGGCGTCCGGCCCGTCCGCGAAGGACGCCGCCGCCTCCCGCAACTGACCGCGCAGCGCCTCGAATCCGGTGTCCGGCCGCTGACCGGCGACCGTCTGCCCGGCAGCCGCCCGCCCTGCGGCTTTCTGCCCTGCGGCCGCCCGGCCTGCAGCCGCCCGCCCCGTACCCGCCCGCCCCGCGACCGTCTCCGGCATGGTGTTCCCCTCCCTCGCTCCGGTCACCTCGGTCATGTCGCTCGCGCCCGTCACGACAGGGTGGCGATCGCGTCCCGGCCGCCCTCCAGGAACTCGGGCCAGGCGCCGCCCTCCTCCTTGCCGCGCGGCTCCACGACTCCGTGCAGGTACTTGTTGAGGATGGCCAGGTCCTCCGGCTCCCGCCGGACCAGCGATCCGACGAGCGAGGAGGCGAGGGTACGGGCGGTGAGCTCGCGCTCCCCGAAGAAGTTGCTGTGCAGGATCGCGTCCTCCAGCACCCCGATCTGCTCGGCGCTGGAGAGGGCGGACTCCAGCTTCTCGTCGTCGCTGCCCGCCGCGGCGGCGGAGGCGCGCAGGTCGGCGAAGCTCTGCAGGAGCACGTCGAGCAGGGTGGGCGGCACGTCCAGCTCGATCCGGTGGCGGCGGAGCAGCTCCTCGGTGCGGAAGCGGACGATCTCCGCCTCGCTCTTCTTGTTCGTCACCACGGGGATGCGGACGAAGTTGAAGCGGCGCTTGAGTGCGGACGAGAGGTCGTTGACGCCCCGGTCGCGGCTGTTGGCGGTGGCGATGACCGAGAATCCGGGCTTGGCGAAGACGATGTTGTCGCCGTCGCCGCCGCTCTCCAGTTCGGGGACGGAGACGTACTTCTCCGAGAGGATGGAGATCAGCGCGTCCTGGACGTCGCTGGTGGAGCGGGTGAGCTCCTCGAAGCGGCCGATGGTGCCGGTCTCCATCGCGGTCATGATCGGCGAGGGGATCATCGACTCCCGGGACTGGCCCTTGGCTATCACCATGGAGACGTTCCAGGAGTACTTGATGTGGTCCTCGGTGGTGCCGGCCGTGCCCTGCACCACCAGCGTGGAGTTGCGGCTGATGGCGGCGGAGAGCAGCTCGGCCAGCCAGGACTTGCCGGTGCCCGGGTCGCCGATCAGCAGCAGGCCGCGGTCGGAGGCGAGGGTGACGATGGAGCGTTCGACGAAGCTGCGGTCGCCGAACCACTTCTGGCCGATCTCCCGGTCGAGGCCGTCGGCGCGCTCGGAGCCCAGGATGAACAGGCGGACCATCTTCGGCGACAGGCGCCAGGAGAACGGCTTGGGGCCGTCGTCCACCGATTCCAGCCAGTCCAGCTCCTCGGCGTACTTGATCTCGGCGGGGGCGCGCAGCAGGTCGGACATGTCGGGCCTTTCTCGGGTCTGGGGTACGGGGGCGGAAGAGACGGGTTACCGGGCCGGGCTCAGGTGAGGAAGTTCTTCAGCTCGTGGACGAGCTTGCGGATGTGGCCGGAGAGGACCGGCGTGCCGAGGTCCTTGAAGCGTTCGCGGAACCAGGGGTTGACGCTGCCGCGCCCCGAACTGGTCACCGAGCCCACGGGGATGAACTTGACGCCCGAGCGGTGGAGGGCGGCCATGCTCTCGAAGAGCGGTTCGCACTGCCATTCGTAGAAGTCGGAGATCCACACCACGACGGTGTTGCGGGGCTCCGCGATCTTCGGCTGGGCCAGTGCCATGGCGACCGTGCCGTCCGTGCCGCCGCCGAGCTGGGTGCGGAGCAGCGTCTCGAAGGGGTCGTGCACCCACGGGGTGAGGTCGAGGGCCTTGGTGTCGTACGCGACGAGGTGGACGTCGACCTTGGGGAGCCCGGCGAAGATCGAGGCCAGGATGGTGCAGTTGACCATCGAGTCGACCATGGAACCCGACTGGTCGACCACCACGATCAGCCGCTGGGGCGTCGTCTTCCGCGTGGTGTGGCGGTAGTAGAGGCGGTCGACGTAGAGCCGCTCCTCCTCGGGGCTCCAGTTGGTGAGGTTCTTCCAGATCGTGCGGTCGATGTCGAGGTTGCGGTAGACCCGCTTCGGCGGGACCGAGCGGTCCAGCGGCCCGACGGTGGCCTTCTCCACCTGGGTACGCAGCACCTCGGCGACCTCGTCCACGAACCGCCGGATCAGCGCCTTGGCGTTGGCCAGGGCGACGCCGTCCAGGTTGTTCTTGTCGCGCAGCAGCTGTTCGATCAGCGACATGCTCGGGGTGAGCCGCGCGGCGAGCTTCGGGTCGGCGAGCACCTCGCGCAGCCGCATCCGCCGGACGAGGTCGGCTTCGATGGCGCCGAGTTCGGGGCCGATCGCCGGGATCAGCCGGCTGAGGTCGGGGGTCGTACCGCCGCCCGACCCGGTGGGGCCCGCGCCGGGGCCCGTGGCGGAGCGTCCGGTGGTGCGTCCGCCGCGCAGGGCGCCGGGCTCGCAGCCGAGCGCCCGCTCCAGCCAGCCCGCGTCGGACTGCCAGCGCGACAACTGCCCGGCGGTGACCGCGCCCCGGCCCGTCGCGAACACGTTCAGCAGCACCTTCGACACCAGCGCGGCGCGCCGCACCTCGGCCGCCCGGTCCCGGCCGGAAGCGTCCGCGTCGGTGTCGGCCTCGTCGTCCGCGCCGGAGTCCGCGACGGCGTCCCCCGCCAGCAGCCCGTCGAACTCGGCGGCCAGGCCCGGGTGGCGCTGCACGACCGAGTCGACCGCGACCTTCGGGTCCAGCAGTGCGGGCGGCAGGCCGATGTCCTCGACCACGGCGAGGCTCGCCGACTCCAGCGCCGGCTGCTCCTCGGGGTCGAAGAGCTGGGCGAGGAGGCGCCAGTAGAGGACCTGGCGGCGGTTGTCCTGGGAGTCCGCGCCGGACATGCCGTCCGGGGCGCCGTGGGCTCGCGTCGCTCCCGCGGCCTCTCGCTGTCCGATGTCGTCCGTCCGTCCGGTCATGTCCGCAGCAGCCTTCCGGCGCGTTCGCGCAGTACGGCCGCCGCGTCGGTGGCGGCCTTCTCGGCCCTGGTTCCGGCCTTGTCGGTGGTGCCTCCGGCCCAGGCTCCGGCGTGCACCGCCACCGGCTTCTTCCGTACGAGGGTCTCCACGGCGAGCGGCTGGAGGCGGTACGCCCCCGCGTCCCAGCGGAGCAGGCCGATGCAGGCCCCCGACGCGAGGACGGCCTCGGGGGTGAGCGGTCCGGCGGCCGGTATCCGGTCCACGTCCACGTCCAGGGCTCCCCCGGCGAGGGTGAACGTCACCGAGCCGTCCTCCCCGGCCGCTGCCGCGTAGCCGTCGAGGAAGACGGGTACGGCGACGGCCGTGGGGTGGCGGTCCAGCGGGGCGGTCGCCCGGGCGGTCGCGGTGGGCAGGGCGACCCGGGCGGTGGCGAAGGAGTCGGCGGGCTCGCCGGGGCGGGCGTGCGCGTCGCTCCAGATCAGGTCGCCCGCCGGGGTGACCGGCATGCCGGTCAGCTCCGCCGCGCGCCCCTCGCCCACCGCCGCGAGGAGGGAGAGGTGGGGGCGGAGCAGCTGCCAGAGTCCGGCGCCGACGACCGAGTCGGGCTTGGGCGCCGACACCGACGCGCGGACCAGGTACGGGGTGGAACCGTCCGCCGGCTCGAACACCGCGTGCACCTGGGCCTGTACGGCGGTCGCGTGCTCCTGCACGTCCACCCCGAGCGGCAGCAGCCGGCCGGTGACCGGGACGGTCGAAGGGGCGTCGGCCGCGCCGGGCAGGGTGAGCAGCATCGCCCGTGTCCAGAGGTCGGCCCAGCGCCGGACCGGGACGCGTTCCAGGGAGGCGCCGGGGCAGGACGCGGCGAGTTCGGCGGCGAAGCCGTCCAGGAGGGCGGCCAGGCGGCGGAGTTCCGGGTCGGCGAGCATCGCGGAGACGATCCGCGCGGCCCCGGAGACCACCTCGTGGTCGATGCCCCGCCAGCCGCAGCGCGCCAGGTCGCAGAGCCAGGAGCGGGCTGCGACCAGCAGGTTCGCCGGGACCCCCGGCTCGATGCCGGGGGCCGCCGCCGGGGTGCTGGTACGGCCGGTGGCTTCCGCCGCCCGGGCCGTCAGCGCGTCGTGCGCGGAGCCGAGCAGCGCGGCGCGCGCGGCGGCGAGGGCGGTGAAGTGCTCCTCGCCCGCGGCCCCGGAGGCGGCCTTCGCGGCCGCCTCGGCGACCCTCGCGGCGAGCGGGCTCCCGGCGAGGGCGTCGGCGAACTCCGCCAGTGCGGTGGCCTGCGCGGGGCGCGGCCGGAGCAGGCCGGTCACCAGGACCCGGTCGAAGGAGTCGGCGGCGGTCAGCGCCTCGTCCAGTCCGTCGATCTCCTCGGCGAGCAGGCCGGCCCGCATCATGCCGCCTCCCCGGTGAGCGAGCGGGTCGGCGGGAACCACTGCATCTCGGGCAACGGCATGGTGGTCGGCGCGAGTTCGAGGTACGCCAGGTGGTGGAGGAAGCGGCTGAAGACGGGCGCGGCGGCGGTGCTTCCCGCCGGTCCGGGGCGGGCGGCCGTCATGGTGGCGGTGATGCCCTGCGCGCTCGGCTCGCCGTCGGCGGGCTCGGCCTTCAGGTACCGGGCCACGCGCTCGGGGCCGTACTGGAGGACGGATTCGTTGACCAGGGCACGTATGTGATTGCAGAAGCCGCCGCGCGCCCCGCCGCAGGGGCGATTGTTGTTGGTACTGCAGGCGTAGGCGAAGGTCCGCGTCTCGACGGACGAGACGTAGACGCGCTCGATGTCCGACCCGCTGGACACCACGCCCTGCAGCCGCCCGTCGGCCAGTTCGACGAACGGGACCTTGGCGAGCTTGCGCGGCCGGGCGGGCGGGATCACCCGCACGATGCTCGACCTCTCCAGATCTGACGACACGTCATGTCCTCTGCGTTCGAAGGGGATTGGCTGAAGGAAGGGGTATGCGCACGTGAAAGGGGGTCCGCTCCGCGAGGGCGGAAGCGGAACACGACTGAACATACGTGCGCCCACTGACAACGCCCCCGACAGCGGCCCGGGGCCCCGGTCGAACACGGCGTCCGTGGCCTCGCGCCACCCCACCCCCGTTCGCGCCACCCCCCGCCACGCGGCCGTACGCGGGGACTCTCGCGAGTCAACCCTGACGAATCGGTGTTTCGGGGTGACCAGGAGGGCTTGGCGTCGTTGGCGACTGTGTTTGCGCAAGAAACAACTTCATGGAGGACGGCACGATGTACGAGACGCTCACCAGACTGCTGGTCGAGGAGTTCGGGCTGGACGAAGAACAGGTGCGGCCCGGCGCGACGGCCCGTCAACTGGAGCTGGACTCCCTCTCCCTGGCGGAGCTGGCGGTGATCATCACCGAGAACACCGGGGTACGCCTGGAGGACGTGGAGATGAACCCCGACAGCACCCTGGGGGAGATGGCGGAGGTCTTCGCCCGGGCCCTCCCCCCGGGCCCCGCCTCCACACCCACTTCCGCGCCGGACCGCGCCGCGGCCGCCGCACCCGCGCCCGACCGGCGCCACCCCACGGCCGTGGCCACCGCGCCCGACCGGCAGCACCCCGTGGCCGTGGCCACGCTCACGGCCACAGTTCCCGCAACGCCGTTCGACCAGGCTCTGCCCGTCGCGCCCGCGCAGTCGTGAGGGCCGGTGTCGTCGTGACGGGCCTCGGACTGGTCACGTCCGGCGGGATCGGCGTGGAGGCCGGCTGGCGCGCCGCCCTGGCGGGGGTGTCCACGGCCGCCCGTGACCCGCTGCTGGCCGGACTGCGGGCGGACATCTCCTGCCGCGTACCGGACTTCGACCCCGACGCGCTGCTCGGACGGCGGCTGGCCCGCCGGATGGACCGGAACACCCAGCTCAGCGTGGTCGCCGCGCGCGAGGCCATGGCCATGGCGGGACTCACCGGACGCGACTGGGACCCGGTCCGTGTCGGGGTGGTCATCGGTACGGGCGGCTCCAGCGTCGACGGCCTCATCGACATCTGCGGCAGACTCGCCGCCGGCCGCCCCGAGACCGTGCCCCCGATGGCGCTGCCGCGCAGCCTGCCCAGTGCGAGTGCGGCCGAGGTCGCCCTCGATCTCGGCGCGGCCGGGCCGAACTTCGCGACCTCGGCGGGCTGTGCCTCCGGGCTGACCGCGATCGGTGTAGCCCGCGACCTGCTGCGCTCCGGCGCCCTGGACATCGTGGTGGCCGGCGGTTCCGAGTGCCTCTGCCACCCCCTCACCGTGACGGCCTTCGGCCAACTGGGCATCCTCTCCACCCGCCCCTGCGACCCGCGCGACGCGGCCCGCCCCTTCGGCGCCGGCCGGGACGGCTTCGTGGTCGCCGAGGGCGCCGGAATCCTGGTGCTGGAGCGCGCCGCGCACGCCCGGGCCCGCCGCGCACCGGTACTGGCCTGGACGGCCGGTTACGGGGCCGCGGGCGACGCCCACCACATCGCCGCCGTCCACCCCGAGGGCCGGGGCGCCGAGCAGGCGGTACGTGCCGCGCTCGCCGACGCCCGCTGGCGGCCGGAGGACGTGGAGCACGTCAACGCCCACGGTGCGGCGACCGCCTCCAACGACGCGGCCGAGGCGTCCTGGCTGGCCCGGCTGCTGCCGCACCGCCCGCCCGTCACCGCCACCAAGGCCACCCTCGGCCACGCCGGTGCGGGCTCGGGAGGCGTCGAGGCCGTCCTCAGCGTGCTCACCCTGGCCCGGCGGACCATCCCGCCGACCGCGAACCTCACCGAACCGGACCCGGCCTTCGCCGGGGGGATCGACCTCGTCACCAAGGTCCCCCGCCCCGGCGTGGCGCGCACCGCGCTGTGCGTCTCCACCGCCCTGGGAGGCCAGAACAGCGCCTTGGCCCTGGTGGCCTCCTGACCCGCGCGCGGCCCGCCACCCGTGCCGCGCCCACGCCCCGTACCGTCCGTCACCCGACGCCCGCACCGCCCGCCGCCCGCCGCCGAAGAGCTCCGCAACCGCTCGTACCCCGCACAGCCCGTACCCCGCACCCCGCCCCCACCCGCGTATCCCCGGACCGCACGAACGGCGACCCGCCGCACCCGTGAAAGCACCGAACGGCGCGGCGCACCCGCCGCTCCCCGTGAACCACTGGAAGCACCGAACCCCATGAGCGCCGTCCTCCCCACCGCCCCGTCGCCCTACCCCGCCACCCCGTCCTCCACCGAGCCCGAAGACGCCGGCCCCCAGACCCAGGTGATGCGCCTGCTCCGCCGGCTGCGTACCGAGGCCGACCCGTACCCGGTGTTCGACCGGCTGCGGGAGCTCGGCCCGGTGATCCCCGTACCCGCGCTGAACGCGGCCGTCGTCACCGGCTTCCAGGAGTGCCGCCACGTGCTGCGCGACCCCGCGTTCATCCTCCCGGACACCGCCTGGCGCGACGCGCACGCCGGCGGCTGGCGCCACCACCGCAGCGCGGTCAGCTACGCGGCCTCCCTGCCCAACGCCAACCCGCCCCGCCACACCGCGCTCCGGGCCCACCTGGCGCAGGGTTTCCACCGCACCGCGCTCGCCGAGCTGCGGCCCGTGGTGACCGCCCTGGTCCACAGCGGCCTGAACGAACTGGGGGCCGCACTCGCGGCCCACGGCACCGCCGACCTGACCGAGCACATCAGCCGGCCGCTGCCCTCCCGGGTCATGTGCAAGGTCCTCACGCTGCCCGACGAGGACGCCCCGATGCTCGCGGGCCTGACCGCCCGCTGGACCGCCGCCGCCGAACTCTTCCCCACGGAGGCCGATCTGGACGACGCGGACGCGGCGGACGCCGCGCTGGTCGCGTACTTCCTGCGGGTCGTCCAGGAGCGCGAGCGGTGCCCGGGCAGGGACTTCCTCTCCACCTGGGTGGCCGCCGCCCGGGCGGACGGGGTGGGGATCGACGACATCGTGGTGCACACCGCCCAGCTGTTCGTCACCGGCTTCATGACCGTCCAGTCCTCGCTGACCAGCGCGGCGTACGCCGTGCTGAGCAGCCCCGAGCTGACGGCCGCGCTGCGCCGGCGGCCCGAGGACATGGGGACGGCCGTGGAGGAGGTGCTGCGCACCCGGCCGGCCGCGGCGGTCGTCGGCCGCGTCGCGACCCGCGGCTGCGTGCTGGCGGGGGTGCCCGTCGCCGCCCAGCAGCGGCTGATCGTGGTGATCCCGGCCGCCAACCGCGACCCCCAGGCGGCCGCCACCGCCCATCTGACCTTCGGGGTCGGCGTCCACTACTGCCTGGGCGCGGCCCTCGCCCGCCTCCAGCTGGGCGAGTTCCTGCCCGCTCTGCTCAGCCGGTTCCCGTCCCTCCGCCTCGCCGACGCCCCGGCGCCCGACGATCTTGTCCCCGGCGCGTCGCAGGACCCCGCGCCGATGGCCGGAATCGCCCTCCCCCACCACGTCCGCCTGCTCACCACCACCGCGAGAGCCTCCCGATGACCCTCACCCCCACCCGCACGTACCCGCCCGCCCCCGTTCCCGCGCTGCGCCACCGCGCCACCACCGAGGGGACGCGCCATGCCGGCTGAGGCCGCCGTCACCGGCATCGGCATGATCACCCCGGCCGGCGGGACCGCCGCCGCGACCTGGGACGGCGTATGCGCGGGCAGGAGTCTCGCCCGGCGCGATCCCGTGCTGGCGGGCCTTCCCGTCGACCTCTCCTGCCCTGTCGATCTCGACCCGGACGCCACCCTCGGGCGCCGGCTGGCCCGTCGGCTGGACCGTTTCTGCCAGCTCGCCCTGGTGGCCGCCCGCCAGGCCGTGGCGGACGCCAAACTCTCCGCGGCCACCTGGGACGCCGACCGGATCGGCGTCGTCCTCGGCGTCAGCTGCAACAGCATGGAGACGTACGTACGCGAGTTCACGCTGCTCGGCGAGGACCGGCCCCACCTGGTCTCGCCCCTGGCGCTGCCCCGCAGTGTGGCCAGCATGGCCGCCGCCGAGGTCGCGCTCGACCTCGGGGTGCGCGGCCCCAACTTCACCGTCACCAGCGCCTGTGCCTCCGGGGCCACCGCACTCGGTGTCGCCCGCGGCCTGATCGCCTCCGGCGCCTGCGACATCGTGCTGGCCGGGGGCAGCGAATCCGGGCGGTCCCGGATGGCCGCCACCTGCTTCACCCAGATGCGGGCGCTCTCCCGGGGCGGGCCCGACGCGGCGTCCCGCCCGTTCGACACGGACCGCGACGGGTTCGTCCTCTCCGAGGGGGCCGCCGTCCTCGTCCTGGAACGCCCCGACCGCGCGCTGGCCCGGGGCGCGCACACCCGGGCGCTGCTGCGCGGCTTCGGCTCGACCAGCGACGCCCACCACCCGGTCGCCCCGCACCCGGAGGGCCGGGGTGCCGAAAGCGCCCTGCGGGCCGCCCTCGCCGACGCCGGCTGCGCCCCCTCGGACATCGGCCACGTCAACGCGCACGGCACGTCCACCCAGGCCGGGGACACCGCCGAGGCGAGGGCCCTGCTCCGGGTCTTCGACGGCACGCCCCCGCCGGTCACCGCCCCCAAGGGTGTCCTCGGTCACTCGCTGGGCGCGGCCGGCGCCATCGAGGCGGCCCTGACGGTCCTCACCCTGGAGAAGCAGCTGGTCCCGCCGACCGCCAACCTCTCCCGCCAGGACGAGGGCCTGGAACTGGACGTGGTCACCGGGGCCCCGCGCCCGGTCTCGCTCTCCGCCGCCGCGTCCAACTCCTTCGGCTTCGGCGGCCAGAACGCGGCGCTGCTCTTCACCACGCCGTGAGGGCCGGTCCCTGAGAACTCCCGACGCACCCCGGACGTGGAAGAGCGGCGGCACCCCCGCACAGGGTGCCGCCGCTCGGGTTCCGGAAGCGCCGCCCGGGCCGGGGCGAGGGTCGGGTGTGGCCCGGTGATGGCGGTTCCGGAAGTCGGGGGCGAGAAAGCGGGTCAGCCGGTGGCGTCCCCGCCCTTCGGCGCGGCGGCGGCCCGCCCCGCCTCCAGCCGGGCGACCGGGATGCGGAACGGCGAGCAGGAGACGTAGTCGAGGCCCACCTCGTGGAAGAAGTGCACCGACTCCGGGTCGCCGCCGTGCTCGCCGCAGACGCCGAGTTTGAGGTCGGGGCGGGTGGCGCGGCCGGCCGCGACGGCGCTGCGCACCAGGGCGCCGACGCCGTCCTGGTCGATGGTCTCGAAGGGGGAGACCCCGAAGATGCCCTTCTCCAGGTAGGCGGTGAAGAAGGAGGCCTCCACGTCGTCGCGGGAGAAGCCCCACACCGTCTGGGTGAGGTCGTTGGTGCCGAAGGAGAAGAACTGGGCGGCCTCGGCGATCTGACCGGCGGTCAGTGCGGCGCGGGGCAGTTCGATCATGGTGCCGATGGTGAGCCTGAGGTCGGTCCCGGTGGCGGCTTGGACCTCGGCGATGACCCGGTCCGCCTCCTCGCGGACGATCTCCAGCTCCTGGACCGTGCCGACGAGCGGGATCATGATCTCGGCGCGCGGGTCGCCCTTGGCGTGTCTGCGGTGGGCCGCGGCTTCGGCGATGGCGCGGACCTGCATGGCGAACAGTCCGGGGATGACCAGTCCGAGGCGTACCCCGCGCAGGCCCAGCATCGGGTTCTGCTCGTGCAGCTTGTGCACGGCCTGGAGGAGCCTGAGGTCGTTCTCGTTGGCGTCCTTGCGGGACTCGGCGAGCGCGACGCGCACCGAGAGTTCGGTGATGTCGGGCAGGAACTCGTGGAGCGGCGGGTCCAGCAGCCGTACGGTGACGGGCAGTCCGTCCATCGACTCGAACAGCTCGATGAAGTCGGCCTTCTGGAGCGGCAGCAGTTCGGCGAGGGCGGCCTCGCGTTCGGCGTCCGTGTCGGCGAGGACCAGCTTCTCCACGAGGACGCGGCGCTCGCCGAGGAACATGTGCTCGGTGCGGCAGAGGCCGATGCCCTGGGCACCGAAGCGGCGGGCGCGCAGGGCGTCTTCGGCGTTGTCGGCGTTGGCCCGTACCCGCAGCCGGCGCATCCGGTCGGCGTACGCCATGATCCGGTGGACGGCGCCCACGAGTTCGTCGGCGTCGTCGGCGCCCGCGTGCATCCGGCCCTCGAAGTACTCGACGACCGGGGACGGTACGACGGGTACCTCGCCGAGGTAGACCTTGCCGGTGGAGCCGTCGACGGAGACGAGGTCGCCCTCCTCCACGACGGTGTCGCCCACGGTGAGCCGGCGGCGCTTGGTGTCGACCTCGATCTCCTCGGCGCCGCAGACGCAGGTCTTGCCCATGCCCCGGGCGACGACGGCGGCGTGCGAGGTCTTGCCGCCGCGCGAGGTCAGGATGCCCTCGGCGGCGATCATGCCGTCCAGGTCGTCGGGGTTGGTCTCGCGGCGGATCAGGATGACCTTCTCGCCGGAGCGGGACCACTTGATCGCGGTGTACGAGTCGAAGACGGCCTTGCCGACGGCGGCGCCCGGGGACGCGGCGATGCCCCGTCCGAGCAGCCTGGTCTTCGCGGTGTCGTCGAAGCGCGGGAACATCAGCTGGGCGAGCTGGGCGCCGGTGACGCGCTGGAGCGCCTCGGCCTCGTCGATGAGTCCCTGGTCGACGAGTTGGGTGGCGATCCGGAACGCGGCACCGGCGGTGCGCTTGCCGACGCGGGTCTGGAGCATCCACAACTGGCCGCGCTCGATGGTGAACTCGATGTCGCAGAGGTCCCGGTAGTGGGTCTCCAGCGTCTCCATGATCTGCATCAGCCGGTCGTACGAGGCCCGGTCGATGGTCGCGAGTTCGGCGAGCGCGACGGTGTTGCGGATGCCCGCGACGACGTCCTCGCCCTGGGCGTTCTGCAAGTAGTCGCCGTAGACGCCCTGGTGGCCGCTGGCCGGGTCGCGGGTGAAGGCGACGCCCGTGCCCGAGTCGGGTCCGAGGTTGCCGAAGACCATGGAGCAGATGTTGACGGCGGTACCGAGGTCGCCGGGGATGCGCTCCTGACGGCGGTAGAGCTTGGCCCGGTCGGTGTTCCACGACTGGAAGACGGCGTGTATGGCCAGATCCATCTGCTCCCGGGCGTCCTGCGGGAAGTCGCGGCTGGCCTCGGTCTTCACGATCCGCTTGAAGTTCTTGACGAGCTTCTTGAGGTCCTCGGCGCCGAGGTCGGTGTCGACCTCGGCCTTCTTGGCCCGCTTGGCGTCCTCCAGCGCGTCCTCGAAGAGGTCGCCGCCGACGCCGAGCACGGTCTTGCCGAACATCTGGATGAGCCGGCGGTACGAGTCCCAGGCGAACCGCTCGTCGCCTGCCTGCGCCGCGAGTCCGACGACGGACGCGTCGGAGAGGCCGATGTTGAGGACGGTGTCCATCATGCCGGGCATCGAGAACTTGGCGCCGGAGCGTACGGAGACCAGGAGCGGGTCGTCGGCCTGGCCGAGGGTCTTGCCCATCCGGGCTTCGAGGGCGGCGAGATGGGCACTCACCTCGTCGCGGAGTTCGGCGGGTTCGACGCCACTGTCGAGGTAGACCTTGCACGCCTCGGTGGTGATGGTGAAGCCGGGAGGGACCGGCAGACCGAGGTTGGTCATCTCGGCGAGGTTCGCACCTTTCCCGCCGAGCAGGTCCTTCAGATCCTTGTTGCCCTCGGTGAAGTCGTAGACGAACTTCCTTGGACCGTTGTTTCCCGACACGGGTCTCGACTCCTTGAGGACGCGGTGGCTGCCCTGACGGCCAGGAACATACCCAGATCAAAGGCGTCTGGTGGTGTCCGCTTCTCCATCGTGCGGCCGCAACCACCCGTCTGCCAGCAGATCGAAAGTGAGGGGTAGCCGAGGCCTTCCCAGCCGGTGCGTTCACCTCTCGAACACGAGGTGACGTTCCGTCGACGAACCATCGGAGAATCGTGACGCACGGCGACAGAAGCGTCGATCGATCAAAGTCTGCACATCTGGCACGCAGTGCCGTCATTTGAGAAGTGGCGTCACGCGATCGCGCCCATTCGAGCGCTCATCTGAGCCAAACACTCCTCAAGCGTGGCGAGGATCACGCCGCCAGGACACCCGGATGCCACCATGCGGACACCCTTGTCTCACCTTGAGCACCTCCGCACGCACGGAACGTGAGGAACGGCGTGACGGAAAGGCCCCGGTCCGCACATCGGCGCGAACCGGGGCCGGTCGTCCTCGGCGGATTCCGCTCGCCAGGCGCTCATATGAGCAGTGCTGCGCGGAGGGCACTCCGTACCCCCGCGCGGGCCGTCCCGGGTCAGCCGCCGGAGGTGTCCAGCTCGGCGTCGGCGCTCACGCCGGAGCAGTCGTAGGGGTCCTTCAGCCAGCCGTCCGGGAGCACCACCCGGTTGTTGCCCGAGGTGCGTCCGCGGGGGCCGTCGGCGCCGTCGGGCCAGGGCTGGTCGAGGTCCAGCTCGTTCAGCTGGCCGGCCAGCTCCTCCAGGGAGGAGGTGATCGCGAGCTTCTTGCGCATCTCCGAGCCCACCGCGAAGCCCTTGAGGTACCAGGCCACGTGCTTGCGGAAGTCGATCACGCCGCGCGCCTCGTCGCCGATCCACTCGCCCAGCAGCGTCGCGTGGCGCACCATCACGTCGGCGACCTGGCGCAGGACGGGCTCGTGCTTGGTGTTCGTACCGTCGAAGGCACCGACCAGGTCGCCGAAGAGCCAGGGGCGGCCGAGGCAGCCGCGGCCGACGACCACGCCGTCGCAGCCGGTCTCGGCCATCATCCGGCGGGCGTCCTCGGCGGACCAGATGTCGCCGTTGCCGAGGACCGGGATCTCCGGGACGTGCTCCTTGAGGCGGGCGATGGCCTCCCAGTCGGCGGTCCCGCCGTAGTGCTGGGCCGTGGTCCTGCCGTGCAGCGCGACGGCGGCCACGCCCTCCTCGACGGCGATCCGGCCCGCGTCGAGGTAGGTGAGGTGGTCGTCGTCGATGCCCTTGCGCATCTTGATCGTGACCGGCAGCTCACCGGCGTTCCCCACGGCCTCGCGCAGGATCGCGCGGAGCAGCGGCCGCTTGTACGGGAGCGCCGAGCCGCCGCCCTTGCGGGTCACCTTGGGGACCGGGCAGCCGAAGTTCAGGTCGATGTGGTCGGCGAGGTCCTCGTCGACGATCATGCGTACGGCCTTGCCGACCGTGACCGGGTCCACTCCGTAGAGCTGGATCGACCGGGGGGTCTCGCTCGCGTCGAAGTGGATGAGCTGCATGGTCTTCTCGTTGCGCTCGACCAGCGCCCGCGTGGTGATCATCTCGCTGACGAACAGCCCGCGGCCGCCGGAGAACTCGCGGCACAGGGTGCGGAACGGCGCGTTGGTGATACCGGCCATGGGGGCGAGGACCACCGGCGGCTGCACGGTGTGCGGGCCGATGCGGAGCTGCTGGGGCGCGGGGGCGAGCGTGGTCATCCCCCCATTGTCCCGCACGCCCGGGACTCCTCCGCCGGGCCGGTACGTATCCCGCGCCACACCCTGCCCGTGCGCCCCACGCGCCACGCCCGCCCCTGGCGGAACACGGGGTTCCGGCAACGGATGGCTAGCGTCGGGCGGCATGACCTTACGTACCGAACGACGAGAGGTTCCCACCGTGCCGCACCGCTCCCCCGCCCCGCGCCCGTCCCGCCGGAGCCTGCTCACGCTGGCCGGGGCGGCCGGTGCCGCCACGCTGCTCGCGGCCGGGACCGCGCACGCCGCGGCGCCCTCGGGCGGCACCGCGGACCCCGCACGGGACGCGCTGCGGGCCCTGGAGCGGGAGCACGGCGCCAGGGTCGGCGCGTACGCCCGCAATCTCGCCACCGGGCGCACGGTGGCCCACCGCGCCGACGAGCGCTTCCCGCTCTGCTCGACCTTCAAGACGCTCGCGGCGGCGGCCGTCCTGCGCGACCTGGACCGGGACGGCGAGGTGCTGGGCCGGCTGGTCCGCTACACCGAAGCCGACCTGGTCGACGCCTCCGACGTCACCCGGGCCCACCTCGCCACCGGGATGACCGTGGCGGAGCTCTGCGACGCGGCGATCTGCGACAGCGACAACACCGCGGGCAATCTGCTGCTGCGGGAGCTGGGCGGCCCGTCGGGGGTCACCCGCTTCTGCCGGTCGCTCGGGGACCGCACGACCCGGCTGGACCGGTGGGAGACGGAGCTGAACTCGGCCGAGCCCTGGCAGTGGCGGGACACCACCACCCCGTACGCCCTCTCCCGTACGTACGCCCGACTCGTCGTCGGTGACGCGCTCGCACCCGGCGACCGGGAGCGGCTGACCGGCTGGCTGCTGAACTGCCGGACCAGCGCGACCCGCTTCCGGACCGGGCTGCCGAAGGAGTGGACCATCGCCGACAAGACCGGCGGCGGCTCCTACGGCACCTGCAACGACGCGGGCGTCGCCTGGACGGCCGGGGGCGAACCGGTGGTGGTGACGGTACTCACCACCAAGCCGCAGCGGATGGCCGCCGGGGACCACCCGCTGGTGGCGAAGACGGCGGCGGTGCTGGCGGCGGCCGTCGGCTGAGCCGGGCCCCCGGGCCGCCCCCGGGCCGCCCCCGGGCCGCCCCCAGGCCCCGGGCCGCCGCGCCCCGAAACGCCCGTGGGGCCCGGCTCGCCATCACGGCGGTCCGGACCCCACGGCTGTGCTCAGGTCGATGCGTCAGCTCTGGCCCCCGGCGGAGTCCGCCGCCGCGGTGTCCGCCTCCGGGGCGGCGGTCCCGGTGGCGCGCTCGCGCATCTTGCGGACCAGCTCCTGCTTCTTGTCCTCCGCCACCTTGCGGTCGGCGTCGCGGACGGTGCCCGCGCCCTGCTGGTCGGCCCGGGACAGCTTCTTGCGCTGACCGCCGACGCCGAGGAGGTTGTTGCGGCTCTTGGCCATGGTGTTCTCCCATGTGGGGTGAGAAGGGGGGTCCGTGGAACTCACGGATCGATCCGTGGGGCGGCGGGCTCGGAGCTCGTACGGGGTCGTACCCGCTCAGCCCTGCCGCGCGCTCACTCGTAGATCTGGAAGAACGGCATGCCGGAAACCGTACCCCGCTCCCGGAGCGGCCCGCACCGGAGTTTCCGCCGCTCCCCGCCCCGTACACCCCCTGCGGGCGCTCAGGCCCCCGGGTCGATCACCGCCTGGTGGGCCTCGGCGAGGTGCTCCTGCGCCTTCAGCCAGGGCAGGAACTGCGCCGCTTTGCGCCAGTCGCAGGTCGCGCAGGTCAGCAGCCGCTGGACCCCCGACTTCCGCACGTGGACGGTGTGTTCACGGCCGTGCCGGTCCCAGCGGGTGACCTTGCTCTGGGTCGTGGACGCCACGGCGACCTCCGGGGTAGGGGTGCGCCCAGTGTGCGGCGAAGCCCCCGGACCCGTGCGGGGTCCGGGGGCTTCGGAGTGAAACCGTGATGCGTGATGCCCGTGATGGGGGCGGGGCGTCAGCAGCCCAGCAGGCGGGCGCCCAGGTACGCCTGGATCTGGTCCAGGGAGACGCGCTCCTGCTTCATGGTGTCGCGCTCGCGGACGGTCACCGCGTTGTCGTCCAGGGTGTCGAAGTCGACGGTGACGCAGAACGGCGTACCGATCTCGTCCTGGCGGCGGTAGCGGCGGCCGATGGCGCCGGCGTCGTCGAACTCGATGTTCCAGTTCTTGCGCAGGTCGGCCGCGAGGCCCTTGGCCTTCGGCGACAGCTGCGCGTTGCGGGAGAGCGGCAGCACGGCGACCTTGACCGGCGCGAGGCGCGGGTCGAGGCGGAGCACGGTGCGCTTCTCCATGACGCCCTTGGCGTTGGGCGCCTCGTCCTCGACGTAGGCGTCCAGGAGGAAGGCCAGCATCGCGCGGCCGACACCGGCGGCCGGCTCGATGACGTACGGCGTCCACTTCTCGTTGGCCTCCTGGTCGAAGTAGACCAGGTCGGTGCCGGAGGCCTTGGAGTGCGCCTTCAGGTCGTAGTCGGTGCGGTTGGCCACGCCCTCGAGCTCGCCCCACTCGTTGCCGCCGAACTGGAAGCGGTACTCGATGTCGGCGGTGCGCTTGGAGTAGTGGGAGAGCTTCTCCTTCGGGTGCTCGAACCAGCGCATGTTCTCCGCGCGCATGCCGAGGTCCGTGTACCAGTTCCAGCGCTGGTCCATCCAGTACTGCTGCCACTCCTCGTCCTCGCCCGGCTTGACGAAGAACTCCATCTCCATCTGCTCGAACTCGCGGGTGCGGAAGATGAAGTTGCCCGGAGTGATCTCGTTCCGGAAGGACTTGCCCATCTGCGCGATGCCGAACGGCGGCTTCTTGCGGGAAGTCTGGGCCACCTGGCCGAAGTTGGTGAAGATGCCCTGGGCGGTCTCGGGGCGCAGGTAGGCGACCGAGCCGGAGTCCTGGGTCGGGCCGAGGTGGGTGGAGAGCAGGCCCGAGAACTGCTTGGGCTCGGTGAAGGTGCCCTTGTTGCCACAGTTGGGGCAGTTGAGGTCGGCGAGGCCGTTGACCGGCGGCTTGCCGTGCTTCGCCTCGTACGCCTCCTCCAGGTGGTCGGCGCGGTAGCGCTTGTGGCAGGAGGTGCACTCGGTCAGCGGGTCGCTGAAGGTGGCGACGTGACCCGACGCGACCCAGACCTCGGGGGCCAGGATCACCGACGAGTCGAGACCGACCACGTCCTCGCGCGAGGTGACCATGTAGCGCCACCACTGGCGCTTGAGGTTCTCCTTCATCTCCACGCCCAGCGGACCGTAGTCCCAGGCGGCCTTCTGGCCACCGTAGATCTCACTGCAGGGATAGACGAAGCCACGGCGCTTGCTCAGGCTGACGATGGAGTCGATCTTGTCGGCGGCCACGGTGCTCTCTTCATTACGACGGCGAAATGGGACAGAAGCGGCGCTGAGCGCCTCGCTGGGGGGTGGTGCTCAGGAGACGGGCGAGCGAATGCCCAAGATTACCGGCGGGCGCACCCCCCGGATCAAATCGGGGGCCGGAGTGCGCTCCTCACCCCCTCGCGCTTCCGGTCGGTTCATCATCCTTGTTGACAATCGTTTCCAGCTTTGTTGAAAATGGGATTCATGAACGTACGCCGCCTCATACCCGCCATCGCCGTCGCCGGCGCGGTCGCCCTCGGCATCACCGCGCTCTCCGCCTGTTCGGGCCCGGACACGGCCGGCGGGTCGGACGGCAAGCTGGACGTGGTCGCGTCCTTCTACCCGATGCAGTACCTGGCCGAGCAGATCGGCGGCGCCCACGTCTCGGTCACCACGCTGACCAAGCCGGGCGTCGAACCGCACGACCTGGAGCTCAGCCCCCGCCAGATCGGCTCGCTGACCGACGCCGACTACATCCTGTACCTCAAGGGCATCCAGCCCGCCGTGGACGACGCCATCGCCCAGTCCGGCGCGAAGAACACCGTGGACGCCGCGACACTGACCACGATGGAGACGCACGGCGCCGAGGTGGACGGCCACGACCACGGATCCGACGCCGACGAGCACGGAGACTCCGACGAGGAGACGGCCGGCCGCGACCCGCACGTCTGGCTGGACCCGGTGAAGTACGCCGAGGTCGCCCAGGGCGTCGGCAAGTCCCTGGAGAAGGCCGACCCGGACAACGCCGCCGACTACCGCGCGAACACCGACGCGCTGGTCAAGAAGCTGGACGCGCTGAACACGGAGTACGCGGCCGGGCTGAAGTCCACCACCACCAAGACCTTCCTCACCACGCACTCCGCCTTCGGCTACCTCGCCGAGCGCTACGGCCTCACCCAGGAGGGCATCGCCGGAGTCGACCCGGAGGCGGAGCCGAGCCCGGCCCGCATCAAGGACCTCCAGCACATCGCGGAGAAGGAGAACGCCACCACCGTCTTCTTCGAGACGCTCGCCAGCGACAAGACCGCGAAGACCCTCGCGAAGGACACCGGGCTGCGCACCGACGTCCTGGACCCGCTGGAGGGCATCACGAAGAAGTCCGAGGGCCACGACTACATCGAGGTCATGGAGTCCAACCTCGCCGCCCTCCAGAAGGCCCTGGGCGCGAAGTGACCGACCCCACGACCCCCGCGACCGGACCGGAGACGCGCATGGACGAGCCCAGCATTCCCGCCCAGGCCCCCGCCGCCGACAGCACCCCCGCCCCGGCCCCCGCCGCCGCCGGCGGGACCGGCACCGGGGCCGGAAAGCCGGACGCCGAAGCCGTGATCCGGCTCACCGGCGCCACCGCGACCCTCGGCTCCCGCCCCGTCCTGCGCGGGGTGGACCTGGCCGTGCACCGCGGCGAGGTCGTCGCCCTGCTCGGCGCCAACGGCTCCGGCAAGTCCACCGCCGTACGCTCCGCCATCGGCCAGGTCCCCCTCACCGGCGGCACCGTCGAACTCTTCGGCACCCCGCTCCGCCGCTTCCGCCGGTGGGCACGCGTCGGGTACGTACCGCAGCGCACCACCGCCTCGGCGGGGGTCCCCGCGACCGTCCGCGAGGTCGTCTCCTCCGGGCGGCTGTCCCGCACCAAGCTGCGCATCCCCGGCCGCGCCGACCGCGCCGCCGTCGACCGGGCCATCGCCCTCGTCGGCCTCACCGACCGCGCCGGGGACTCGGTGAGCGCCCTCTCCGGCGGACAGCACCAGCGGGTCCTGATCGCCCGCGCCCTGGCCTCCGAGCCCGAGCTGCTGATCATGGACGAGCCGATGGCCGGGGTCGACCTGGCCAGCCAGGAGATCCTCGCCGCCACCCTGCGCGAGCAGGTCGCCGCCGGCACCACCGTGCTGCTGGTCCTGCACGAGCTGGGCCCGCTGGAGCCGCTGATCGACCGCGCGGTCGTGCTGCGCGACGGCTGTGTGACGCACGACGGCCCGCCGCCGCGCTCGGTCGGGCAGCACGCGCTCCCCGGCCACGACCACGTCCACCCCCACGCGGCTTCCGAGCCCGTCCGAACGGGACTGCTGACCTGATGGAATTCCTCGAACCCGCCTTCATGCAGCGCGCGCTGATCGCCGCCGTCCTGGTCGGCATCACCGCCCCCGCCATCGGCATCTACCTCGTCCAGCGCCGCCAGGCCCTCATGGGCGACGGCATCGGGCACATCGCGATGACCGGGGTCGGCCTCGGCTTCCTGCTCTCCACCAGCCCCGTCTGGATGGCCACCGCCGTCGCCGTCGCCGGCGCCGTCGTCATGGAGCTGATCCGCTGGTTCGGCCACACCCGCGGCGACATCGCGCTGGCCATGCTCTTCTACGGCGGCATGGCGGGCGGGGTGCTGCTGATCAACATCTCCGACACCGGCTCGAACGCCAACCTCACCTCGTACCTCTTCGGCTCGCTCTCCACCGTCTCCTCTTCGGACGTGTGGGCGATCACGCTGCTCGCCGCGTTCGTGGTGCTGGTGACCGTGGGGCTGCGCCGCCAGCTCTTCGCGGTCAGCCAGGACGAGGAGTTCGCCCGGGTCACCGGACTGCCGGTGCGGCTGCTGAACCTGCTGATCGCGGTGACGGCCGCCGTGACGGTCACCGTCGCGATGCGGGTCGTCGGCCTGCTGCTGGTCAGCGCCCTGATGGTGGTGCCGGTCGCGGCGGCCCAGCAGGTGTCGAAGTCCTTCCGGCTGACCTTCGTGCTCTCCGTGGTGATCGGCACCGCCGTCACCCTGGCCGGCACCGTCACCTCGTACTACCAGGACGTCCCGCCCGGGGCGACGATCGTGCTGCTGGCCATCGCCGCCTTCGTCGCGCTGACCGCGCTGGCCGCACCGCTGGCCCGCCGCAGGGCCCGTGCACGCAGGGTCGAGGGCGAGAAGTGCACCCTGGAGGTACCGGCCGGTCGCACCGCCGCGGACGACGTGCACGTATGAGGAATTCGCCCGGTCCGGCTGGCACAATGGCCCGACATCTGTACGGGCGACATGAGGAGGCAGCTGTGGCGGCGCCGATCAGTGGCACGAACGCGGCTCCGGTACGGGGGCGGTCCACCCGCCAGCGGGCGGCGGTCGCGGCGGCGCTCGACGAGGTCGACGAGTTCCGCAGCGCCCAGGAGCTGCACGACGTGCTCAAGCACCGTGGCGACTCGGTGGGGCTGACCACCGTCTACCGCACCCTCCAGTCCCTCGCCGACGCGGGCGAGGTGGACGTGCTGCGCACCACCGAGGGCGAGTCGGTCTACCGCCGCTGCTCGACCGGTGAGCACCACCACCACCTGGTCTGCCGGGTCTGCGGCAAGGCCGTGGAGGTGGAGGGCCCGGCCGTGGAGCAGTGGGCCGAGACGATCGCCTCCCAGCACGGCTACGTCAACGTGGCGCACACCGTGGAGATCTTCGGGACCTGCGCGGAGTGCGCGGACTGCGCGGCCGAGAAGCACTGACACGCACGGCACACGGCGAGAGGGGGGAGAACCGGCCACCGGTTCTCCCCCCTCTCGTGGTTCTCACGCCTCGGGCGCGGGCTCCACGGCCGCCGGGGCGGCCTCCTGCGCACCGCCGAAGCGGCGGTCGCGCTGGGCGTACTCCAGGCAGGCGCGCCACAGGTCGCGTCGGTCGAAGTCGGGCCAGAGCACGTCCTGGAAGACCATCTCGGCGTACGCGCTCTGCCAGATCAGGTAGTTGGAGGTGCGCTGCTCGCCGCTGGGGCGGACGAAGAGGTCCACGTCCGGCATGTCCGGGTAGTAGATGTACTTCGCGAACGTCTTCTCGTTGACCTTCGACGGGTCGAGCTTTCCGGCGGCCACGTCCTGGGCGATGCGCTGCGCGGCGTCGGCGATCTCGGCCCGGCCGCCGTAGTTGACGCAGAAGTACAGCGTCATCTTGTCGTTGTCCTTGGTCTGCTCCTGGGCGACCTGGAGCTCCTGGACGACGGACTTCCACAGCTTGGGCATCCGGCCGACCCAGCGGATGCGGATGCCGAGCTCGTCCATCTCGTCGCGGCGGCGGCGGATGACGTCCCGGTTGAAGTTCATCAGGAACTTCACCTCCTCCGGGGACCGCTTCCAGTTCTCGGTGGAGAACGCGTAGAGGGAGAGGTTCTTCACGCCCATCTCGATGCAGCCCTTGAGGACGTCCATCACGACGCTCTCGCCGACCTTGTGGCCCTCGGTGCGCGGCAGGCCGCGTTCCTTGGCCCAGCGGCCGTTCCCGTCCATCACGACGGCCACGTGCTGGGGCACCAGCTCGGCGGGGATCTTCGGGGGCGTCGCACCGGAGGGGTGCGTCTCGGGGGTCTTGTACGTGCGCCGGTTACGGCCGCCGAGGATCCCGCGTACTGCCATGAGCTTCTCTCGTCTCCCTGTGTCGCTCTTCCACGAACGCTGCGAGGGTCACTGTTCCACGTACCGCAGCGAGCGCAGACCGCGCTCCAGATGCCAGTGCAGGTAGGCGGAGACCAGTCCGCTCCCCTCCCTGGCATGCCGTGCCTCGCACGCGTCCGCCGTCGCCCAGTCGCCGCTGAGCAGGGCGCTCAGCAGGGTCAGGGCCTCCGCCGAGGGTACGACGCTGCCGGGCACCCGGCAGTCGGTGCAGACCGCTCCGCCTGCGGCGATGGAGAAGAAACGGTTCGGACCGGGCATTCCGCACCGCGCGCAGTCCTCGAAACTGGGGGCGTAGCCGTTGACGGCGAGGGAGCGCAGCAGGAACGCGTCGAGGATGAGGTGGGGCGCGTGCTCGCCCCGGGCCAGGGTGCGCAGCCCGCCGACGAGGAGGAGGTACTGCTGGACGGCCGGTTCGCCCTCGTGGTCGGTGAAGCGCTCGGCGGTCTCCAGCATCGCGGTGCCGGCGGTGTAGCGGGCGTAGTCGGTGACGATCCGGCCGCCGTACGGGGCGATGGTCTCGCTCTGGGTGCAGAGCGGAAGCCCCCGGCCGATCAGCTCGCTGCCGCGCGCGAAGAACTGCACGTCGACGTGGGAGAAGGGTTCGAGGCGGGCGCCGAACTTGGACTTGGTGCGGCGCACCCCCCGGGCGACCGCGCGCACCCGGCCGTGGCCGCGGGTCAGCAGGGTGATGATCCGGTCGGCCTCGCCCAGTTTCTGCGTACGCAGTACGACGCCGTCGTCCCGGAACAAGCTCATGGACCCATTGTCGCCCACCGGCCCGCGATCGGGCCGGGGGTCCCCGTGAGCGCCCCTGTGCTCCCTCTCACTCCGGCGTACGCGCGGGGAGCGCCCGGGCGTACGCGGGGAGCGCCCGGGGGGCGTCCGGGACACCCAGGGGCCCCAGGGCCCCAGGGGCCCTCAGCGGCGCTCAGGAGGGCGTGCGGGCCGCTTCCGTGAGCAGGCGGGCGGTGTCCTCGGGGCAGATCCGCAGGGCGCGGCCCACGGTCGTCAGGACCTCGCGCTCGGCGGCACCGTACGGGCCGTCGGCCAGCGCGATGCGGGCGCCCTGGAGCAGCACCGACTCGCGGCCCGCCGGGACCAGGTGCTGGGCGAGCGGGGTGAGGACCTCGTGCAGCTCGATGGCGAGCGCCGCACCGCACGCCCCGGCGGCGCCCACGGCGTCGTCGTGGCCGATGTCGGCGGTCAGCACCTCCACGACGGTGAGGAGCTGGTCCTCCGAGCAGTCGTCGAGCCCGGCCTCGCGGACGGTGTGCGCGGCGGTCTCCAGGGCGGTGCGCGGGGTGCCGCCCGAGGCGAGGACGGCCAGCGCGACCGTATGCACGGCCTCCCGGAGCATGGTGGAGAACCGGGTGGTGGTGGGGTGTTCCAGCGCCTCGGTGCCGAAGTGGGCGCCGCAGTCGGCGCACTCCACGACGGGGCCCGTCCCGCCGCGCCGCAGCAGCGGCACTCCGAGCACGGTGAGCCTGCGGCGGCCGGTGAGGCGGCGGTAGTTGCGGTCCCCGCCGCAGTCCTGGCAGAAGAACTCGCCGTCGCCGACGACGTCCCATGCGGTGCGGAGGCCGTAGAGACCTGTTCTCAGGGCGCGTTGTCCTTTGGCTGACCGCACGTCGCACACCTCCGTAACGCTCCGGCAACATTGCCGTGTGTTGCACGTGATGTTAGCCACATGCGCGCGGCGGCGTCATCACCCTCACTGTCACAACACCCGGAAATGGCTGAACCCCGCCCACCCGGAACGGGCGGACGGGGTTCGGCGAACCGTGCTTCACCGGATCAACCGGACATGCGTACGGGGTGTACTCCCGTACGTCACCGGACCGGTGGGAAACCGGCGGGGATGCCGGGCGACGGCGTCAACCGGCCACCGCGCGGCACTGACTCAGCGGCCCGCGCGGTTGACGGCGGAGACGACCGCCTTGAGCGAGGCCCGGGTGGTGTTGGCGTCGATGCCGATGCCCCACAGGACCTTGCCGTCGATCGCGCACTCGATGTAGGAGGCGGCCTGCGAGCTGGCGCCCTCGCTCATGGTGTGCTCGGTGTAGTCCAGCAGGCGCGCGTCGATGCCGATGCCCGCCAGCGCCTCGAAGAAGGCGGAGATCGGGCCGTTGCCGGTACCGGTCAGCACGGTGTCGGTGCCGTCCACGGTGGCCTCGACGGTCAGGGTGTCCCGGCCGTCCTTGTCGGTGGTGGTCTGGCCCGAACGGATCTGGACGCGTCCCCAACGGGCGGCGGCGTCGTCGGCGTTGGGCAGGTACTCGTCCTCGAAGGCCGACCAGATCTGCGCCGGGGTGACCTCGCCGCCCTCGGCGTCGGTCTTGGCCTGGATGATCCGGGAGAACTCGATCTGCATCCGGCGCGGCAGGTCCAGCTTGTGGTCGTTCTTCAGGACGTACGCGATACCGCCCTTGCCGGACTGCGAGTTGACGCGGATCACGGCCTCGTAGGAGCGGCCGACGTCCTTCGGGTCGATCGGCAGGTACGGGACGGCCCACTCGATGTCGTCGACCGTCTTGCCCCGGGCGGCCGCGTCGGCCTCCATGGCGTCGAAGCCCTTCTTGATGGCGTCCTGGTGGGAGCCCGAGAAGGAGGTGTAGACGAGGTCGCCCGCGTAGGGGTGGCGCGGGTGGACCTCCATCTGGTTGCAGTACTCGCTGGTGCGGCGGATCTCGTCGATCTGCGAGAAGTCGATCTGCGGGTCGACGCCCTGGGAGAAGAGGTTCATGCCCAGGGTGACCAGGTCGACGTTGCCGGTGCGCTCGCCCTGGCCGAACAGGCAGCCCTCGACACGGTCGGCGCCGGCCATCAGCGCCAGTTCGGCGGCGGCGACGGCGGTGCCGCGGTCGTTGTGCGGATGGACCGACAGGCAGACGAACTCACGGCGGGACAGGTTGCGCCCCATCCACTCGAACCGGTCCGCGTGCGTGGACGGCGTCGAACGCTCCACGGTGGCGGGCAGGTTGAGGATGATCTCGCGTCCCTCCTCCGGCTGCCACACGTCGCAGACGGCCTCGCAGACCTCCAGGGCGAAGTCCAGCTCGGTGTCGGTGAAGATCTCGGGGCTGTACTGGTAACCGAAGATCGTGTCGCCGCCCAGGATCTTCTCGGCGTACTCCATGACCAGCCGGGTGCCGTCCACCGCGATCTGCTTGACCTGCTCCTTCGAACCGCGGAAGACCACACGGCGGAAGGTGGGGGCGGTGGCGTTGTACAGGTGGACGGTGGCCCGGTGCGCGCCGCGCAGCGACTCGATGGTCCGCTCGATCAGTTCCTCGCGGGACTGGGTCAGGACGGAGATCGTCACGTCCTCGGGGATCGCGCCCTCTTCGATGATGGAGCGTACGAACGCGAAGTCGGTCTCGCCGGAGGCCGGGAAGCCGACCTCGATCTCCTTGTAGCCCATCTTCACGAGCAGGTCGAACATCTCGCGCTTGCGGGCCGGGGACATCGGGTCGATCAGGGCCTGGTTGCCGTCGCGCAGGTCGGTGGAGAGCCAGCGGGGTGCCACCGTGATCCGCTTGTCCGGCCAGGTGCGGTCGGGGATCTCGACCGCTTCGTACTGGCCGTACTTGTGGATCGGCATTCCGGAAGTCTTCTGGAGCTGCGTCGCGTTGGTGATCGGCGTGGGACGGCCGACAGAATTACCGGAAATGTTCACGGTGGTCATGACGTGGGGCTCCTCGGGGTCCAGCTGGTGGGACGGCCGACTGTGTCGCTGCAGCACCAGACTCCGCGGGGAGGGGGTCGGCCTACGACTACAGGCCCTCGCCGCGGCAGCTAAGGAGAAGCAGCCCGAAACGCATGATGCGACGAGAGTAACCGAGAGGTGCGCGGGACGCCGGTCCGTATCAGTATGCGGGACCGTGCACACATGACGAGTAAACAGTGATGCATCACTCTATTTCGTCAATTGCCGTCGCAACCAGTGACAGAGCGATGACAGAGTGCCACAGTCATTTGCATGATCTCTCGATCCCACGACGGTTCCGGTATCCACCCCGTCTTCTGCACCATCGTGCCGCCGCACCTCCTCGACCAGCTGGCGCAGTCCGACAACCCCGCGGTCGCCGATCCCGCCCGGCGGACCCTCGACGCGGACGGCGCCCGCCGCACCCTGCGCCACGCGGCTTCGCTGGCGGGCACCGCCCCGGCCCCGGCCACCGCGGGCGCCGTGCCCAGCAAGCCCCGCCGCACCATCTACGACTGCCGCCACCACACGCTCCTGCCCGGACGCAAGGTCCGCGGCGAGGGCGACGACCCCACCGGCGACGCCAGCGTCAACCGCGCGTACGCCGGATTCGGCGCCACCTTCGACCTGTTGCTCTCCGCCTACGGCCGCAGCTCGCTCGACGGTAAGGGGATGCGGCTCATCGGCTCGGTCCACTACGACCGGGACTACAACAACGCCTTCTTCGACGGCCAGCAGATGGTCTTCGGCGACGGCGACGGCGAGGTCTTCCTCGACTTCACGCTCTCCATCGACGTGATCGGCCACGAGCTGGCGCACGGTCTCACCCAGCACACCGCCAACCTCGTCTACGAGGGCCAGTCCGGCGCGCTCAACGAATCCGTCTCGGACGTCTTCGGCTCCCTGGTCAAGCAGTACTCCCTGGGGCAGAGCGCCGAGCAGGCCGACTGGCTGATCGGCGCGGGGCTGCTCGCCCCCGGGGTCACCGGGGAGGGGCTGCGCTCGATGAAGGCGCCGGGCACCGCGTACGACGACGACGTGCTCGGCAAGGACCCGCAGCCCGCCTCGATGGAGGACTACATCGAGACCGACGACGACAACGGCGGCGTCCACCTCAACTCCGGCATCCCCAACCGCGCCTTCTACCTCGCCGCCTCCGCCCTCGGCGGTAACGCCTGGGAGCGGGCCGGCCAGATCTGGTACGACGTACTGACCGGCGGCGAGCTGACCGCGACGGCGGACTTCGCGGACTTCGCCCGGCTCACCGTGGCGGCGGCCCGCGACCGCTTCGGCGACGGGGACGAGCGCGAGGCCGTGATCAAGGGGTGGTCGGAAGTGGGCGTACCGACCGCGTGAGCCGGTCAGTATGGGTCCCATGCGCATTCAAGTGAGCAGGACCGGCGGGTTCGCCGGCCTCTCCCGCCGGGGTGAGATCGACACGTCCGGGCGTGAGGACGCCGCCGCCTGGGAGTCCCTGGCCCGTTCCGCGCTCGCGGAGGGGGCCGGGTCCCCGCCGGCGGGGGTGCCGGACGGCTTCCGGTACACGATCACCGTCGACGGGCGGTCCGTGCACTGCGCGGACCCTGATCTGACCGACGACCAGCGCACGCTGGTCTCACGCGTCCTCCGCGAGGGGGCGTGAGACCGGCGGCGCGCCGGCGGCGCTGACAGAAAGGCCGGCAGAACGGCCGGCGGGGCGGCTCAGAAGCCGAGCTTGCGCAGCTGCTTCGGGTCGCGCTGCCAGTCCTTGGCGACCTTGACGTGCAGATCGAGGAAGACCGGCGTGCCGAGCAGCGCCTCGATCTGCTTGCGGGACTTGGTCCCGACGTCCTTCAGCCGCTGCCCCTTGGGGCCGATGATGATGCCCTTCTGGCTGGGGCGCTCGATGTAGACGTTGGCGTGGATGTCCAGCAGCGGCTTGTCCGCCGGACGGTTCTCGCGGGGCAGCATCTCCTCGACGACGACCGCGATGGAGTGCGGCAGCTCGTCGCGTACGCCTTCGAGCGCGGCCTCACGGATCAGCTCCGCGACCATGACCTGCTCGGGCTCGTCGGTGAGGTCGCCCTCCGGGTAGAGCGGCGGGCTCACCGGCAGCAGCGGGGCGATCAGGTCGGCGAGCAGCCCGACCTGCTCGTCCTTGACCGCCGAGACGGGCACGATCTCGGCCCATTCAAAACCGAGCTCCTGGCCCAGCTGGGAGACGGCCAGCAGCTGTTCGGCGAGCGCCCGGGAGTCGACCAGGTCCGTCTTGGTGATGACCGCGATCTTCGGGGTCTTCTTGATGGCGGCGAGTTCCTTGATGATGAACTTGTCGCCGGGGCCGAGCTTCTGGTCGGCGGGCAGGCAGAAGCCGATGACGTCGACCTCGGCCCAGGTGGTCCGCACGACGTCGTTCAGCCGCTCGCCGAGCAGGGTGCGCGGCTTGTGGAGTCCCGGGGTGTCGACCAGGATCAGCTGCGCGTCGTCACGGTGCACGATGCCGCGCACGGTGTGCCGGGTGGTCTGGGGGCGGTTGGACGTGATCGCCACCTTCTGCCCGACCAGAGCGTTCGTGAGGGTGGACTTGCCCGCGTTGGGGCGGCCCACGAAGCAGGCGAAACCGGCCCGGTGGGGGGCGGTGTCCGTGGCCTGCCGCGCAGCGGCTTCGGGGTTCGGTCGAGCGCTCATGGCGCCCATTGTCCCCGATCGCGGCGGCCCGGCGCACAACGGTCGCCCGCCCGGCCCGGCGACGCGTACCCCCGGACCCTCGCACGGCCACCCGCGCCTGCGCCCGGGATAGCGTGCCCTCCATGCTCGTCGCCCGCTCCGCCGCCCTCTTCGTCGTCGCCGCCCTCTTCGAGATCGGGGGTGCCTGGCTGGTCTGGCAGGGCATCCGCGAGCACCGGGGCTGGGCCTGGATCGGCGCGGGGGTGATCGCCCTCGGGGTGTACGGGGCGGTGGCGACGCTGCAGAACGACGACAACTTCGGCCGCATCCTCGCCGCTTACGGCGGGGTCTTCGTGGCCGGCTCGATCGCCTGGGGCATGGTCGCGGACGGCTACCGCCCGGACCGCTGGGACATCGCGGGCGCGCTGATCTGCCTCGCCGGCATGGCCGTGATCATGTACGCGCCCAGGGGGCACTGACCCGATCACGGCCGGCCCGCCTCAGTCGGGGGACCTGCGGGACGTGGGCGAAGTCACGGTGTCACCCCGCGGTGACCCGCACCCGCACGTTCCCGTCCGGACCCGCGAGGAACACCGGGGTGTCCGCCCCGCCGAGGTCGCGCACCGCCGCCCGGTCCTCGTCGGAGGGGGCCTCGGCGTCCGAGACCACGGCTGCGGCTTCGAGCGAGGTGGCCCCGCTGGCCACGGCCATCGCCACGGCGGTCTGGAGGGCCGTGAGCCGCAGCGACTCCAGGGCCACCGTGCCCGCCACGTACGTACGTCCCGTCTCGTCCCGTACGGCCGCGCCCTCCGGCACTCCGTTGCGGGCGCGGGCGCTGCGCGCCAGGGTGACGATCTTGCGGTCCTCGGCCCCGAGGTCGGTGCTGTCTGTCATGTGCCGAGCATACGAACCGTGTGGCGCGCGCCTCATCCCGGTACCGGGTACATCGCGTCGCGCCGCCCCTCCGGGGACGCCAGCCACTTGAGCCGCTCCTCGGTGCCGGTGCCGGGCAGCGGGGTGTGCAGCACGATCGCCAGGTCCGGGCGGGCGGGCACCCGCAGCTGGGTGGACTCCACCTGGAGCGTTCCGGCCGTCGGATGCTCCAGCTCCTTGCGCATCTGCCCGCCGGGCGCGATGTCGCGCTGCTCCCAGAGCGCGGCGAACTCGGAACTGGCCTCCTTCGCCTCGGCGACGACGGCCTGGAAACCCTCGTCCTCCGGGTTCTCCGAACAGCCCGCGCGGAACTGGGCGACGACCATAGGGGCGATCTGCTCCCAGGTCGTGGCGCGGGACCGGTAGACGTCGTCGGTGAAGAAGGAGATCAGACAGTTCTGCACGATGCCGGGGCGCAGCCCGAGGACCAGGGAAGCGGCGTCGTTGTAGAGGATGACGTTCCAGTACCGGTCCATGATGTGCGCCGGGAACGGCATCCACGCGTCGATGAGCCGCCGCAGCCCCTCGCACATGTCGGCGTCGGCGGGATCGACCTCGGGGGCGGGCGGGTTGAGCCCGGCCAGGACGTACAGATGGCGGCGCTCCGCGCTGGTGAGCCGCAGGACGCGCGCCACCGAGTCCAGCACCTGCGGGGAGACGGTGATGTCGCGCCCCTGCTCCAGCCACTGGTACCAGGAGACCCCGACGCCCGCGAGGACGGCGACCTCCTCCCGGCGCAGCCCCGGGGTGCGGCGGCGCGCACCGCCGTCGGGGAGGCCGGCGAGGGCCGGGGTGACCCGGGCCCGGCGGCTCATCAGGAACTCCCGCAGCTCGGCGAGCCGGTGGGCCTTGGCGTTGTCCGTCGTCGAACGGGCCGGTGTCGCCACGTCACTCCCCCTGGGTCTGCGCACGGTGCCAACCGGGCGGCGCCAGTCGGCGGTGCGAGCTGGTCGCACCAACTGGTGTTCGTACCAACAGGATAAGGAGCGTCTCCCCACCCCTGTCCCGTGCGACCGAAGGTTGGGACATGGCGATCGAATCACCTCCCGAGGCCACCGGCACCCCCGGTCCCGCTGCCCCCTCGCTCCCGCACACGACCCGTCCCGCCCGGCTCTCCGGCCGGTCCCGGCTGATCCTCATGGTCCTCTGCGCCGCCCAGTTCATGGTGGCGCTCGACTTCTCCGTACTGAACGTGGCGCTGCCCGCACTCGGCACCGACCTCGGGCTGAGCACCTCCCAGCTCCAGTGGGCCATCACCGCGTTCGCCCTGCCGTCCGGCGGATTCCTGCTGCTCTTCGGCCGGATCGGCGACCTGTACGGGCGGCGCCGGCTCTTCCTCACCGGTCTGGTCGTGTTCGGCGCGGCCTCGCTGCTGGCCACGCTCGCCTGGAACCCGGCGGCGTTCCTCGCCGGACGCGCCCTGCAGGGCCTCGGCGCCGCCGCGATCGTGCCCACCGGGATGTCGCTGCTGACCACCACGTTCCGGGAGGGCCCTGAGCGCGACCGGGCGCTGGGCATCAGCGGCACGCTGCTCTCCCTCGGCTTCACCGTGGGCATGGTGGCGGGCGGCGTACTCACCGACACACTGGGCTGGCGCTCCACCATGGGCCTGCTGGCGCTCGCCTCGATCGGCGTCCTGACCCTGGCCCCGAAGGCGCTGACGGAGTCCCGCACCCCGCACCGGCCCAAGCTGGACGTACCGGGCGCGGTCACCGTCACGGGCGGGCTGCTGGCCCTGATCTACGCACTGTCGACCGCCGCCCAGGACGGCTTCGGGCACACCGACGTCCTGCTCACGCTGGTCCTCGGAGTGGCACTGCTGGTGACGTTCGCGGTGGTGGAGTCGCGGGCCGCCGAACCGCTGGTCTCGCTGCCGATGCTGCGCCGCCGGACCGTGGCGTTCGGCAACCTCGGCGGACTGCTGACCTTCGCCCTGATGTCCACCGTGGTCTTCGTGCTCACGCTCTACCTCCAGGACGTACTGGGCCTGTCGGCCTTCGCCACCGGGCTGGTCTTCGGGGTGCAGGGGCTGCTGTCGGCGGTGGCCGGTACGTACGCCCCCCGGGTCATCGGCCGCTTCGGTGCCCGCCGCACGCTGGTCGGCTCGCTGCTCGGCCAGGGCGCCTTCGTCGCCCTGCTGCTGGCCCTGGGCGAGCATGGCGGCGTGCTGGTCGCCACGGTCGGCGTCTCGCTGGCGAGCATGTGCCACCTGGGCGCGATCGTGAGCTACGGCCTCGCGGTGACCTCCGGCGTCCCGGACGCCGAACAGGGCCTGGCCACCGGCCTGGTCACCACGACCCAGCAGGTCGGCCTGACCCTCGGCATCCCGCTGCTGGGCGTGCTCGCCACGACGCAGGACGAGCTGTTCACGGGGGTCCGCACGGTCATGGCCCTCGACGCGGCGCTGCTGCTGGTCGGCGCGGCGGTCGTGGCGGCGGGACTGCGGCGGCGTTGAGGCAGGCGGGGCCGGCCCACCCACCACGGATGAACGGCCCCTGACCAGTTCACCGGTCAGGGGCCGTCGGGTGTCAGTGCCGGCTGGCAGACTCCGCCGGTATGAGCGATCAGGTGAGTCTGAGAGATGTCGAACTCGGCGATCTGGACGAGTTCCTCGCGCAGGAGCACGATCCCGAGTCCGCACGACGGTCGAAGTTCCCGCCCCGGGAACGGGATGTCTTCATGACCCACTGGAAGACGAAGGTTCTCGGCGACCCCACCGTCTTCGTGCAGGCCATCACGGTCGACGGAGAGCTGGCGGGCAACGTGGTGGCCTGGTGGCACGGGGAACAGCGCTTCATCGGGTACTGGCTCGGCAGGGCGTACTGGGGCCGGGGCATCGGCACCCGGGCGCTGGCGCTGTTCCTGGAGCGGGAACCCGCCCGTCCCCTGTACGCCGATCCCTACGCCGGGAACACCGGCTCGGTGCGGCTGCTGGAGAAGCAGGGCTTCCGGCGTACCGGGACGGTCCGGTACGGCGAGAACGAGCACGTCATGCTGGTGCTGGACGGGAGCCCCGGGCAGGCCCAGTCCTAGCTTCCGGGGCGGCTTCGGCGGGCCGGTACCGTGCCTTCGGTCCACGCCCGGGCGTTGCCGCGTACGAGGGCTACCGCTGGCGTACGGGCCTGGTCATGGAGGCAAACACAGGGGAGTCGGAGAACGGCTGCTGGTCGCCGACCTTCCGGTAGCCCCAGGCTTCGTACCTGGCGAGGACGGCGCCGTTCCCAGCCGCAGGGTTGACGAGGAGAGTGACGCGCTCTTCCTTGCGCTGAGCAAGCCATGCCTCGTGAATCTGCCAGGCGACGCCGCGCCCTCGCCAAGGCTTGCGAACCACGATCTCGTTCAGGGCGACAGTACGGGTGCCGTCCTCTTCTGCGTATCCGTCCGGCAGTGGTGTGGTCATCGCGGACCACCAGCGGGTGTCAGGGCCGAGCGGCACACCGAACGCGAAACCGACAGGCCTGCCGTCCTCGTAGCCGACGGTTGCGGCCCAGCCCGGCCGTGACGCGTAGCTGCTGAGACGTTCGTCGAATCGCGCGACGTCGTAGAAAGGCCCGGTGAGTCCGAAGTCGTTGTGCCGGACCTCGACATGGATGTCCAGGAGGGCCTGCCGGATCTCGGAGAGCTGGTCTGCGGCGTAGTGGCGGATCTCGACGGTCACAGGGGGCCCTTTCTGCTGCCGTACTGCTCTTTCCAGGATTCCGTTGCCTGAGCGCGGGGGGCACGGCCGGCCAGCTCGCGGGTGAACGTGCCGAGCAGTCTCTCGATGCGCCCGGTCAGTGAATCACTCACGGGATCTTGCAGTACAGAGGTGGCAGTCGAGCAGGCCAGCTCCACATCGCCTTGACGAAGTTGGGAGAGCGCCAGGTGGGTCGAGTAGAACCACCGGTTTCTGACGTAGGTGGGACGCAACTCGCCCAGGGTCCGGTGGAAATGAGCTTCGGCCTCGTCGTGGCGGCCCAGCCGGGACATGGCGAGCCCCGTCAGGCCGCTCAACTCGGACTGATCGTAGAAGGCCATCCACGTGGGCCGCAGCTCACTCCTGTCTGCTCGGAGGAAGGCGTCGACGGCACTGTCCAGGCTGCGTCTTGCCGAACGCTCGTCACCCGCTTCCGCCTGAACGCCTGCGAGCCGTGCGGCCGCGAGCGATCGGGCAAGCGGGTCCTTCCGGCAGGTGGAGGACGCCCGGCCGGCTTCCGCTGCGGCCAGAGCATCGTGTGGGCTGTTCGTCTGCATCGAGAGCACCGATGCGTGTCCCCAGAGACGCAGCTGGATGTCCGCGTTACCTGAGAGACCGGCCAGACGCATGGCCCGTTCGAAGTGGCCCTCCGCCCGGTCGGGCTGGTAGGCGTCGAGGGCTGCCCACATGGCGGTGCCGGTGAACGCCGCAGCGAGGTAGTACAGCCGCTGGCGGACACGCTGGCTGGCGGAGCCGACCGCTTGCAACTCCATGGCGTGGTGGGCGAAGGCTACAGCTCTGGTCTCAAGGCTGACCGTGCCGCCGTGAGAGTTGTCGGCGGCCACGAGCCCCGCGAACGCGGCATCGAGGCGGTCCACATCAGCCATGCCGATGCGGGGGCCCGGAGTGGGCGGAAGGGCAGCTGCGGCGGCGATCCCCGCTGCCGCGCCGGCGAAGGTGCGTCGCAGCACGCTTTCCTCCGATGGGGTAGGGCTGGGCTGGTCAAACCCTAAGTCCTTGATCGAGCAGTCGAAGACGTGCTCCAGGGCGACCCGGGTGCGACCGATCGGGCGGCGCGTACGGCCGTGGAGCAGGTTCCAGATCGTACGAACAGACACGTTCCCGGTGCTGCCCGTGATCTGCCGCAGCGCGACATTCATCTCCTCGGCCAACTGTTCCTGCGTGTAGCCGAGTTCGATCATCTTCTGCGCGAGCGCCCGGTTGGGGGTCATGCGGCCGACCGTACCGCGATGCCATTCGTCATGTCGCAAATCCGAAAGGTAAAGATTTCCGGTTCCCTGCGCGAAGTCCGCGCAGAACTATTCGTGTTGAACCTCCGACGGGAGTCGTTGAATGAAGGGGAAGCACCTCCTGGCCACTTATCTGGCCGCACCGGGAAGGGCACAGAATGAGCCGGTTCCGAAGCACGTCCTGTAGTGCCACTGCCTCTCGCGATGGAGCGCCGCATCCTCGCGGTGCGACCAGCCTGGGCATGGCTGTTTTTCCCCGTTCGCTTTCCCGCACCGCTACGTGGCCGTTGTCACTCGGGACACCCGACTGGTGAGCGAGCAGCGTCACTTGGTCGCGGAGCGTCTGGCGCGGTGGGGTGTCGGTAGCGGCAGTTCGGCCGACGCCGTCCTGATCGTGAGCGAACTCCTGTCCAACGCGATGCTGTACGGGCAGTCGAACCAGATCGGCGTGTCCGTCTCGTCCTCGCCGCAGGAGACCCGCATCGAGGTGGACGACCACACCCCGGGAACGTGGCCGGCGCGAGCCTGCGCGACGGATGAGGACGAGAACGGGCGCGGACTCCTCCTCGTGAAGGCGCTGAGCGACGCGTGGGGCATCGGCCGGAACGGTGCCCTCGTCTGGTGCACCGTCTCCACGGAGGATGCACCGTGACGACCTCGCCGAGCCCGACCACCTCCGCAGCGGCCTTCACCGACCCACTCGACGGCAGGACGCCATGAGCCAGCCCCCATCCCGGACATTGCCTCCGGCTTGCCGTATCCGTGGCCTCGCCTGGATACCGAACGAGCACGGCGACGTCCTGACCGTGCTGGTGAACGCCAGGAGGAGGGACGGGTACCACCTGCTTCCGGGCGGCCCGGTCGACGACTACGAGTCGAGCCTCATCTCGATGGCCTACAACGTCCGGCACCAGACGGGTATCGAGCCGTTGCCGCTCGGGCTCCTCGGAACCGACTGGGTGCCGCGCCTCCCGGTCGAGCTCGGGGTTGAGGCCATGGGCCAGGACTTCGTCTACCTCTGCGCCCCGGTCAGCAGCGACACCGACATCGCTCCGCCTCGGGCACCGGAGGGCGGCGAGTTGGAGGTGTCGGGGTACGCGTGGCTCAACCCCGAGACGGCCCGCACCTGCATGAGCCCGAACCAGTACCGCCGGTTTCGCTGGATGTGGAGCGCCTGGAGGAGCAGCTCGATCGTCGTGCTCCAGGGCGGACGTCCCGCACTCGGTGAACCCAGCGGGGCGAGGCTCTGATCCCCCACTCCGACACGGAGCCTGGTACGCCCCCGGCCCCTGAGCCGCCCGCAGTCGGCCGCCTTCGGGCCTGACCCCGGCCAGGCCGCCGACGTTCAGCCTGCCCATCACTCAGCCGCACTGACGACCCCAGACTCCCTGGCGCGGGGTCACCTTCAACCCGTCTTCTCCGCGACAGTCCCGCGCCCGGGTTGTACCAATCCGAACGACTACCCGATACAGGAGGAAACCAGTGACGAACACGTTGCTCCGTGAGGCGTTCCCCCTCACCTCGCCGGGGGGACGCACCCCCTTCAGCGCCGAGGCACCGTCCGCGCCGGAGACCCGGCCGTGGGCCCTACGCTTCGCCCGCACCCCGGACTCCACCGGCGCAGTCGCCCTGCCGGCGCACGTCTACGACACGGACCGGCAGGTCAACGTGTCGTACGACGGGGGTGTGCTGACCGCCATGGCGAACACGCACACGGCGACGATCCCGGACGGCGACATCAAGAACCCGCCGCCGCTGGACGAAGGACCGAAGGACTGATGGCCGCGCCCGTCCTGATCGTTGCAGCCTCCGACGACTGGCCAACGGACAAAGTCGTCATGGAGCTGGACCGCCGCGGCGTCGAGGTGTTCCGCATGGACACCTCCGATTTCCCGCAGCACCTCGCCCTGACCGGAAGGATCGGCCAGGAACGGGGCTGGACGGGCGAACTCGCCACCGAGCATCGGATGGTGGAGATGTCCCGGGTCGGCGCGGTGTACTACCGCGCCCCCGGGGCGTTCCAGTTCCCTGCGGGGATGTCCGGCCCGGAGGAGAGATTCGCCGCATCACAGGCCCGCGCCGGTCTCGGAGGCGTGCTGTCGGCGCTGGAGTGCCGTTGGGTGAACTATCCGGCGGCCATGGCGCGCGCCGAGTACAAGCCGGTGCAACTCGCCGCCGCACGTGCGAGCGGACTCAGTATCCCGGCCACCCTCATCACGAACCGCGCGGAGGACGTGCGGACCTTCGCCAAGGAGACTGGCCGGCCCATCGTGTGCAAGCCCGTCGCCTCGCCAGTCCTGATCGAGGCCGGCCAGCTCAAGTCGGTCTACACGCGACGTCTAGAAGATGCCGACCTGGCCGACCTACGGGGCATCAACACGACAGCGCACCTCTTCCAGTCCTGGATCGACAAGGACCACGAAGTGCGGCTCACCATGGTCGGCGGCCGTGCCTTCGCCGCCGCCATCCACGCCGGCAGCGCCGCCGCGCACGAGGACTGGCGCAGCGACTACGGGTCATTGACCTACACCACCACTACGGTGCCCGAGGACGTCGCGCAGGGGATGCGACGGCTGATGGCTCGCCTGCAACTTCGCTACGGCGCCGCAGACTTCGTGGTGGGTCCGGACGGCCGATGGACGTTCCTGGAGGTCAACCCGTGCGGTCAGTGGGACTGGATTCAAGGCCACACGGGTCTCCCCATCGTCGAGGCCATCGTTGACGACCTGACGGGAGGATCGTGATGCATTGGAAACCGCACGCCGCGGCTCTCGCGGCCGAGGTGGCCCATCCGGGCTCGGACTGGTGGCTGCCCGTAGCAAGTACGCCGCGACACCAGTTCGTGGAGCGGTGGTTCACCGCCGGACCGGGCGGTTGGACCGCCGTGGACGGTTCGGACGACGAAGAGGCATGGGCGGCGGCCTCGTACTCGGACACGACCCTGGTCACGCAGATCGGGCCCGTGCACGCCGACCACACCCAGACCGGTCTGACTGTCACCGGGCATCCCACATCGTCTTCCACCCATCCGAGTCTCGTCGTCACCATGCTTCGGCACGGCCGGCTCATCCCCGGGGTCCGATTTCTGGACCTCGCCACCGGTTCCGGGTACAGCGCAGCCCTGGCGTGCCAACGGCTTGGCGATCAGCTCGTCACCACCCTGGACGTCGACCCGTACCTCACCCTTGCCGCTGGTGACCGCCTCCACCGCGCGGGCCTCCACCCGCAGGTGGTGAGGGCGGACGCCACCACTGCGGCGCTACCGGGAGAGTTCGACCGGATCGTGTCCATGGTGTCCGTGCCGCGCGTCCCCGCAGAGTGGTTGACGGCTCTCGCACCCGGCGGGCGACGCGTGACGACGATCGCCGGCACGGGCCTGATCGTCACCGCTGACAGGAATCGGGACGGTTCGGCGTCGGGGCGCGTCGAATGGGACCGGGCGGCGTTCATGAAGGCCCGCAGCGGGACCGACTACCCGCCCGCGCTCGACGATCTGTTCATCACGGCCAGTACGGAGCACGGAGATGTTGCCGTGTCCCCGCTCCCCGTGCTCGACGTCGTGCAGGCGTGGGAGGTGTGGTCGATGCTCACTCTGACCACGCCCGGCATCGAGCACCGCACCGGAACGGCGGAGGACGGCAGTCGCATGACGTGGATGCTCCACCCCGACGGTTCCTGGGCACGCGCGCGTACGGCGAAGGGAGAGCGCACCGCCACCGTTCACCAGGGTGGCCCTCGACGCCTGTACGACCTGCTGGACAGCATCCGGTGGCGGTGGATCGAGCAAGGCGAACTCCCGGTCTACGGAGCGAAGGTCACCATCACACCTGACGGCGAGACCACGTTCACCCGCGGGGGGTGGGGCATCACCCTGTGACCCGGCGCCATGTCCGGCAGACTGGATCGGACCGACGAGGAGGAGGTTCCCGGTGGACGACGAACCCTTGGAGGAGTGGGCCGATCGGCGAGAACGGCGAAGGCCCGAGGTCGGTGAGCGGCGGACGGTTCCGCTCGGAAACGACGTAGGGCGCGGGGCGCACGTCGATCCTGACGCACCACGCGCTGTTCAAGTGTGGGACGGGCATCAGTGGGTTCCGGAAGGTGTCGCCGAGCACTACTCCGCCACAGGCCGGGAGACCGCCGAGGAGATCTCATCCCGGGCAGAACGGGTTGATCTTCCGACATTCGGGAGGCTCCCTACGGCGCCGGAACCGTACCGGCCGACGATCCCGTTTTACCGCCCGGACCGTCATTCGTGAGTCGGCGCTCAAGCTCGCGGCCGCGCCCCGAACTGGATTCACACTCCGGGGCGCCGCCGTCCTCACTGTGTAAGCGGTTTGCTCGGCGCCTCTTCCCAGGTATGCCGATCAGCGTGTCCGGCGAACAAGCAGCAGTCGATCTCCGCGCGCACATCCACGAGGTGACCGTCCGGCCCGCTCTCGCCGGCAATCCTACGGAGACCCGATGACCGCCCGGCCCACGCATGATCATCTGGTGACCGATCGCAGCCTTCTTTCCACCAAGGCGTACGGCACGGGTCAGCATTTGGCCGCTCGTCAGTCCCTCTACCAATGGCAGACCCCGAGCCACGACCTTCCCGGCATCGTCGTCGACGAACTGGCCGACGTACGCGGAGTGGTCGCTGACGTGGGTTGCGGTAACGGGAAGTTCGTCGCCCGGGTGCGGGACGACCGGCCCGACCTGAACGTGCTGCCCATGGAC
Organism: Streptomyces sp. NPDC001493; assembly: GCF_053597235.1. NCBI lineage: Bacteria > Bacillati > Actinomycetota > Actinomycetes > Kitasatosporales > Streptomycetaceae > Streptomyces > Streptomyces sp. NPDC001493. The sequence goes on from NZ_JBSFHV010000004.1 coordinate 168,325, forward strand.
GTCTCTCACGGCATCCTCGACGCCATCCCCGGAGCGGTCGTCGCGGACGTCCAGCAGTTGCCCATTGCGGATGGATCCCTCGGGGCGGTTCTCGCGCTGCACATGCTGTACCACGTCGAGGATCAGGCCCAGGCCGTGAGGGAGTTGGGACGCGCCTTGGCACCCGGCGGCATCGCGATCGTCTCCACGAACAGCCACACCGACAAGCGGGAGCTGGAGCACCTCTGGCGCCAGGCCGCAGGCGATGTGCTGGGCATCCAGGAGGGCCCAGCCCGGGTGCAGTTGTCCGCCCGCTTCACTCTGGAGGACGCGCCGGCGATCCTCGGTACGGTCTTCGGCGAGATCCGCACGATCCTCCTTCCCGGGGTGATCGAGGTGACCGACGCCGATCCGGTCGTCGCACACTTGGCCTCGTACGAAGCCTGGGCGGACAAGATGGGCGTTCCGTTTCGGGAGACGATCGAGCGCGCGCGGGAGCGGGTCAACGAGGTCATTCGGGCAGAGGGCGCGTTTCGCGTCACTTGCCTGGGTGGCATGCTCGTCTGCCGATGAGTTCGGCTTCGGCTCCTTGAGCCGCGACCCCCGTGCAGCGGAGCTGGGGGCCGAGATAGCCGCTCTGAGTACGCCGTGACGAGGACGAGGGAGACGGGCATGTCGCAGACCGAGGGTGCACGTGTGTTCCGGGATGCCTGGATCGCGGGAGTGCACCGGCACTTCCCCGGCGAGCCGAAACCGGGCTACGTCACGCCGTGGGACGGCACCCCGCAGTGGGAGCGCGAGGCCGCAGGCTCCGTGTACGCGCAGGTCCGCCAGTTCGTCGAGGTCAGCGGCGGATCGGCGGCGCGGCTGTCCCGCGAGCAGAAGGGCCGTTTCGTCGCGGTGTGCTGGACGGCCCAGATGTTCAAGCACTTCGAGGACCCGAAGCCGGGGTACGTGGCCGACTGGCCCGACCTTCCGTCCTGGCAGCAGGAGACCGACGCCGACATCTTTGAAGCCATCGAGAAGGCACTGGGCTGAGAACGGCTCGGCGCCCCCGGTACGTTCACCGGGGGCGCCGAGGACCACCCACGCTCAAGCCCGGTCCAGCCGGAGCCTCTCCGCCCGGGGCAGCCCCGCGACCACCAGGTCGTATGAGTCCTCGACCAGCTCGCGGACCAGCTTGGCGGGCAGGTCGCCGACCGTGACGGTGTTCCAGTGGCGCTTGTTCATGTGCCAGCCGGGGACGATGGCCGGGTACTCCTCGCGGAGCCGTACCGCTTCGTCCGGGTCGCACTTGAGGTTGACGGTGAGCGGGCGGGCGTCCAAGGCGCTGAGCGCGAACACCTTGCCGAGCACCTTGAAGACCGAGGTCTCCGGCGTGAAGGGGAACTCCTCCACGGCCTCGTTGAAGTCCAGGCAGAAGGCCCGCAGTTGTGCGCCGTTCATTCCGACTCCGTTTCCCCTGCTCCGACGTGGACCACTCCGACTACGGCCACTCAGGCCAGGCGTCCGCTACTCCGCCTTCGCCTCCGTGTCCGGCTCCGCATCCGAATCCAGAGGTTCCGGCTCCACCAGCACCGTGACGATCTTGTTGCGGCGCCCCGCCGTGGCCTCGGCCGTCAGCCGCAGCCCGCGGCCGTCCGGGAGGCTGATGACCGCCGTGGCTCCGGCGATCGGGACACGGCCCAGGGCCTTGGCGAGGAGGCCGCCGACGGTCTCGACGTCCTCGTCGTCGTACTCGTCGAAGCCGAAGAGCTGCCCGAGGTCGCCGATGTCGAGGCGGGCGGTCACCCGGTAGCAGCCGTTCTCCAGCTCCTGGACGGGCGGCAGCTCGCGGTCGTACTCGTCGGTGATCTCGCCGACGATCTCCTCCAGGATGTCCTCGATGGTGACGATGCCGGCCGTGCCGCCGTACTCGTCGATGACGACGGCGACGTGGTTGCGGTCCTGCTGCATCTCGCGCAGCAGGTCGCCGGCGTTCTTCGTGTCGGGGACGAACACGGCCGGCCGTATCGCCGTGGAGACGAGGTCGGCCTCGGAGTCGCGGTTGATGTGGGTCTTGCGGACCAGGTCCTTGAGGTAGACGATCCCGACGATGTCGTCCTCGTTCTCGCCGGTGACCGGGATCCGGGAGAACCCGGAGCGCAGCGCGAGGGTGAGGGCCTGGCGGATGGTCTTGTACCGCTCGATGGCGACCAGGTCGGTGCGGGGCACCATCACCTCGCGGACGAGGGTGTCGCCCAGCTCGAAGACGGAGTGCACCATGCGGCGCTCGTCGTCCTCGATCAGCGACTCCGCCTCCGCGAGGTCGACCATCGCGCGCAGCTCGGCCTCGCTGGCGAACGGTCCCTTGCGGAACCCCTTGCCGGGGGTGAGGGCGTTGCCGATGAGGATCAGCAGCTGCGGGATCGGGCCCATGATCCTGGCCAGCGGCAGCAGGACGTACGCGGCGGCGGTCGCCGTGTTCAGCGGGTGCTGGCGGCCGATGGTGCGGGGCGAGACGCCGATGGCGACGTAGCTGACGAGGACCATGACCCCCATCGCGACGGCCAGCGCCTCCCAGGTCTCGGAGAGTTCCTGGAGGCAGGCGTACGTGACGAGGACCCCGGCCGCCATCTCGCAGGCGACCCGCACGAGCAGGGCGACGTTGAGATAGCGGGTCGGGTCGGAGGCGACCTGCGCGAGTTTGGCGCTGCCGCGCCGTCCGGCCCGGACCGCCTCGGCGGCCCGGAAGCTGGACATGCGGGCGATGGCGGTCTCGGCGCAGGCGGCGAGCCAGCCGACGATCACCAGCAGGACGGCTCCGGCGACGAGCGGAAAGCTCACGAGACCGTGGGAGCCGGGGAGGGCCCGGTCAGCCCGCGCTCGCCCCGCCAGCCGTCCACGATGGCGGCCTGGAGGCCGAACATCTCGGCCTTCTCGTCGGGCTCCTCGTGGTCGTACCCGAGGAGGTGCAGCACTCCGTGGACGGTGAGGAGCTGGAGTTCCTCGTCCATGGAGTGCCGCGTCTCGGCCTCTTCGCCCTGCCGCTTCGCGACCTCCGGGCAGAGCACGATGTCACCGAGGAGGCCCTGCGGGGGCTCCTCGTCGTCCTTCGACGGCGGACGGAGCTCGTCCATCGGGAAGGACATGACATCGGTCGGGCCCGGGAGGTCCATCCACTGGATGTGGAGCTGCTCCATGGCGTCGGTGTCCACCACGATCACCGAGAGTTCGGACAGCGGGTGGATCCGCATCCGGGCGAGGGCGTAGCGGGCGATGTCGAGGATCGCCTGCTCGTCGACCTCGGTTCCGGACTCGTTGTTGACGTCGATCGACATGGTGCGCTGAAACTACTTCCCGTTGGTACCGGCTCGGTCGTCGTACTTCTCGTACGCGTCGACGATACGGCCGACGAGCTTGTGCCGGACGACATCCTGGGACGTGAGCCGGGAGAAGTGGACGTCCTCGACGCCGTCGAGGATCTCCTGGACCTGCCGGAGACCGCTCTTGGTGCCGTTCGGGAGGTCGACCTGGGTGACGTCACCGGTGATGACGATCTTCGAGTCGAAGCCGAGGCGGGTGAGGAACATCTTCATCTGCTCGGCGCTGGTGTTCTGGGCCTCGTCCAGGATGATGAAAGCATCATTCAAGGTCCTACCGCGCATGTATGCGAGCGGCGCGACCTCGATCGTGCCCGCCGCCATCAGGCGCGGGATCGAGTCGGGGTCGAGCATGTCGTGCAGCGCGTCGTAGAGCGGGCGCAGGTACGGGTCGATCTTGTCGAAGAGCGTGCCGGGCAGGAAGCCGAGCCGCTCCCCCGCCTCGACGGCGGGCCGGGTCAGGATGATGCGGCTGACCTGCTTCGACTGGAGCGCCTGGACCGCCTTCGCCATGGCGAGGTAGGTCTTGCCGGTGCCCGCGGGGCCGATGCCGAAGACGATGGTGTGCTTGTCGATGGCGTCGACGTACCGCTTCTGGTTGAGCGTCTTGGGGCGGATCGTGCGACCGCGGTTGGAGAGGATGTTCTGCGTGAGGACCTCGGCCGGGGTCTCGCCCTGGGGGTCGCCCTCGCCGTTGCCGGCTGCCCTGAGCATGGCGATCGAGCGTTCCACTGCGTCCTCCGTCATCGGCTGCCCGGTGCGGAGCACCAGCACCATCTCGTCGAACAAGCGCTGGATGAGGGCGACGTCGGCGGGGTCGCCCGTAGCGCTTATCTCGTTTCCCCGGACATGGATGTCGGCGGCCGGGAACGCCGTTTCGATCACGCGCAGCAGCGAGTCGCCCGATCCCAGGAGCATCACCATGGGGTGAGCGGCCGGGATCCTGATGTGGGCACGCGCCTGTGGCCGTGTGGGTGACTGAGTCATGGGCCGGCCCTCGGGCCTGCGCATACCTCCTGTTGCGGGGTTCTCGCCGGTCGACAACCTCTGCGTCCAGCCTACGACTCCGCGCCGACAACGCCGAGGGGTTTTGCACCCCGTTCCGGTACGCCCTGAGCGCACCGGAGAGGCCCGCTCAGGGCGCCCTGAAGCCGATGGTGGGGACCGCGCGGCGCAGCGGCCAGGGGCGGCTGGCGGCGGGCAGCAGGCGCTCCAGGAAGGCGTACCGCTCCAGGGCGGCCGGGTCCTGGGCCTCGAAGGTGCGTACCTGCTGCCACCAGGCGGCGATCTCGGCCCAGCCGGGGGCGGAGAGCGAGCCGCCGAACTCCTGTACGGAGAGGGCGGCGGTGAGGCCGGCGAAGGCGAGGCGGTCGGCGAGCGGCCAGTCGGCGAGGGTGCCGGTGACGAATCCGGCGACGAAGACGTCGCCCGCGCCGGTGGGGTCGAGGGCCGCCACGTCGATGGCGGGGACCTCGGCGGTGGTGCCGGTGGCCGCGTCCACGGCGTAGGCGCCCTCGGCGCCGAGGGTGACCACGGCGAGCGGTACGTGTTCGGCCAGCGCGTGGGCGGCGGCGCGGGGGGTGTCGCGGCCGGTGTAGCGCATGGCCTCCTCCGCGTTGGGCAGGAAGGCGGCGCAGTGCGCGAGGTCGGGGAGGGCGGCGAGGTCCCAGCGGCCGGTGTCGTCCCAGCCGACGTCGGCGAAGATCTGCGCGCCGTGCCGGGCGGCCGCGGCGACCCAGGGTTCGCTGCGGCCGGGGGTGAGCGAGGCGACGGCCGCGCGGGCGCGCGGCGGGCAGTGCGGGAACGCGCGGTGTTCCGTACCGGGGGCGGCGGCCGGGAGCGGTGCCTCGTGGCCGTGCGAGACCATCGTGCGCTCGCCCTCGTACGCCATGGAGACCGTGACGGGCGAGTGCCAGCCGGGGACGGTGTGCGACATGGAGAGGTCGATGCCCTCGCCCTGTTCGAGCGCGTCCCAGCAGTACTCGCCGTAGTGGTCGTCGCCGAAGGCGGCGGCCAGCGAGGTGCGCAGGCCGAGGCGGGCGAGGGCGGTGGCCATGTTGGCGACGCCGCCGGGGCTTGAGCCCATGCCCCGGGCCCAGGACTCCGTACCGCGCACGGGGGCGCTGTCGAGGCCGGTGAAGATGATGTCGAGGAAGACGGTGCCCGTCAGGAAGACGTCGCACGCCGGGTCCTCGGGGACGCGCAGCCCCACCAGTGGATCGACGGCTGGGCTGCTCTCCGTGCTCATCTTTCGCTCCCCGGGCGTGCGGTGCTGTTGACGTGCCGTGCTGTCGGCATGCCGTGACGACGTGGTCCGCGGGCTCGTCGGTGCGCTCCGTCGGCGGTCTTTGCCGACGTGCTCCGCGACCCTGCGGAATCCGGTCAGTCTGCCCGATTCACATGCGCTTCCGCAGGCCCCACACGCCCTCGCGCCACTCCGGCCGGCCTGGGCGAACCTGCACCGCTACCCCTGTGGAACGACAACAAACACATAAGTGACGCGGATCACATAATCCCGCCTTTCGATCACCTGTGCGTGCTTGATACAAATTGCCCGGCGAACACGATCGGGTGGGAAGAGCGGGGAACCGCCCTACGCCCCCATTTCTCGCGTCACCCTGGTGCTCCCCCACCTCTCTTCACCCCTGCTCCACCTCTCCCCACACCCCCCTGCCGGCCTCCGGCATGTCTTCAGGAACGCCCATGTCCTCGCGCCCTCGCGCCGCGTGGCCCCTGGTCGCCGTGTTCACCGCCGGTTACCTCGCTGCCTACCTCCTTCCCACCGTCGTCGGGCGGCTCAGCGCCCATCTCGGCCTGACGACCGCTCAGGCCGGCCTCGTCGGCAGCGCCCTGCTGCTGAGTTCGGCCTCCGCCGGTTTCACGCTCGCGGGCCGGGTCGAGCGGTTCGGGGCCCGTGGCCCCGCGCGGCTCGGGCTGCTCCTCGCGGTCACCGGGTACGGCTGCGCCGCGCTGACCACCTCGGTGCCGCTGGTGGTGCTGGGCGCGGTGGTCGGCGGCTTCGGCTCCGGTACGGCCACCGCCGTGGCCGCGTCCGGGATCGCGGCGCAGAGCGACCCGCACCGCACCTCCTCGCTCGGGCTGCTCAGCGTCTCCGCGACCGCGGGCGCCCTCTACCTGACGATCCCGCACCTGGGCGGCGGCCACCGGCTTCCCTTCGCCGCCATCGCGCTGGTCGCCCTGCTGGTCTGGCCGGCCACCTCCCGGCTCGGCACACCGGTCCCCGTCGCGACCGGCACCCCGGTCACCGGCCGCCTGCCGCACCGGCGTTCGGGTCTCCTGCTGGCGGGCGGCATGCTCGTCTGGTCCATGGCGCAGAACGCGCTCTGGGGTGTCAGCAGCCGGATCGGCGTGGACCAGGTCGGGCTCTCCGAGGTCACCGTCGGCGCGGTGTTCGCCGCCGCACTGGGCGCCGGACTGCTCGGGGTCATGGGCGCCGGGGCGCTGGGCTCCCGGCTGGGCCGCGCGGTCCCGATCGGCTGCGGCACGGTCGTCATCGCCGGGAGCATCGTGCTGAGCGCCTCGGCGCGCGGTCTCGGCTCGTTCGCGACCGGCGAGATCCTGTGGAACACCGTCTACCCGGTGGTCCTCTCGTACCTGATCGGCCTGGCCGCCTCGCTCGACATACGGGGCCGCTGGGCGGTGCTCGCCGGGTCCGCCTCCTCGGTGGGGGTGGCCTGCGGGCCGGTGCTGGGCAGCGTGCTCTCCGAGGGGGCCGGGTTCCCCGCGATGGGCCTGATCCTCGGGGCGGCGACCCTGCTGGTGGCGGCCCCGGTCACGGCGGTGGCCCTGCACGCCGGCGGGCGTCCGCTGGTGCCCGGTTCGGTGCGCCGCCGCGGTGGCGCACCGGCCGCGCTGCTCGCCGCGACGACGGGCGGTCTGCCCGGGGCCGTACCGAAGCTCGGCGCGCCGGAGCAGGCCGTCACGGAACTCGCCGTACCCGCCCTGCGCCGCAGGCGGCTGGGGCGGAGCGCGTTCCGGACGGCCGGTCCGGCGGGCGGGGACGGTCAGTCGAACGCGTACGCCTCGACCTCGGACAGGTAGCGCGCCCTGCGCTCCTCGTCGTGGTCGAGGAAGGCCGCCTCGAAGGAGTTGCGGGCCAGCGTGCGCAGCTGCTCGTGGTCGAGGGCGAGCGCCTCGTGGACCGCGTGGAAGGTGTCTCCGACGTATCCGCCGAAGTAGGCCGGGTCGTCGGAGTTCACCGTGCAGTGCAGCCCGGCCGCCAGCATGGCGGGCAGCGGGTGCTCCTCCAGGATGTCGATGGCGCGCAGCCGGACGTTGGAGAGCGGGCAGAGGGTGAGCGGTACGCGGTCGGCGACGAGCCGGGCGACCAGCTCGGGGTCCTCCATGCAGCGCAGCCCGTGGTCGACGCGCTCGACGCCGAGGACGTCGAGGGCCTCGCGGATGTACTCCGGCGGGCCCTCCTCGCCCGCGTGGGCGACCTTGCGCAGGCCGAGCTTCCCGGCCTCCTCGTAGACCTCTCGGAACTTGGCCGGCGGGTGGCCGACCTCGGCGGAGTCGAGGCCGACGGCGGTGATGCGGTGCAGGTACGGCTTGGCGGCCTCCAGCGTCTCCAGGGCCGATTCGGCCGACTGGTCGCGCAGGAAGCAGAGAATGAGCTGGGTGGAGATGCCGTGCGTCTCCTCGCTGCGCTCCAGCGCGCGGCCGAGGCCCTCGATGACGGTGCCGATGGGCACGCCCCGGGCGGTGTGCGCCTGCGGGTCGAAGAAGATCTCCGCGTGCCGGACGCCCTGGGCGGCGGCCCGGGTGAGGTAGGCGTCGGCGAGTTCGGCGAAGTCCTCCTCGGTCCGGAGCACGGCCATCAGCGCGTAGTACAGGTCGAGGAAGCTCTGCAGGTCGTCGAAGAGGTACGCGGTGCGCAGCTCGTCGGTGGTGGCGTAGGGCAGGGTCACCCCGTTGCGCCGGGCCAGCGCGAAGGCCAGCTCGGGTTCGAGGGTCCCTTCGATGTGGAGGTGGAGTTCTGCCTTGGGGAGGTGCACGGTGTCTCGCTCACGGAGGGGGGTGGTGACGTGAATCGGTGGTGCTGTGGTGCCGGGGTCGGCACCGGTACTGCGGTGGTGCCGGGTGGGCACCGGTGGGTCGGCGGATCGGTGGATCGGTGGTGCCGGGGTCGGCCGGCACCTGCGGGTGGGTCGGTGGTGCCCGGGTGGGCGCCGGTTCATCGGTGATGTCTCAGTGGTGCCGGGTGGGGACCGGTACCACGGTCAGGTCCTGGGCGACGGTCAGTGCGCCCTCGAACCCGGCGGCGCGGGCCTGGACCTCGAAGAGTTCCGGGTCGTCGTACCGCTGGGAGAAGTGGGTGAGTACGAGGTGGCGTACGCCCGCTTCGGCGGCCACCCGGCCCGCCTGGCCGGCGGTCAGGTGGCCGTGGTCTGTGGCCAGGGCGAGGTCTTCGTCGAGGAAGGTCGATTCGATGACCAGCAGGTCGCAGCCCTCGGCGAGCCTGTACACACCGTCGCACAGCCTGGTGTCCATGACGAACGCGAACCGCTGTCCGGGCCGGTGCTCGGAGACCGCGTCGAGCGGGACGCCGTCGAGGGAGCCCTCGCGCTGGATGCGGCCGACGTCGGGGCCCTGGATGCCGTGGGCGGCGAGGAGCGCGGGGACCATGCGGCGCCCGTCCGGTTCGGTGAGGCGGTAGCCGTACGACTCGACGGGGTGCGAGAGCCGGAACGAGTCCAGGGTGTACGCGTCGGTGGTGGCGAGCACCCCGTCGGCGGCGACCGGGGCCTCGGTGAGCTCGACGGTCTCGCGGTAGGCGGTGGCGTACCGGAGCCGTTCGAAGAAGTGCTGCCCGCTCGCCGGGTAGTGGGCGGTGACGGGGTGCGGGACCCGGTCGAGGTTGATCCGCTGGATCACCCCGGCCAGCCCGAGGGAGTGGTCGCCGTGGAAGTGGGTGACGCAGATCCGGTCGATGTCGTGCGCGGCGACACCGGCCCGCAGCATCTGGCGCTGGGTCCCCTCGCCGGGGTCGAAGAGGATGCCCTGGCCGTCCCAGCGCAACAGGTAGCCGTTGTGGTTGCGGTGGCGGGTGGGGACCTGGCTGGCGGTGCCGAGCACCACCAGCTCACGTGCGGACATGGATGGGCGCTCCGGTCAGCCGGGGGGCCACTGGAGGCCGCGGCCGCCCAGGACGTGCGCGTGCGCGTGGAAGACGGTCTGGCCGGCGCCTGCGCCGGTGTTGAAGACCACGCGGTAGCCGTTGCCGTCGACCTTGTCCTCGGTGGCGACCGCGCCGGCCTCGCGCAGCACGTCGGCGGCGATCTGCGGTTCGGCGGCGGCGAGCGACGCGGCGTCCGGGTAGTGGACCTTCGGGATGACCAGGACGTGGGTCGGTGCCTGCGGGTTGATGTCCCGGAAGGCGACGGTGGTGTCGCTCTCGCGGACGATGGTCGCCGGGACCTCCCCCGAGACGATCTTGCAGAACAGGCAGTCGGACTGCGGCTCTCCCGCCATGGGCCGGCCTCCTCGGTGGGTGGTGGTGACGCTGATGATCCGTTCGGCCCATCGTATCGGGGCGGGGGCCGCCCGCTGCCGGGCGGCACGGGCGTCGGCCGCCCGTACCGAATCAGCCCCAGCGGCCGGTGCGTCCCAGCAGCAGCGCGGTCGCGGCGGTCCCGGCGGTGGAGGTGCGCAGCACGCTGCGGCCCAGCCGGTAGGTACGGGCCCCGGCGGCGGCGAAGGCATCCAGCTCCTGCGGGGAGACCCCGCCCTCGGGGCCGACGACGAGCACGATCTCGCCGGTCGCGGGGAGTTCGGCGGTGGCCAGCGGTTCGCTGTCGCAGTCGCGGTCCTCGTGCAGCACGCCCGCGAAGTCGGCGACGGCCAGCAGGGCCGCGACCTGCTTGGTGGACATCGCCTCGGCGACCTCGGGGAACCGCACCCGGCGGGACTGCTTGCCCGCCTCGCGGGCGGTGGAGCGCCACTTGGCGAGCGACTTGAGCCCCCGGTCGCCCTTCCACTGGGTGATGCAGCGGCCGGCCTGCCAGGGCACGATCGCGTCGACGCCGGTCTCGGTCATCGTCTCGACGGCGACCTCGCCCCGGTCGCCCTTGGGCAGGGCCTGGACGACCGTGATCCGGGGCGCGGGGAGCTCCTCCTCCTGGACCGGCCGCACGGCGACGACCAGCCGGTCCTTGCCCTCGGCCGCGCGTACGACGCCTTCGGCCCAGCGGCCGAGCCCGTCGGTCAGCACGACCTCCTCGCCGGGCTGGAGGCGTTTCACGGAGACGGCGTGCCGTCCCTCGGGGCCCTCCAGCACGAACTCGGGCCCGCTGGGCAGCTTCTCGACGACGAAGACCGGTGCGGTCACTGTTCACTCCTCATGCCGACGGCGCGCTGGGCCGTCTCCGACATTTCCGCCGCGAGCAGTTCGACGAGTTCCCCGGCGGGCAGCTCGCGTGCCATCCGGTGGCCCTGCCCCGCCCAGAGCGCCATGGACTGGGCGTCCCCGGCCCGGGCCGCCGCCTTGCGCAGCCCGGCGGTGACGCGGTGCACCTGGGGGTAGGCGGCGGGGGCGTACGGGTCGTGTTCGCGGACGAAACGGTTTACCAGGCCCCGGGCGGGCCGTCCGGAGAAGGCGCGGGTGAGCGCGGTACGGACGAACATCGGGCTGGTCAGGGCCTGCTTGTGCAGCGGGTGCGCGCCGGACTCCGGGCAGGCGAGGAAGGCGGTGCCCAGCTGGGCGGCGTCGGCACCGGCCGCGAGGACGGCGGCGATCTGCGCGCCGCGCATCAGCCCGCCCGCCGCGACGACCGGCAGCTGGACGGTCTCGCGGACCTGGGTGACGAGGGTGAGCAGCCCGATGCCGGTGTGGTCGGCCCGCGGGTCGTCGTGGTGGGTGGACTGGTGGCCGCCCGCCTCGACACCCTGGGCGCAGACGGCGTCGGCCCCGGCCCACTGGGCGTCGCGCGCCTCCTCGGCGGTGGTGACCGTGACGATCGTGTACGTACCGGCGCGGGCGAAGGCGTCCAGGGTGTCGCGGCTGGGGCAGCCGAAGGTGAAGGAGACCACCGGGACCGGCTCGGCCAGCAGGGCCGCCACCTTGGCGTCGTAACCGTCGGAGCCGTCGTAACCGTCACCGCCGTCGGGGTCGCCGAGCGGGGTGTCGTACGTGATGGCCTCGGCCGCGAGGCGGTCGCGGTACGCCGCGGCGGCGCCGGGGTCGGCGGGCGGGGGCTGCGGCATGAAGAGGTTCACGCCGAAGGGGCCGCCGGTCGCCGCGCGGACCTGGTCGATCTCCTGGCGCATCTCCTCGGCCGACTTGTACCCGGCGGCGAGGAAGCCGAGCCCGCCCGCGTCGGCGACGGCGGCGACGAGCCGGGGGGAGGAGGTCCCGCCCGCCATCGGTGCCTGCACGATCGGATATCGGCAGAGATCGGTCAGGGAGGACATCCCCGCATCGTGCCATGTCCGGTCCACCGTGCCGAATCCGTACGACGTGCCACGTCCGGTCCGCCGTGCCGCATCCGTACGACGTGCCAGATCCGGTCCGCCGTGCCGCAGCCGTACGCGGTCGTCCGGTCCGGCGCCCTGCGTGGTGGCCGGACACACGCGCACCGCCCGCCGGGACGGATCCCGGCGGGCGGTGCGGATGTGTACGTACGGAGCCGTACGGGCCTCAGCGGCCGTTGAAGGCGTCCTTCAGACGGGAGAAGAGACCCTGCTGTCCGGGCTGGAACTGCCCGGTGGGCCGCTCCTCGCCGCGCAGCTTGGCCAGCTCGCGCAGCAGGCGTTCCTGCTCCGCGTCGAGCTTGCTGGGGGTCAGCACCTCGACGTGCACGATCAGGTCGCCCCGGCCGCCGCCGCGCAGATGCGTGATGCCGCGTCCGTGCAGCGGGACCGACTGGCCGGACTGGGTGCCGGGCCTGATGTCGATCTCCTCCACGCCGTCGAGCGTCTCCAGCGGCACCTTGGTGCCGAGCGCGCCCGCCGTCATGGGGATGGTGACCGTGCAGTGCAGGTCGTCGCCGCGCCGCTGGAACGTCGGGTGCGAGACCTCGTGGATCTCGACGTAGAGGTCACCGGCGGGACCGCCGCCGGGGCCGACCTCGCCCTCGCCGGCCAGCTGGATGCGGGTCCCGTTGTCGACACCCGCGGGGATCTTGACCGTGAGGGTGCGCCGCGAGCGGACGCGGCCGTCGCCGGCGCACTCCGGGCAGGGGGTCGGCACGACGGTGCCGAAGCCCTGGCACTGCGGGCAGGGCCGCGAGGTCATGACCTGGCCGAGGAAGGACCGGGTGACCTGGGACACCTCACCGCGGCCGCGGCACATGTCGCAGGTCTGGGCCGAGGTGCCGGGGGCCGCGCCCTCGCCGCTGCACGTGGTGCAGACGACGGCGGTGTCGACCTGGATGTCCTTGGTGGTTCCGAAGGCCGCCTCGGCGAGGTCGATCTCCAGCCGGATCATGGCGTCCTGGCCGCGCCGCGTGCGCGAACGGGGTCCGCGCTGCGACGCCGTGCCGAAGAAGGCGTCCATGATGTCGGAGAAGTTGCCGAAGCCGCCGGCGCCGAAGCCGCCCGCGCCGCCGCCGCCCGAGGCCGACAGCGGGTCCCCGCCCAGGTCGTAGACCTGCTTCTTCTGGGCGTCGGAGAGCACCTCGTAAGCGGCGTTGATCTCCTTGAACCGCTCCTGGGTCTTCGGGTCGGGGTTGACATCCGGGTGCAGCTCGCGGGCGAGCCGACGGAATGCCTTCTTGATCTCGTCCTGCGACGCGTCGCGCCGTACGCCGAGCACGGCGTAGTAATCGGTGGCCACTTACGACTCCGCCAGGATCTGTCCGACGTAACGTGCCACTGCGCGTACCGCTCCCATCGTTCCGGGGTAGTCCATGCGGGTCGGTCCGACCACGCCGAGTTTGGCGACTGCCTCGTCGCCCGAACCGTAGCCGACCGTGACGACGGACGTGGAGGTGAGGCCCTCGTGGGCGTTCTCGTGCCCGATCCGTACGGTCATGCCCGAGTCCGTGGCCTCACCGAGCAGCTTCAGCAGGACGACCTGCTCCTCCAGCGCTTCCAGCACGGGCCGGATCACCAGGGGGAAGTCGTGCCCGAAGCGGGTGAGGTTGGAGGTGCCGCCGATCATCAGCCGCTCCTCCGTCTCCTCGACCAACGTTTCGAGGAGAGTGGAAAGGACCGTGGAAACCGTCCCGCGGTCCTCGTTCTCGAAGGATTCCGGCAGGTCCTGCACGAGCTGGGGGACGTCGCTGAAGCGGCGTCCCACGACCCTGCTGTTGAGCCGGGCCCGCAGATCGGCGAGAGGGGTCTCGCCGAACGGCGCGGGGCAGTCGATCATACGCTGTTCGACCCGGCCCGTGTCGGTGATCAGGACCAGCATCAGCCGGGCCGGCGACAGGGCCAGCAGCTCCACGTGACGCACCGTGGAGCGGGTCAGCGAGGGGTACTGGACGATGGCGACCTGCCGGGTCAGCTGCGCGAGCAGCCGTACCGTGCGGGCCACGACGTCGTCGAGGTCGACCGCGCAGTCCAGGAAGTTGTGGATCGCCCGGCGCTCCGGCGACGACAGGGGCTTGACGCCCGCGAGCCGGTCGACGAAGAGGCGGTATCCCTTGTCCGTGGGGATGCGCCCGGCGCTGGTGTGGGGCTGGGCGATGAAGCCCTCGTCCTCCAGCACCGCCATGTCGTTGCGGACGGTGGCCGGGGAGACCCCGAGCCGGTGCCGCTCCGTGAGCGCCTTGGAGCCGACCGGCTCCTCGGTGCCGACGTAGTCCTGGACGATGGCGCGCAGCACTTCAAGTCTGCGTTCGCTGAGCATCGCGCACACCTCCAGCTGTCGGTCGTGGTGGCTTCTGCCTGGCACTCTGTGCGTCTGAGTGCCAGCTTTCCCCCGGCCAGTGTACGGGGGTGGGGAGGGCACCGGGCAAGGGCGACCGGCCGCGGTCCGCGAGACCGCGCAGGTCGATGCGGATAGCGTCTCCTCATGGACCTCTCTTGGGAAGAGCTGGGCTGGGAGCGGTTGGGCCACGGGGTGGGCCGCCGACGGCTTCCCGGCTGGGACGCGACCGCCGCCCTGGTCGCCGGTACGGACCGGGCGCTGGTGGTGGACACCGGGGCGAGCCTGCGCGAGGGCGTCGGGCTGCGGACCGAGGCGCAGCGGCTGCTGGGCCGCAGAGTGACCCATGTCGCACTGAGCCATCCCCACTTCGACCATGTCTTCGGCACCGCGGCCTTCGCGGGCACGGAGGTGTTCGGGGCGTACGGGGCGGCGGCGCGGATGCGGCGGTCGGTGGACGAGATGCACGCCGACGCGGTGCGCAACGGTCTGCCCGAGCACGACGCGGCGGAGGCGGTGGACGCGCTGGTGTTCCCCGGCCGTGAGGTGTGCCACCGCTGGACGCTCGACCTGGGCGGCGGGCGCGAGGTGGTGCTCGCCAATGTGGGGCCGGGCCATACGGGGCACGATCTGGCGGTCCTGGTGCCCGGGGCCGGTTCCTCGGGGGCGCCCGCGGTGGTGCTCTGCGGGGACCTGATCGAGGAGTCCGGTGAGCCGCAGACGGGCCCGGACTCGGTGCCCGCCCGCTGGCCCGCCGCCCTGGACCGGCTCCTGGCGCTGGGCGGCGAGGACGCGGTGTACGTACCGGGGCACGGGGCGGCGGTGGACGCGGCGTTCGTGCGGGCGCAGCGGGAGCTGCTGGCGGGGCGCTTCGGCGTGTGAAGCGCGTGAAGGCGTAAAGGCGTGAAGCACATGAAGCTCATGAAGGCGTGAAGGCCGTCCGCCGGGGCGGGCGGTCCCCCGCGCGGGACGGCGGCCGAATTATCGTCGTGCCATGCGCAGTTACCAGCCGGACCTGACCCCGCCGTGGAAGAGGTCCGCCCCCGTGCCCGAGGTGCCCGCCGATCCGGATCTGGTCGTGGAGGAGGTGTCCACCGGCTTCTGCGGTGCGGTGATCCGCTGCGAGAAGTCCGCCCAGGGGCCGGTGGTGACGCTGGAGGACCGGTTCGGCAAGCACCGGGTGTTCCCGATGGAGCCGCGCGGCTTCCTGCTGGAGGGGCGGGTGGTGACGCTGGTGCGCCCGTCGTCCGGCGGTCCGGTGGTTCCGGCGCGTACGGCCTCCGGGTCGGTGGCGGTGCCGGGTGCGCGGGCGCGGGTGGCGCGGGCCGGGCGGATCTACGTGGAGGGCCGGCACGACGCGGAGCTGATCGAGCGGGTGTGGGGCGACGACCTGCGGATCGAGGGGGTGGTCGTGGAGTACCTGGAGGGCATCGACGACCTCCCGGCGATCGTGCGGGAGTTCGGTCCTGGGCCGGACGCGCGGCTCGGGGTGCTGGTGGACCATCTCGTACCGGGTTCCAAGGAGTCCCGGATCGCGGCCGAGGTGTCCGATCCGCACCTGCTGGTGGTGGGGCACCCCT
This sequence comes from Streptomyces sp. NPDC001493, assembly GCF_053597235.1. Lineage (NCBI taxonomy): Bacteria > Bacillati > Actinomycetota > Actinomycetes > Kitasatosporales > Streptomycetaceae > Streptomyces > Streptomyces sp. NPDC001493. The sequence goes on from NZ_JBSFHV010000004.1 coordinate 184,077, forward strand.
TCATCGACGTCTGGGAGGCCGTGAAGCCCGCCTCGGTGGGGATCGCCGGATGGCCGTCCGTACCGCGCGGGCAGGACTGGAAGACCGGGGTGTGCCGGGCGCTGGGGTGGCCGGAGAACACCGGTGCGGCCTGGCAGCACATTCTGTCGGGGGTCCGCTCGTACAAGGATCTTGAGCCGCAACTCCTGGGCCGGGTCGAGGAACTGATCGACTTCGTCACGCTTCCGGGGTGACACCCGGATCCCCTCGCGGCGCCGCCGGGACGCGTCGTGTGCGGCAAGCCCGCGGGCCCGGCGCCGAAACTGGCCCCCGGGGCTCCGCACGCCGTGACCCCGCGTCCCGGCCCTGGCCCTGCTCGTGCCCTCGGCCCTGCTCGTCGCCTCGGCCCTGCTCGTGCCCTCGGCCCTGCTCGTGCCCTCGGCCCTGCTCGTGCCCTCGGCCCGGCTCGTGGCCTCGGCCTCAGTCGACCAGGTCGCGGACGACCGCGTCGGCGAGCAGGCGCCCGCGCAGGGTGAGGACCGCGCGGCCCTCCTCGTACGGTCCCGGCTCCAGCAGGCCCTCGCCGAGGACCCGGCGGGAGGCGGCGAGGCCGTCCGGCTTGAGGAGGGAGAGCGGGCAGCCCTCGCGCAGCCGGAGCTCCAGCAGGACGCGCTCGACGCGGCGGTCCTCGGCGGAGAGGATCTCCCGGCCCGCGCCGGGCGAGCGGCCCTCGGAGAGCGCCTGGGCGTACGCCCCCGGGTGCTTCACGTTCCACCAGCGCACCCCGCCGACGTGGCTGTGCGCGCCGGGTCCGGCACCCCACCAGTCGGCGCCGCGCCAGTACAGCTCGTTGTGCAGGCAGCGTCCCTCGGGGGTCCGGGCCCAGTTCGACACCTCGTACCAGGAGAACCCGGCGGCGGCCATCGCCTCGTCGGCGATGAGGTAACGGTCGGCGTGCACGTCGTCGTCGGTCATCGGGACCTCGCCGCGCCGGATGCGGCGGGCCAGCTGGGTGCCCTCCTCCACGATCAGCGCGTACGCCGAGACGTGGTCGGGTCCGGCGCCGATCGCCGCGTCCAGGGAGGCCCGCCAGTCGTCGTCGGACTCGCCGGGGGTGCCGTAGATCAGGTCCAGGTTGACGTGGTCGAACCCGGCTTCCCTCGCCTCGGCCACACAGGCCTCGGGGCGGCCCGGGGTGTGGGTGCGGTCCAGGATCTTCAGCACGTGCTGCCTGGCGCTCTGCATGCCGAAGGAGATCCGGTTGAAGCCGCCCGCGCGCAGCTCCGCCAGATAGGCCGGGTTCACCGACTCCGGGTTGGCCTCGGTGGTGATCTCCGCGTCCGGGGCGAGCCCGAACTCGTCGCGGATCGCCGCGAGCATCCGGACCAGGTCGGCGGCGGCCAGCAGGGTGGGCGTGCCGCCGCCGACGAAGACCGTGCGCACCGGGCGCGGGTCGTCGCCGAGGACCTTGCGGGCCTGGCGGACCTCCTCGACGAGGTGGGCGGCGTAGTTGTCGCGGGAGGCCAGGGCGCCGCCGGAACCGCGCAGCTCGGTGGCGGTGTAGGTGTTGAAGTCGCAGTAGCCGCAGCGGGTCGCGCAGTACGGGACGTGCAGGTAGAAGCCGAGGGGGCGGTCGGCGGCGCCTTCCAGGGCGTGGCGGGGCAGCGCCCCGTCGTCGGGCACGGGCTCACCATCGGGCAGTACGGAAGGCATACCGTCCATTGTCGCTCGCCGCCGGAGTGGCCCCGGCCACACGCGTCCCGCCCGGTGTCAGGCTCCCGCCTGGAGGCGGAGGCCGGCGAGCGTCAGCTCCAGCCCGGCGAGGAACTGCTCCTTGTCGTCGTGCCCGTCGAACTCGTCGACGATGTCGTGCACGAAGGGGAACTGCTCGGGGTCGAGGCCGCGCCACATGCTGGCGTAGCGGCCGAGGAACTCGTCGCGGCCCACGGATCCGTCGACCACCTCGCGGGGCGGTTCCTGCCCCATGTCGGCGGCGCTGCCGACGACGACGCCCACGACCGCCGAGACGGCGTGGAACCGCTGCTTCGGCGTGAGGTCGAGCCGGAGGGTGCGCTGCCCGAGCTCCTCGTAGAGCCGCAGCGAGTTGCCCCGGGAGCTGAGGTTCTGCATGAAGTGCCCGCCCAGCCAGGGCCGGTCGACGATCGCGTCGAAGAGCGTGACGGCCATCACGCGCAGGTCGTCGATGGGGTCGCCGCTGCTCGCCTGTCCCTCGACCGCGGTCAGCACCCCGCCGAGCACGTGGTCGATGGCCCGGTCGAGCAGCTCGTCCTTGCCGGAGACGTACCAGTAGATGCTGCCGACGCCGGTGCCGAGCCTGGCGGCGAGGGCGCGGAGGGTGAGCGCCGGCTCGCCCGCCTCGTCGAGCAGGTCCACGGCCGCCGTGAGCACGGCCTCGATGGAGTGCGAGGCACGTTGCCGTCCTCGGGAAGGGCGGTCGGCGGGTCGTGGTCGCGGGCCTGTCATGTACCCCATCCAATCACAGCTTGCATCATCATCGAACGTCGTTCTATCTTGGAACAACGTTCTATAGAACGTCGTTCGACAGTCGGCGGCGTTCCGCGAGGAGGCCCGCCATGACCACGACCGCCACCACCGACGCGCCGCCCGGCGCGTCGCGCACCTACCCGTCCCTGCGAGCGGCCTGGATACCCCTGGCCGCGCTCTGCCTGGCCTTCTTCGTCGAGATGGTCGACAACACGCTGCTGTCGATCGCGCTGCCCACGATCGGCCGGGACCTCGGCAGCGGTACGACCGCGCTCCAGTGGGTCACCGGCGCGTACTCCCTGACCTTCGGCGGTCTGCTGCTCACGGCGGGATCGATGGCCGACCGGCTCGGACGCCGGCGGGTGCTGCTGGTGGGCCTGGCGGTGTTCGGCCTGCTGAGTCTGGGCGTCGCCGCGGTCAGCACCTCGGGCCAGCTCATCGCCCTGCGGGCCGGTCTCGGCATCGCCGCGGCGGCGATGGCCCCCATCACCAACTCGCTGGTCTTCCGGCTCTTCGACGACAAGGCGCTGCGGATGCGCGCGATGACGTTGATGATCACCGTCGGTCTCTCCGGATTCATCCTCGGTCCCCTGCTGGGCGGCACCGCCCTGGCCCACGCGCGGTGGCAGTGGCTCCTGCTCGTCAACGCCCCGATCGCGCTGATCGCGGCCGTCGGCGTCCGCCTCGGCGTCCCGGCCGACCGTCCCGAGGACCTGACCCGCGACCGGCTCGACCTGCCGGGCGCCGCGCTGAGCGTCGCCACCATCGGCCTCGCCTGCTACGCGCTGACCAGCGGCGTCGAGCACGGCTGGCTCTCCGCGGCCACCCTCGCCTCGCTCCTCGGCGCCCTCGCCGCGGGCCTCGCCTTCGTGGCGCACGAGCGCCGCAGCACCTCCCCCATGCTGGACCTCCGCCTCTTCTCCAATGGCACGGTCCGGGGCGCGGCAATCGCGCAGATCGGCACGGCCATCGCGATGGCCGCCGTGATGTTCGGGCTGATCCTGCACTTCCAGTACGCCTACGGGTGGAGCCCCGTCCGGGCCGGCCTGGCCAACCTGCCGCTCATCGTGACCATGATCGCCGCGACCCCGCTCTCCGAATGGCTCGCGGGACGGTTCGGCCACCGCGTCGCCTGCCTCGTCGGCGCGGCCTGCCTGGCCGGCTCACTGGCCGGCCTGTCCTGGGGCGTCAGCCACGGGTACCTCGCCATCGCGGTCTGCATGGTCGTGATGACCATCGGCCTGCGCACCGTCATGACCATCTGCGCCATCGCGCTCGTCGACGCGATGCCCGGCAACCGCACGTCGATCGGTACGGCGCTCAACGACACCGCCCAGGAGGTCGGCAGCAGCATCGGCACCGCCGTGGTCGGCACCCTGATCGCCGCCCTGGTCACCACGCAGCTGCCCGCGGGCACCTGGAGCGGCGCCCTGGTGGCCTCGTTCTTCCACGGCGAGCGGATCACCTACGCCGTGCTGGCGGTCGTCGTCGGCCTGATCGCCGCGGTCGGCGCCCTCACCCTCACCGACTCCCGCACCACCGAGGAGCACGCCGGCCAGGAGTGAGCCGACGGGCCCGGCGGCACGGCCCGGGCCCCACCGAGCGGCCGGGCCCGGCAGCGCGGACCGGGCCCGGCCGCTCAGTCGGCGCGCAGCACCAGCAGGGCCACGTCGTCGTCCGGCGGCAGCTCGGAGAAGCCGTGCACGGCCCGGCGGATCTCCTCCGCGACCTGCGACGCGCTCTGCCCGGCGCAGGTCGCGAGGGCCCGGGAGAGGCCGTCGCCGTCGTCGAAGAGCGCGGAGCCGGAGCGCCGCTCGGTGACCCCGTCGGTGACGCAGAGCAGGCTGTCGCCCGGCTCCAGGACGAAGCTCTGGCTCTCGTACGCCACGTCCTCCACCACCCCGAGCAGCACCTGCGGCTCGGCGACCGGGCGCACCGTGCCGTCCGGGCGGAGCAGCAGGGGCAGCGGGTGGCCCGCGCTGGCCACCGTGCAGCGGGCGCCGCCGCCGGGGAGCGGGACGACCTCGCCGTAGAGCAGCGAGAGGAACCGGGACTGCCCGGCGTCCGTCAGCTGCTGCCCGCCCGCCGCCGCGACCATCAGAGCGGCGGCCTCGGCGGCCTCCATGGCGTCGTCGAGCAGCAGCCGGTTGAGCCGGTCCAGCACCTCGCCGACGCCGAAACCCTCGCGGGACAGCAGCCGGAGCCAGGGCCGGGCCAGGCCGGTCACCACGGCGGCCTCCGGGCCGCTGCCCTGGACGTCGCCGAGGACGAAGCACCAGCGGCTCTTCGGGCACGGGAAGATGTCGTAGAAATCACCTCCGACCACGCCGTCGTCACTGGGCTCGTAGACGACGGCGCTGCTCATGCCGGGGATGTCGGCGACCTTGTTGGGCAGCAGCCCGCGCTGGAGGATGCGGCTGATGGTGGCCTGCCGGGTGTAGGCGCGGGCGGCCCCGACCGCCTGGCCGAGGCGGCGTACGAAGTCCTCCACGACCCCGACCACGGCCGCGGGCAGCTCGGCGCCGGAGTCGTGGTCGCGGCCGACGAGCACGGTGCCCAGACCGCGGCCGCCCGCCGTGATGCGGCAGGCGAGGGCGGCCCCGTCGTGGGCGCCCGGCTCCCGGCCGCCCGGCGGCCAGGGCAGCGGCACGGGTCCCGGTCCGGCGCCGCCCGGCAGCCGGAACGGTTCACTCTCCAGTGCACCGCCCAGCGGACCGGCGCCCGGCTCGTCGCCGTGCCGTACGCGGGTGAGGCGGGGCGCGCCCGGGGCGCCGGAACCCTCCTCGTCCAGCCAGATCGCGCACCAGTCGACCAGCCGGGGGACGAGCATCCGGCCCGCTATCGTCGCCACCAGCTCCTCGTCGAGCTGCCCGGTGAGCAGGTCGGACGCCTCCGCGAGGAAGGCGAGCGCACCCTGCCGGTCCCAGACGCTGTCGTCGCGCGCCCCGGGCGGAGCGGCGGCCACCAGATGGTCCGCGGCGGGCTGCGGGGGCACGAAGGCCGGATGGCCGGCGGCCGCCGCGGCGGGGTCCGCGCCCTGCCGGTGCTCGACCGGGGTGTCCGCCCGGGCCGGTGCGCCGACGCCCCAGTCGTCCACGAGGAGCCGGGCCCAGACGGTCTTGTGCCCGGTGCGGTAGGTGATGCCCCAGGCGACGGAGAGCGCGGCGACGAGGTCGAGCCCGCGACCGTATTCGGCCAGACCGTACGGCTCGCCGACGGCGGTTGCCCCGGGGGCGGTGGCGGTGGCCGTGGCGTCGGGGGCGGTGACGGCGGGCGGGGTGGCCGCGCCCGCGCCGGGGAGCGCCTTGGGGGCGGTGACCGGCTCCCCGGTCTCTTCGCCGGTCGCGCGGGCCGGGTGGTGGTCGGTGACCTCCAGGACCAGGGCGGCGGGTTCCTCGCCCGTCGCGTGCTCCAGGCGCACCAGCACGTCGACCACGGTCCCGGCGTGCACCACGGCGTTGGTGACCAGCTCGCTGGCGACGTTCACCAGGTCGTCGGCGAGCCGGTCGCTGAACCCCACGGCGGCGGGCACCCCGAGCCCGGCCCATTCGGCGAGCACGGCACGGACGAACCGACGGGCCCCGGACGGGGACTGCGGTGTCGCGGGCAGACTGGTCGTACTGACGAGCGGGGGTCCGCCCGCCCCGTCCGCGTCGGTGCCACCCGGCCGGTGAATGGTGGCCCGTTGCAGTGGAATTGGCCCCACGGTGCGGCTCCTCCGGATCTCGAAACGCCGCCGACACACGACAGAGTGACAGACCGGCCGTGCACAGGCGCACGGAGTTACCGAACTGGGAGAAGGAATACACGCCAACCCCGCGCGGGTCGCACGCCGGGGCGCACGGCGGGCGCATGACGTAGGCAGCGGGGAGCGCGATCACGGCGCGGCGTACCCGGCCCGGCGCGCCCGCCGGGGGACGCCGGTCGCGGATCGGGTGCGGAGGGAACGCGGGGCGGCACGGCCGTCTGCCGTACCGCCCCGGGGCCCGCGCCGTCCCGCGCCCGCTCTCAGGCCTCGCGCGTCCCCGCGTACATGTCCTCGATCAGCGACTTGTACTCGCGCTCGACGACCGGCCGCTTCAGCTTGAGGCTGGGGGTCAGCTCGCCGTGTTCGATGTCCAGGTCACGCGGGAGCAGGCGGAACTTCTTGATGGTCTGCCACCGCTGAAGTCCCGCGTTGAGCTCGTTGACGTAGCCCTCGATGAGCTCCACGGTCTGCGGGGCGGCCACCACTTCGGCGTACGACTTTCCGTCCAGGCCGTTCTCGGCCGCCCAGCCGAGGATCGCGGGCTCGTCCAGGGCGATGAGCGCGGTGCAGAAGTTCCGGTCCGCGCCGTGCACCAGGATGTTGGAGACGAACGGGCAGACCGCCTTGAACTGGCCCTCGACCTCGGCCGGCGCGACGTACTTGCCGCCCGAGGTCTTGATCAGGTCCTTCTTCCGGTCCGTGATGCTCAGGTACCCGTCGACGGAGAGTTCGCCGATGTCGCCGGTGTGCAGCCAGCCGTCCGACTCCAGCACCTCGGCCGACTTCTCCGGGAGCCGGTGGTAGCCCTCCATGATGCCGGGGCCGCGCAGCAGCACCTCGCCGTCGTCGGCGATGCGGACCTCGGTGCCGGGGAACGGCTTGCCGACGGTGCCGGTGCGGTAGGCCTCGCCGGGGTTGCAGAAGGAGGCTGCGCTGGACTCGGTGAGGCCGTACCCCTCCAGGACGTGCACGCCCGCACCGGCGAAGAAGTAGCCGATGTCGGGGGCGAGGGCGGCGGAGCCGGAGACGCAGGCGCGCAGCCGGCCGCCGAACGCCTCGCGGATCTTCGCGAAGACGAGGGCGTCCGCGGCCCGGTGCTTGGCGCCGAGGGCGAAGGGGACGGAGGCGGTGCCCGTACGGCGGAAGTTGTCCTGCGAGACCTTGGCGTACTCGCGGGCGACGCCCACGGACCACTGGAAGATCTTGTACTTGGCCCCGCCACCGGCGCGGGCCTTGGCCGCGACGCCGTTGTAGACCTTCTCGAAGATGCGCGGGACGGCGGCCATGTAGGTGGGCCGGACCACCGGGAGGTTCTCGATGATCTTGTCGACCCGGCCGTCGACGGCGGTGATGTGGCCGACCTCGATCTGGCCGGAGATCAGCACCTTGCCGAAGACGTGCGCGAGCGGCAGCCAGAGGTACTGGATGTCGTCGCCGCTGATCAGCCCGCTCGCGGGAATGGCCTTGGCCATGTACGACCAGTTGTCGTGCGGCAGCCGCACGCCCTTGGGCCGCCCGGTGGTGCCGGAGGTGTAGATCAGGGTGGCCAGCTGGTCGGCGGTGATGGCCGACACCCGCTCCTCGACGGCCTCCGGGTGCTCCGCCAGGTACGCGGCGCCCCGCGCCTCCAGCTCGGCGAGGGTCAGCAGCCAGCCCTCGGGGTCGCCCTCGGCGGGCTCGGCGGCGGCCGGGTCGATGACGACGACGCGGGTGAGGTCGGGCAGCTCGGCACGGGACTCGCGGGCCTTCGCGACCTGGGCCGCGTCCTCCGCGATCAGCACCCGGCTCTCGGAGTCGGCCAGGATGAAGGCGGACTCCTCGGTGTTGGTGGAGGGGTAGACCGTGGTCGTCGCGGCGCCGGCGCACATCACGCCCAGGTCGGCGAGGATCCACTCGACGCGGGTGGAGGACGCGAGCGCGACCCGCTCCTCGGGCCGCACGCCGAGCGCGATCAGGCCCGCCGCGATGGCGTAGACCCGTTCGGCGGACTCGCCCCAGGTCAGCGACTTCCACTCGTCCGGACCCTCGCCCGTGGACGAGGGCACCGGGTAGCGGTACGCCTCGCCGTCCGGCGTGGCGGCCACCCGCTCGATGAAGAGATTCGCCACGGAGGGCGGTCGGTTGTCGATCAGGGTCTGTGGTGTGTCGCTCACGACGTCCTCCGGGCCTGCGGCATCGCTACGACCGGCCGCTTGGTGATCCTGCTGTGTCTGCTTGCTTCTCGTTCCCGCTCTGCGCGTGATCCTGATCCACCGCGCGTCCTGCTCGTCCCGCTCGCTCGACTGTTCCCGCCCTGTACGACCGGCTCACCACCGGCTGTACGGCCGGTGCGCCACCGGCTTGCTTAACTGGCGAGTAACTAGCCGAGCCGTGATCAGGGTAAAGCGCGCCCGGTTTCCGCGTAAGGGGCCACGGGCGGCCGGTTGATAACGAACGAACCCCTGCCCACCGCGCGGTGCGGAGGAACAGGGGCCCGAACGTGTGACGCCTCGAACACGGAGATACCGCGGCGGTGGAGCCGCGGGGCGGGGCTACTTCTTGCCCTTGCCCTCGGCGCCGGACTCGTCGGTGGACAGGACGGCGATGAACGCGTCCTGCGGCACCTCGACGTTGCCGACCATCTTCATCCGCTTCTTGCCTTCCTTCTGCTTCTCCAGCAGCTTCCGCTTACGGGAGATGTCACCGCCGTAGCACTTGGCGAGGACGTCCTTGCGGATGGCGCGGACGGTCTCACGGGCGATGACCCGGGAGCCGATGGCCGCCTGGATCGGCACCTCGAAGTTCTGCCGGGGGATGAGCTTCTGCAGCTTGGCGACGAGCCGCACGCCGTACGCGTACGCCTTGTCCTTGTGGGTGACCGCGGAGAACGCGTCCACCTTGTCGCCGTGCAGCAGGATGTCGACCTTCACGAGCTGCGCCGACTCCTCGCCGGTGGGCTCGTAGTCGAGCGAGGCGTACCCGCGGGTCTTGGACTTCAACTGGTCGAAGAAGTCGAAGACGATCTCGGCGAGCGGCAGGGTGTAGCGGATCTCCACCCGGTCCTCGGAGAGGTAGTCCATGCCGATCAGGGTGCCGCGCCGGTTCTGGCAGAGCTCCATGATCGCGCCGATGAACTCGCTGGGCGCGAGGACGGTGGCCCGGACGACCGGCTCGTGGACCGAGTCGATCTTGCCCTCGGGGAACTCGCTCGGGTTGGTGACGATGTGCTCGGTGCCGTCCTCCATCGTCACGCGGTACACCACGTTGGGTGCGGTGGCGATGAGGTCGAGGCCGAACTCGCGCTCCAGTCGCTCACGGACCACGTCGAGGTGGAGCAGGCCGAGGAAGCCCACACGGAAACCGAAGCCGAGCGCGGCGGAGGTCTCCGGCTCGTACACCAGGGCCGCGTCGTTGAGCTGGAGCTTGTCCAGGGCCTCGCGCAGGTCCGGGTAGTCCGAGCCGTCCAGCGGGTAGAGCCCCGAGAACACCATCGGCTTCGGGTCCTTGTAACCGCCCAGCGCCTCGGTCGCCCCGTTGTTCAGGGAGGTGATCGTGTCACCGACCTTGGACTGACGGACGTCCTTCACACCGGTGATGAGGTAACCGACCTCACCCACGCCGAGGCCGTCCGACGGGGTCATCTCCGGCGAGGAGACACCGATCTCCAGCAGCTCGTGCGTGGCGCCGGTCGACATCATCCGGATGCGCTCGCGCTTGTTGAGCTGGCCGTCGACCACACGGACGTACGTGACGACGCCCCGGTAGGAGTCGTAGACCGAGTCGAAGATCATCGCGCGGGCGGGGGCGTCCGCGTTGCCCACGGGGGCCGGAACGTCCCGGACCACCCGGTCCAGCAGCGCGTCCACGCCGACACCGGTCTTCGCGGAGACCTTGAGGACGTCCTCCGGCTGGCAGCCGATGAGGTTCGCCAGCTCCTCGGAGAACTTCTCGGGCTGCGCGGCCGGAAGGTCGATCTTGTTCAGCACCGGGACGATGGTGAGGTCGTTCTCCATGGCCAGGTACAGGTTGGCCAGGGTCTGCGCCTCGATGCCCTGGGCAGCGTCGACCAGCAGGACCGTGCCCTCGCAGGCGGCGAGCGAGCGCGACACCTCGTACGTGAAGTCCACGTGACCGGGGGTGTCGATCATGTTGAGGATGTGGGTGCTGCCCTTGCCCTCCGCCGTGGTGGGCGCCCACGGCAGACGGACCGCCTGGGACTTGATGGTGATACCGCGCTCGCGCTCGATGTCCATCCGGTCGAGGTACTGAGCGCGCATCTGCCGCTGGTCGACCACGCCCGTCAGCTGGAGCATCCGGTCGGCAAGGGTCGACTTGCCGTGGTCGATGTGCGCGATGATGCAGAAGTTGCGGATCAGCGCCGGGTCGGTACGGCTCGGCGCAGGCACGTTGGTGGGAGTCGCGGGCACGCAGGGTCCTGATTCTTGAGACGCCGAACGCCGTGTCTCGGGTCGATGTCGGGTCGGTCGGATCTATACGTAGCTTCCATCGTCCCACGCCTGGGCCCGAGCCACGGGTTTGGGCCGGTAGGAGGGTGACTGGTACCGTGGGCAGCTGTGCCTCGTGGCTCCCTGGGTGATACCGCGGAGACGCGCGGCGCACTCAGAAGATCCAACGAACCTGAAAAGGCTCTCTCGTGGCGAACATCAAGTCCCAGATCAAGCGGAACAAGACCAACGAGAAGGCGCGCCTGCGCAACAAGGCCGTCAAGTCGTCGCTCAAGACCGCGATCCGCAAGGCCCGTGAGGCTGCCGTCGCCGGTGACGTCGAGAAGGCCACCACGGCCGCTCGCGACGCTTCCCGCGCGCTCGACAAGGCCGTCTCCAAGGGTGTCATCCACAAGAACGCCGCGGCCAACAAGAAGTCGGCCCTGGCCTCCAAGGTTGCCTCCCTCAGCGCCTGAGCACCCTGATGTGATCGCCGGAACGGACACAGCGGGCCCTCTCTCCCGCTCCTGACCGGCACCCCGTGCCGCACACCGAACCTGCGTTCGCCACGCGGGTGCGGCACACACAGCGTGAACGGAAAGGCCCCGTTCGTCCCCCTCCCCCGGGGCGACGAACGGGGCCTTTCCGCGTGGGTGGGCCTTTTCGCGTGGGTGGCGTGGGCACGCGGCACGGGTACGCGGGCACTCGGCACGGATGCGCGGGCACGGATGCCAAGGAGGCTCCGCCCTCCGGCCCTGACCTCAGCGGCCGGAGTTCAGCAGCCCGGGTTCAGCGGCCGGCGCGGGCGGCGCGCGCCACGGCGACGACCGCCTTCTCCAGGGCGTACTCCGGATCGTCCCCGCCGCCCTTGACGCCCGCGTCGGCGGCGGCCACGGCCAGGGTCGCCGCCGCGATCCCGTCCGGGGTCCAGCCGCGCATCTGCTGGCGCACGCGGTCGATCTTCCACGGCGGCATGCCCAGCTCGCGGGCCAGGTCGGCGGGGCGTCCCCCCCGGGCCGAGGAGAGCTTGCCGATGGCCCGGACGCCCTGGGCGAGGGCGCTGGTGATGAGGACGGGGGCGACCCCCGTCGACAGCGACCAGCGCAGCGCCTCCAGCGCCTCGGCCGCCCGTCCTTCGACCGCCCGGTCTGCGACGGTGAACGAGGACGCCTCGGCGCGGCCCGTGTAGTAGCGCCCGACCACGGCCTCGTCGATGGTGCCCTCGACGTCCGCGACGAGCTGGGAGACGGCGCTCGCCAGCTCCCGGAGGTCGCTGCCGATGGAGTCCACGAGGGACTGGCACGCCTCCGGGGTGGCCGAACGGCCCAGCGCCCGGAACTCCGACCGTACGAAGGTGAGCCGCTCGGCCGGCTTCGTCGTCTTCGGGCAGGCGACCTCACGCGCTCCGGCCTTGCGGGCCGCGTCCAGCAGGCCCTTGCCCTTGGCGCCGCCCGCGTGGAGCAGCACCAGAGTGATCTCCTCGGCCGGGGAGTCGAGGTACGCCTTGACGTCCTTCACGGTGTCGGCGGAGAGATCGTGGGCGTTGCGGACGATCACCACCTTCCGCTCGGCGAAGAGGGACGGGCTGGTCAGCTCGGCGAGCGTGCCGGGCTGCAACTGCTCCGAGGCGAGATCGCGGACGTCCGTATCGGCGTCGGCGGCGCGGGCTGCCGCCACCACCTGCTGCACGGCGCGGTCGAGGAGGAGGTCCTCCTGGCCCACGGCGAGCGTGACAGGGGCGAGCGGGTCGTCGGTGGGATTCCTTCTGGTGGCCATCGCCGTCCAGCATCCCACGCCCCACCGACAGCCCGGTCTGCTGCCGCCCGGGCCGACAGGTGGGGGATCCGGTCCGGCCGGTGCGGGGTCCGGCCTCCGGTCCCCGATCCCAGGTCCCCGATCCCCGCGGTCCGGGGCACGGTGGCACGCGGGCGAGAATGGGTGGGTGAGCGATGTGAGACATGTACTGGTGCTGCCCGACCGCGATGCCGCCCGGGAGGTTGCCGAAGAACTCCCCGACCGCTTCGCCGTCGGCGAGGAACCGCAGTTGCTGAGGGACGCGCTGGCCGGTGAGGACGACGCCGAGGACGCCCAGTGGCTGGTGGTCGTGGAGGACCCGGACGGGCAGCTGGACACCGCCGAGCTCGACGCCTTCGCGGCGGAGTACGAGGGGTGGCTGGAGGCCCCGTAGAGGCCGCTGCGGGAGCGGGGGCGAGAGGGGCGCCGGGCGGGGCAGGGTCCATGGCCCCCGTGAGGCCCGGGCCCTGCCCGGGGGATCAGCTCTTCTGGACGATCTGGATGTCCATCTCGATGGAGATGCTGGAGCCGACGACCGCGATCCCCTTGGCCAGCATCGTCTGCCAGGTGAGGGTGAAGTCTTCGCGGTGCAGCTCGGTGGTGGCCCGGCAGGCGGCCCGCGCCTCGCCCTCCAGCCCGTTACCGAGACCGAGGTACTGGGTCTCCAGCGTCACGGTACGGCTGACGCCGTGCAGGGTGAGCGCCCCGGTGACGGCCCACCGGCTCCCGCCGCGGTGCACGAACCGCTCGCTGTAGAACTCCAGCGTCGGGAAGCGGCCGACGTCCAGGAAGTCGGCCGACCGCAGGTGGTCGTCGCGCATCTGGACATTGGTGTCGATCGACGCGGCGTCGATGATGACGTGCATCGCCGAGTCCTCCATGTGCTCCGCGATGCGGATGGCGCCGGCGAAGGTGTTGAACCTGCCGTGGACGCGCGCCATGCCGATGTGCCGGGCGGTGAAGCCGATCTGGGTGTGGGTCGGCTCGATCTCCCAGTCGCCGGGGGCGGGGAGCTGCGGGGGCTGCGCCAGCTGGAGCCGCACGTCGCCGAGGTTCGCGTGGCCGCTCTCGGTCACCGTGACCGGGCCGTGGAAGGGCGTGAATCCCTCGGAGGTGACGCCCAGTCGGTATTCGCCCGCCGGGACCGCCGCGAGGATCCTCCCGTACGGGTCGGTGTCGCCGCCGAAGACCCTGCGGCCTCCGGCGTCCGTGACGACGAACTCGGCCTGCAGCACCGGCTGGTCGACCGGGTCGAGCACCCGGCAGCTGATCACGCCCGCGGACTGCGGCACGGTGACTCCGGCGAGGGCGCCACCGGAGGCGACACCCGATTGTCCATTGCTGCGAAACCAACGGCCGAACATGCGCACTCCTGGGGGCGATCACCTGGGGCCCCTACAGCTGGACGTCGTTGTCGGAGCAGCGGCCCGCCGACGAAAATGCATTCGATCATTCTTGCCACGTTCGAGGCAAACAGAGCTGCTCGTACGGGGATGCACGGTGCTGTGACGGGCTGTTACCGAACATCCTTATTGACGCCACCTCTCACAGAATGGTCCGTATTGCGGACACCCCACTCCCCTTCCCGGCGCCGGACCCCCGTACCGGCCTCCCCGTACCGGAGCCTCCTACCGACGGCCCACCACCCGCAGCCCCGCCCCCGCGCCGCTCACGGCGATCGCCCCGTCCACATCCGTACGCAGCACCTTCGCGCCGCCCGCCGCCAGTGCGGCCACGGTGCGCGGGGCGGGGTGCCCGTACGGGTTCCCTGCGCCGCAGGAGATCAGCGCGAGCCTGGGCCGCACCCGGCGCATCAGCCCCGGGTCCTGGAAACCCGAGCCGTGGTGCGCCACCTTGAGCACGTCCACTCCGGACAGTTCGGGGTGGGCGCGTATCAGCCCCTGCTGGGCCGGGGGTTCGAGGTCGCCCAGGAGCAGCAGCCGCAGGCCGCCCCGCGCCGTGACCAGCAGGGTGACACTGGAGTCGTTCGGCTCCTCCGGTACGCCCGGAGCCGCAGCCGTCGCCCCGGCGCCCGCCCCGGCCCACAGGACCTGCCAGTCGAGTGCCCCGATACGGCGGTGTTCCCCCGCCGCCACCGGAACAAGCGGTACGCCCGAGTCGGCGGCGGTCCGCCGTACGAACGCGGCCTGCTCCGGCGGCTGTTCGAGGCCGGTCGTCTGGACCGCGCCCACCGTCCTGCCCCGCAGCACGCCGGGCAGGCCGCGCACATGGTCCGCGTGGAAGTGGGTCAGCACCAGCAGTGGCACACGTCGGACGCCCAGCTCCCGCAGGCACCGGTCGACGGGTGCCGGTTCGGGGCCGGCGTCCACGACGACCCCGGTCCCGTCACCGGCCGCGAGCACCATCGCGTCGCCCTGCCCGACGTCGCAGAGGGCGAAGGCCCAGCCCGGCGGAGGCCACCCCGTCACCATGCGGGTCAACGGCACGGGTCTGAACACCGCGAGGACCAGCAGCAGCGCGGCCACCGAGCAGACCCAGGGGTGCCGGCCCAAGCGGCGGGCACCCACCACCACGAGCAGCGTGGCTCCCGCCAGCAGCGCGGCCCCTCCCCAGCCGCCGGGCCAGGCCGCCTCCGCCCCGGGCAGCCCGGCGCCCGTTCTGGCGATACCCGCGATCCACTCGACCGGCCACCCCGCGATCCGGGCCAGCACCTGCGCCGCGGGCATCGACACCGGGGCCGCGGCGAGCACGGCGAACCCGAGGACCGTCGCGGGCGCCACCGCGAACTCGGCGAGCAGGTTGCACGGGATCGCCACCAGGCTCACCCGGGAGGCCAGCACCACGACGACGGGCGCGCAGACGGCTTGCGCAGCCGCCGCCGCGGCCAGCACCTCGGCGAGCCTCGCGGGAACCCCCCTCCGGCACAGGGCTGCTCCCCAGCTCGGCGCGAGCGTGAGCAGCGATCCGGTGGCGAGGACGGAGAGCAGGAAGCCGTAACTCCTGGCCAGCCACGGGTCGTACAGCACCAGCAGCAGAACCGCCGCCGCCAGCGCGGGAATCAGGGCTCTGCGCCGGCCGGTCCCGATGGCGAGGAGCGTGATCACTCCGCACGCCGCCGCCCGCAGCACGCTCGGCTCCGGCCGGCAGACGATCACGAACGCGAGGGCGATCAGGCCACCGATCAGCGCCGTCGTGCGCAAGGTCAGCCCCAGCCGGGGTGCGAGGCCCCGCCGTTCGGCACTCAGGGCAGCACCCGGAGGGCCGATCAGCAAGAAGAGCAGAATGGACAGATTCGCACCGGATACGGATAGCAAGTGCGCGAGATCGGTGGACCGGAAGGCGTCGTGCAGTTCGGTCGGGACGCGTGAGGTGTCGCCGACCACCAGGCCGGGCAGCAGCGCCCGGGCGTCCGGGCCGAGCCCCTCGGTGGCCCGGCGCAGCCCTCCGCGCAACTCCCCCGCCAGGCGCTGCGTGAAGACGGGCCCGGTGACGATCCGTGGCGCGGTGCCCGTCGCCACCCGCAGGGTTGCCGCGCTCCGCTCGCCCTCGCGCGCGGAGGGGACGAGCCGGCCGCCGACCCGCAGACCCGTGGAGGGCAGCAGGCTCCCCCACGCCCGCGTCGCGGCGCCGGGCGACACCATGAGGACGACCGGCGTGCGGAGCCGGTAGGCCTCCCCGACGGCGGGAGCCGCACCGGAGCCGGGAGAAGCCACACCCGATCCGGGACCCGGGCCGGGGCCGGGGAGCGCGAGCCGGGTGACCTCGGCGTCGATCAGCAGCAGGGCCGGCATGCTCCGGCTGCCCCGCACCTGGGCCCGCGTCCGTACCGGATCGGAGGTGACGGTCACCTCCGCCTCCACCTCCGTGTGCGCCCGCGCCAGCTCCGGTACCGGACCTCGGCGGACGTCGGCCACGTGCAGCCCAGCCGAAGCGGCCCCGGCCGCCGCACACAGCAGTACGGCGCAGACCGCGACTTTCCCGGTGGGCCGGCGGCTCCCCTTGCCCCGCGCCATGCGCAGGAGTACCAGGGCCGCAACGAGACAGACGGCGACCCCCACCGCCGTCCAGGCCCCGGGGAGGACGAGGCAGAGCGCGGCGGACACCCAGGCGGCGAGAGCGGGCAGCACCAGCCGCAGATCGGCCGGGCCTTCCTGCCCCGCACCCGAGCCCGCAGCCGTACGCGTGCCCGCACCCTCGCCCCTACTCGTTCCGGAAGCCGCCGGGCACTCCGGGCGGACGGGGGCTCCGGTGTCCCGGATCATGGCCGCACCAGGGGCTGGAGATCGGCGAAGCGCCGGTCACCGATGCCCGTGACCTGCCGCAGTTCGTCGACGGAGCCGTATCCCCCGTGCTCGGTGCGGTAGTCGACGATGTGCTGGGCCAGGACCGGCCCGACCCCCGGCAGTGTCTCCAGCTGCTCGGCGGTGGCGGAGCCGAGGCTCAGGGGCCCGGTCTGCGCCGCCCCTCCGCCGCCCGCGCCCGGTCCGCCCACCGCCCCCGGGGGCGGTGGGGCCATGGGGATCCCGACCACCACCTGCTCGCCGTCGTTGAGGATCCGGGCGCGGTTGAGGCCGGTGATGTCCGTCCCCGCGAGTACGCCCCCGGCGGCCTGCAGCGCGTCGGCGACTCTCGATCCGGCCCTCAGATGCTGGACGCCCGGCCGCCGCACCTTGCCGTTCACGTCGACCACGATCCGGTCGGCGGCCACGGCGTCGGGAGCAACGGCGGCGGACGGCCGTGGCGGTGACGACGGGGACGCCGACAGCGAGAGCCCCCCCACGATCTCCGTACGCGGCAGGGCGGACACCTCGGCCGCAGCCCGCACCGCTTCGGGGACGCGTACGGGCTCCGGCCCGGCGGTCCAGAAGTGCACCCCGGCCAGGACCGCGAGGCCGGCCAGAACCACGCCCAGGGCGGCCGTCGCCTTCGGTTCGAGGGCGCACCGGAGCTGGAACCAGAGAGGTAACCGCTCCCGCAGAGCGGCACGAGCCACGGCCCCGGTGGCTTCCTCCCCCACCGGCACCCCTACCGACACCCCCGCCGGCTCGGCCACCGGCCCCGCCTCCGCCTCGCCCAGCAACGCGTCGGCCCGGCGGCGCCCCGCCACCGCCGCCTCTTCCTCCGGCCGCCCCCTCGCACGCCGCCCGGGGCGAACACCGGAGACGGCACCACGAACAGTCCCGGGTCCGGACGCGACGTCAGCGGGCTGCGGGTACCGGGAGTCGGGAAGTGCGGGAAGACCGGAGAGGTCGGGGAGGCCGGGGACGGGAGCGGACGAGAACGGACGCGGATGAGCTGATCGAAGAGCCATGCCTCAGGACGTTAGGCACTTCCGAGCAAACCCGCTGAGCAGCCCTGATTTCCGTGGACAACCGCCCAGTTGTGGATAACTCCGCCACCCGAAGGAGGGAAACCGGCCCGAAAACACCGGGCCGGGATCACCGCCCCCGAAGTCACCGCTCCGAGATCACCGCGCCGAGCAGCCCCGGCCCCGTGTGCGCGCCGATCACCGCACCGACCTCGCTGACGTGCAGGTCCACCAGCCCGGGCACCCGCTCCCGCAGGCGTTCCGCGAGCCGCTCGGCCCGTTCCGGAGCCGCGAGGTGGTGCACCGCGATGTCGACGGCGCCCGTACCTGCCCGGTCGGCGACGATCTCCTCCAGCCGGGCGATGGCCCGGGAGGCCGTCCGTACCTTCTCCAGCAGCTCGATGCGCCCGCCGTCGAGCTGGAGCAACGGCTTCACGGCCAGCGCGGACCCGAACAGCGCCTGGGCCGCCCCGATCCGGCCGCCCCGGCGAAGGTAGTCGAGGGTGTCCACGTAGAAGTAGGCGGAGGTCACACGTGCCCGCCGCTCCGCCGCCAGTACCGCGTCGTCAAGTCCGCCGCCCGCCTCGGTGGCCTCGGCCGCCGCCAGCGCGCAGAATCCGAGGGCCATCGCGACCATCCCGGTGTCCACCACCCGCACCGGCACCGGGGCTTCCTTCGCGGCGAGCAGCGCGGCGTCGTACGTTCCCGAGAACTCCGCGGACAGGTGCAGCGAGACGACACCGGTCGCACCCGCTTCGGCCGCCGCCCGGTAGGTCTCGGCGAAGACCTCCGGGCTGGGGCGGGACGTGGTCACCGAACGGCGCTTCTGGAGAGCCACCGCGAGCGAACGGGACGAGATCTCCGTGCCCTCCTCCAACGCCTGGTCGCCGAGGACGACGGTCAGCGGCACCGCTGTGATGCCGTGCCGCTCCATCGTCCGGGGAGGCAAGTAGGCCGTTGAATCGGTAACGATCGCGACATGGCGGGACATGAGCCGGAGATTACCTTCCGGTGGAGTGGCGCTGCAGCCCGACCCCGGGCCGCTGATCCTTTACGGATGGTGCGGGAGGCATCTTGCCATCTACGGCGCCGCCGCCCGGGGCCACCACCCACCACGCCGCACCACGCGCGGAGGCGTCCCGCTCGAAGCCCCGACGCTCCACGCCCGACGCCCCGACGCTCAGTTCGTCGTCTCCGGCCGGGCCGACTTCTGCCACGGCGGCCTGATCCGCGCGGCGGGACCTGACTCCGGCAGCTCGCGCGCGGTCTCCCGCCCCGCCCCCGGCGCGGCCGCCCCGAACCCCTGGGGCGCGCCGGAACCACGGGACGCACCGGAGCTCCTGTTCTCCCCGGAACCGTGCGGCGTCCGGGGAGCCGTAGCCGTCGGCTCCTCGCCCGTCGTCCAGTGCCGCAGCGCCCCGGCCTCCACGTCGATCTGCGCGTTGAGGGCGTCCAAGTCGTCGTCGGCGAACCGCCTGGCACGGTCACGGGCCGCCCAGCGGAGCGAGTCGGCGGACTTCGTGATGCGCTCGGTGCGCTCCCGGAGTCCGGGCATCAGTGTCGCCACCGTGGCGCGGTCGGGCTCCCGCTCCAGCCGCC
The DNA here is from genome assembly GCF_053597235.1 of Streptomyces sp. NPDC001493. NCBI lineage: Bacteria > Bacillati > Actinomycetota > Actinomycetes > Kitasatosporales > Streptomycetaceae > Streptomyces > Streptomyces sp. NPDC001493. Next base: position 203,395 of record NZ_JBSFHV010000004.1, read on the forward strand.
TCAGCTCGTCGTCCAGCTCCCGGCCGTGCGCGCTGAGCCGCTGGAAGAGCCCCAGGGACTCCGAGAGCGAGGCGTCCTCGGCGGCCCCGGCCCCCAGCGTCTCCTGGGTCGCGCGCATCGCGGTGCGCAGGGAGAGCCGCAGCTGCGCCAGCTCGCCGGTGACCCCGGGCTGGCCGTAACTCTTCGCCCGCAGGGTGGTCTCCTCGACCGTCCGCCGGGCCTGGGTGAGTGTCCGGTCGACGCCCCGCTTGGCGGCCTTGACGGCCTTCACCCCGGCGTACACGCCGAGGGCCACGAACGCGACGAAGAGCAGCGTCAGGATCAAGAGCAAGGTCTCCATGAGCGCCCCTCGGCAGTCGGCGATCGGGTCGGGATGCGGATCGGAAAGCTTGTAACGGTGCTCCGGCGGCCACCCGGTGACGGCCACCCTCTCCACCGTAAACGCAACGGGCAGGCCGAGGGTTCCGTCGGAACCCCCAACCTGCCCGTAGGGGAAAGCCCTGGCAGCCGTGCCCGGTGGCCCGGGGCCCCGGGAGGCGCCTCGTGGCTGCCTACCCAGGTCCCCGGGGCCTCACGCGGAAACGGTCACGCGGGGACGATGTTGACCAGCTTCGGAGCCCGCACGATCACCTTGCGGATCTCGGCCCCGCCCAGGGCGGCGACGACGGCTTCGTCGGCCAGGGCCAGCGACTCCAGCTCCGCGTCCGTGATGGACGGGGAGACCTCCAGGCGGGCCCTGACCTTGCCCTTGACCTGGACGACGCAGGTGACGGTCTCGTCCACCACGTACGCCGGGTCGGCCACCGGGAAGTCCTGGTGCACGACCGACTCGGTGTGGCCCAGCCGGCGCCACAGCTCCTCGGCGACGTGCGGGGCGAGCGGGGCCACCAGCAGGACCAGGCTCTCGGCCACCGGGCGGGACAGCGGGCCGCCCGCCTTGGTCAGGTGGTTGTTCAGCTCGGTCACCTTGGCGATGGCCGTGTTGAACCGCATTCCGGCCATGTCCTGGGCGACGCCGTCGATCGCCTTGTGCAGCGCGCGCAGCGTGTCCTCGCCGGGCTCCGCGTCCACGACGGTGACCTCGCCGGTCTCCTCGTCGACGACATTGCGCCACAGCCGCTGCAGCAGGCGGTACTGGCCGACCACGGCGCGGGTGTCCCACGGGCGCGACACGTCCAGCGGGCCCATCGCCATCTCGTACAGGCGCAGGGTGTCCGCGCCGAACTCGGCGCAGATCTCGTCCGGGGTGACGGCGTTCTTCAGGGACTTGCCCATCTTGCCCAGGACGCGGCTGACCTTCTCGCCCTGGAAGAAGAACTGTCCGTCCCGCTCCTCGACCTCGGCGGCCGGCACCGGGATGCCCCGGGCGTCGCGGTAGACGAACGCCTGGATCATGCCCTGGTTGTACAGCTTGTGGAACGGCTCGGCGGACGAGACGTGGCCCAGGTCGTGCAGCACCTTGGACCAGAAACGCGCGTACAGCAGGTGCAGCACCGCGTGCTCGGCACCGCCGACGTACAGGTCGACGCCGCCGGTCGGCTGTCCCTCGCGCGGGCCCATCCAGTACTGCTCGATCGCCGGGTCGACCAGCTTCTGCTCGTTGTTCGGGTCCAGGTAGCGCAGCTCGTACCAGCAGGAACCGGCCCAGTTCGGCATGGTGTTGGTCTCGCGGCGGTACTTGCGCGGGCCGTTGCCGTCGCCCAGGTCCAGGGTGACGTTGACCCAGTCGGCGTTCCGCGACAGCGGGGGCTCCGGCTTGGTGTCCGCGTCGTCCGGGTCGAAGGTGCGCGGCGAGTAGTCCTCGACCTCCGGCAGCTCCAGGGGCAGCATCGACTCGGGCAGCGGGTGGGCGATGCCGTCCTCGTCGTAGACGATCGGGAAGGGCTCGCCCCAGTAGCGCTGGCGGCTGAACAGCCAGTCGCGCAGCCGGAAGTTCACGGTGCCCTCACCGACGCCGTGCTCGCGCAGCCACTCGGTGATCTTCGCCTTGGCGTCCACGACGCCCAGGCCGTCGAGCGAGATCTCGTCGTTGGACGAGTTGACCAGCTTCGCCTCGTACGAGGAGAAGGCGTCCTCCCACGTGGCGGGGTCGGTGCCGCGATCGTCCGACGGCTCGACGACGCAGCGCATCGGCAGCTCGAAGGCGCGGGCGAACGCGAAGTCGCGGGTGTCGTGCGCCGGGACGGCCATGATCGCGCCGGTTCCGTAGCCCATCAGGACGTAGTCGGCGATGAAGACGGGGACCTTGTCGCCGCTGACCGGGTTGGTCGCGTACGCGCCGGTGAAGACGCCGGTCTTGTCCTTGGCCTCGGCCTGGCGCTCGACGTCCGACTTGGCCGCGGCCTGCTTGCGGTAGGCGGTGACGGCCTCGGCGGGCGTGGCGTGGCCGCCGGTCCAGACCGGGTGGGTGCCCTCGGGCCAGGCGGCCGGGATGATCCGCTCGACCAGCTCGTGCTCGGGCGCCAGCACCATGTAGGTGGCGCCGAACAGGGTGTCCTGGCGGGTGGTGAAGACGGTGATCGCACCGGCGCCGTCGACGGGGAAGTCGACGCGCGCGCCCTCGGAACGGCCGATCCAGTTGCGCTGCTGCAGCTTGATGGCTTCCGGCCAGTCCAGACCGTCCAGGTCGTCCAGCAGACGGTCGGCGTAGGCGGTGATGCGCATGTTCCACTGGCGCAGCTTGGCCTTGAAGACCGGGAAGTTCCCGCGCTCGGAGCGACCGTCGGCGGTCACCTCCTCGTTGGCGAGGACGGTGCCCAGGCCCGGCGACCAGTTGACCGGGGCGTCGGAGGCGTACGCCAGGCGGTACTCGCTCAGCAGGTCGGCGCGCTCGACGGCGGACAGGTCCTGCCAGGAACGGCCGTCCGGCGTGGACCGCTCACCGCTCTCGAACTGGGCGACCAGCTCGGCGATCGGGCGGGCCTTGTCGGCGTCGGTGTCGTACCAGGAGTTGAAGATCTGCAGGAAGATCCACTGGGTCCACTTGTAGTAGTCCGCGTCGATCGTGGCGAAGGAGCGGCGCTTGTCGTGGCCCAGGCCCAGCCGGCGCAGCTGGGCCCGCATGTTCTCCATGTTCGCTTCGGTGGAGATCCGCGGGTGCGTGCCGGTCTGCACGGCGTACTGCTCGGCGGGCAGGCCGAAGGCGTCGAAGCCCAGGGTGTGCAGGACGTTGTGGCCGGACATCCGCTGGTGGCGGGCGTACACGTCGGTGGCGATGTAACCCAGCGGGTGGCCGACGTGCAGACCCGCGCCCGAGGGGTACGGGAACATGTCCATGATGAACTTCTTGGGCTTGGCGGCCAGCTCCGGGTCGCCCGCCAGGTCGCCGGTCGGGTTGGGCGCCTCGTAGGTGCCCTCGGCGTCCCAGAAGTCCTGCCAGCGTGCCTCGATGTCGGCGGCCATCGCCGCCGTGTAGCGGTGCGGCGCAGCCGTCTCGGCTGCGGAATTCGTCTCGCTCATGATCCTCAAAGCTCCATCGATCGTCATCTGCCGGCGCCCACGTCGAAGGACGCGCGTCTACGGAAACGAAAAATCCCCTCGCACAGGAGGGGACGCCGCGCCGAGTCCGACCAGGCGTTCTCACCGGTCGGTAGTGATCAGCGCGGCTCGCTAAGCAGAAGGCGTACGGCACGCATGGCGTCAGGGTACCGCACAGGGCCGGAGCCTCACCGGGAGCGGCCACCTGCTGGACGGCCGGGGGACGGCCGGGGGACGGCCTGCAGGTGAGGCGACCACAGGAAGCACGGGCGGGGGCGCGAGGTCCGGCGACGAGGGCCGACGACGAGGTACGGCAACGCGGTCCGGCGACGAAGCCCGATCGGCCCGGCGTAGCCCGCGAGAGGCAACGGGAAACATCTGACAACGAAAAGGCGGGCCATCCGATTCGGATGGCCCGCCTTCTTCACTGTGGAGCTAAGGAGAATTGAACTCCTGACCTCCTGCATGCCATGCAGGCGCTCTACCAACTGAGCTATAGCCCCTTGTTTCGCTTGCCGTTCCGGTTTCCCTTGGCGACATCGAGAACATTACACGGCCTCCCCGGTACTCCCCAAATCCATTCCGGCTCGGTCCGCTATGCCCGATTTGCACCGGCCTTGCGCCCCCGCCGCACCTCCGTGGACCCGATCGCCGACGCCGCCGTCAGGCCGTGGCGAAGGAGTAGAACCTCTTGAGGGTGCAGTGCTCCTCCAGGAGCCGCCCGTAGATGGGCTCCCCCTCGAGCTCGCGGTACGTCTCGATGGGGTCGCCTTTTATGATCAGCGCCCGTGCGCACTCTTCGCACCAGTACTGGTAGTCCGCGTTGATCGGATCCATGTCCCTGACGATGGGCGTACCGCTGCCACACCAGTCGCATTTCCGCCTGTGCGCACCCATGCAGTCAGCTCCAGCTGTGGCCGCTGGCCGTGCGCGCGCACCTGACCCCGCCGCCCTCCGGTGTCTGGACCACCTGGGAGAAGCTGCGGGACGGGCCGCCGGGACCGGACCTGTGTTCGGGAATCACGGTAACTACGGGACGGGCGGGCGGAGCTGGGGCATCGGACGCACAAGGCTGACCGGGGACCCGCACGCGGCTCGCAGGCATCGTGCTCCCTCCCGATCGGTCCGTCGCCCCCTCCGGCGCTCCGATTCTGCCATGACACCGCAAGAGGGGAAGCCCGTCGAACCGGGCCCGAAGGGCTGCTGACGCCACGTCAGCCCGAGCGCCCGGCCGCACGGCGGACGAAGACGCAGGCGACCGCCGCCCACGGACCGGTACGGAAGGAGCGGCGACCGGTACCCGGACGAACGGCAGCGGGACGGATGCGGGACGGCGCGGCAGTCGGCACGACAGCTCGGCACGACGCCGGGACGCCCCGACAGAACCGGGCCGGCACACGAGGAAGACGCAGAACCGGCACACGCAGAACCGGCACACGCAGAAGATCCCGCCCCCAAGGGGACGGGATCTTCATCTGTGGAGCTAAGGAGAATTGAACTCCTGACCTCCTGCATGCCATGCAGGCGCTCTACCAACTGAGCTATAGCCCCGCTGTTCGCTGTCCTTCTCCGCGTCCTCACCGTTTCGGTGTTTTCCGCGCTGCGAACAAGAAGAACTCTAGCCTGTGACCAGCCAGAAAGTGAAATCCGGCCGGTGCCGCCCTCCCGGAGGTGCCGGTGCCGCCCTCCCGGAGGCGCACTCCGGGGTGGTCGGGCGGCCCCTCAGGTGTCGTCGCCGAGCACCGGTTCGGGCAGGGTTCCGGCGTTGTGCTCCAGCAGGCGCCAGCCGCGCGCGCCCTCGCCCAGCACCGACCAGCAGCAGTTGCTGAGTCCACCGAGGCCCTCCCAGTGGTGGGCCTCCAGTCCGAGCAGCCGGCCGATCGTCGTACGGATGGTGCCGCCGTGGCTGACCACGACGAGGGTGCCGCCGTCCGGCAGCCGGTCGGCGTGATCCAGGACGACCGGAGCGGCCCGGTCGGCCACCTCGGTCTCCAGTTCGCCGCCACCCCGGCGTACCGGCTCGCCGCGCTTCCACGCGGCGTACTGCTCGCCGTACCGGCCGATGATCTCCTCGTGCGTGAGCCCCTGCCACTCGCCGGCGTAGGTCTCGCGCAGTCCGGTGTCGTGGGTCACCGTGAGGCCCGTCACGGCGGACAGCTCGGCGGCCGTGGCCGCCGCGCGCCGCAGATCGGAGGCGACGACGGCGTCGGGCTTCAGGGACGCCAGGAGGCGGGCCGCCCGGCGGGCCTGCGCGACTCCGGTGCCGGTCAGCTCGATGTCGGTGGTGCCCTGGAAGCGCCGCTCCAGGTTCCACGCCGTCTGACCGTGCCGCCAGAGGACTACTCGGCGGCCCCGGCCGCTGCCGCTGCCGTTCAGCTCGCGTCACCTTCCGTGGTGCCGTTGAGCCGGGCGTGCTCCTCGGCCTTGCCCCGGGTCTTCAGCGCGTCCTCGGGGAGCGCGATCTCGGGGCAGTCCTTCCACAGGCGCTCCAGCGCGTAGAAGACGCGCTCCTCGCTGTGCTGGACGTGGATGACGATGTCGACGTAGTCGAGCAGGATCCAGCGGGCGTCGCGGTCGCCCTCGCGGCGCACCGGCTTGGCGCCGAGCTCCTTCTGGAGCCGCTCCTCGATCTCGTCGACGATCGACTTGACCTGGCGGTCGTTGGGGGCCGAGGCCAGCAGGAAGGCGTCGGTGATCGACAGGACGTCACTGACGTCGTAGGCGATGATGTCGTGCGCGAGCCGGTCGGCCGCTGCCTGGGCGGCGGCGGTGATGAGCTCGATGGAGCGGTCCGTGGCGGTCACATGCAGGCTTTCGTCGGCGGTCGGGGCAGTCCCTGGAAGCTGTTCCGTCGTCCCTGGCGGAGCGGCACGCGGACGGAGCGGCGGGGTTCCGTCGCTGTCGTCGCGTGCCCGCCAGAAATCGCGGGACTGTTCTTTAGGGTCTCACGGACCGCCGACAGCGCCGACTGGGAATTCCCCCGGTACGCCGCAGGGGCCCCCGCGCCGGCTCGGCGCGAGGGCCCCTGCGGGCCGGTCGACGGGTTCGGGTCCCGGGGCGCGGTCGGGGTCAGGGCTTCTGGAACACGTAGTCCTGGCCGAGCACCACGGAGACGTCCGCGTTCGCGGCGGCCTCCCCCTTGGTCACGACGGTCTCGGGCAGGCCGAGCGTCTTCGCCACCTCCACCGCCTTGGCCTTGTCGTCGGCCGTTCCGTAGACGACCTGCGAGGTGGACCTGGTGTCCGTCTTCCCTGCGTCGACGAAGGAGTAGCCGCCGTTCACCAGCACCACCCGCGCCGCGTCGAGGGCGTCCGTGTCCCCGTAGGCGTTCTTCACGCCGACCCGGACCGCGGCGTCCTTGTCCGGGGCCCGTACCGCTCCGCCCAGGACGTCCTTCACCACGCTCTTGGTCGCCGCGTCGCTCAGGGTGCCGTCGTCCTGCACCGGCAGGACCTCGGTGGTGTAGTCCCCGACCTTGGCGTGGCCGGCGAGCTTGGCGAGCGAGGCGCCGAGGTCGGCCTCGGGGAGCGACGGGTCGAGGATCTGGGCGAGCGTCTGCACGGTGATCGTCGCCGCCTTGGGGTCCTCGGACATCTTGCGCAGCACCCCGCGCAGTACCTGCCCGAACCGCGCCAGCTGCTTCGCCTCCGGCTCCCCCTTGGCCTGGTACGTGGCGTACGCCACGGCCATCGTGCCGCTCAGGGTCTGCGCCTCGCCCTTGTGGACCAGGGGCGCGGCGCCCTTCTTGGTGTCGGGGACGTCGGTGTCGGTGTCGACCTCGATGTTGCCGACCAGCTCGACGAGGTTCTCCAGGTACGGAGTGTCCAGGCGCCAGGTGCCGCTGATCTTCGTACCGAGGAGGGTGTCGATCGCCTCGCGGGTACCGGTGCTGCCGTCGTCCTCCACCGACTCGCCGAGCGTGGTGGTGGTGCCGTCGTCGTTGGCGACCGCGAGGGAGTTGGGCAGCAGGACGGTGGCGCCCTTCTTGGTCGTGACGTTGTCCACCAGCAGCGCCGTGGACGTGCCGCCGCCCTTGGTGTTGTGCAGGTGCACGACGATGACGTCGCGCTGCTGCGGGCCGCCGGCGGTGGCGGCCTTGCCGTCCTCGGCGGCGGAACCGGGAAGCTTGCCGGCCGACCAGAGGTAGCCCACCCCGGCGACGACGACGAGCGCCACGACGACGATCAGCCCGATCAGCCGGTTGCGGCCCTTGCGCCGGGCCTCCTCACGCCGTTCGCTGCGGCTCTCGGTGAACGCCAGCCAGTCGATGACGTCCTCGGAGTCCTCGTCCGGCTCCTCGATGAACGAGAACTGCCCGGTGCGGTAGTCCTGGGAGGAACGGCGCTGCTCCGGAACCCCGGGCTCCTGGAATCCGGCCCCCTGGGCCCCGGGCTCCGGCTGGGGCGCGCGCGTCGGGGCGGCGGCGGGCTGGGGTGCGGCTTGGGGTGCGGCCTGCGGCGGGGCCGTCGTGTTCTGCTGCGGGACGTTCCACTGCTGGGCCGTCGCGTCGACCACCACGGGCTGCTGCCCGGTGTCGTAGCCGTAGCCGCCGCCGTATCCGTACCCCTGCTCGCCCTGCGGCGGCTGCTGCGGCTGCTGCGGCTGGCCGGTGTACGGATCGTAGAGCTGCTGCGGCTGCTGCTGGGCGTACGGGTCGTAGCCGTAGCCCGCCTGCCCGCCCTGCTGCTGGCCCGTCTGCCCGCCCTGCTGCTGACTCTGCGTCGGCTGCCCGTAGGCGTACGGGTCCTGCGGGGAGGTGTACGGGTCGTAGCCCTGCTGTTCGGGCTGCTGCTGGTACACCGGCTGCCCGTACGCGTCGTAGCCGATGATCTGCGGCTGTTGTCCGTACGGGTCGTACGGGTTCTGTCGGTCGTTCACCACCGGTGCCCCTCTCCGTGGCTCATTCGCCTCGGTACAGCTGGCGTTTGTCGATGTAACGGACCACACCGTCGGGCACCAGATACCAGACCGGATCGCCCTGCGCGACCCTCCACCGGCAGTCCGTCGACGAGATGGCCAGGGCGGGGACCTCCACCAGGGAGACACCGCCGGCGGGCAGTCCCGCGTCGGTGAGCACGTGGCCCGGCCGGGTCACACCGATGAAATGGGAGAGCGAGAAGAGTTCCTCGGCGTTTCGCCAGGTGAGGATCTGGGACAACGCGTCGGCGCCGGTGATGAAGAAGAGGTCCGCGTCCCCGTGGGTCTCCCGCAGGTCCCGCAGGGTGTCGATCGTGTACGTCGGTCCCCCGCGGTCGATGTCGCTGCGGCTCACCGAGAACTGCGGGTTCGACGCCGTGGCGATGACCGTCATCAGGTAGCGGTCCTCGGCCGGCGAGACCTCTTTGTGGCTCTTCTGCCACGGCTGCCCGGTCGGCACGAACACGACCTCGTCCAGGTGGAACTGGGCGGCCACTTCACTGGCCGCCACCAGGTGTCCATGATGGATCGGGTCGAACGTCCCGCCCATGACGCCGATTCGGCGCTTGCCGCGGCCGGTAGGCACTTCCTGCTCTCCCATGCGTGCAGACCCTACTGGCACGGCGTCACCGCTCAGCGGTCGCGGTTGAAACGGGTGGTGACGAAGAGCAGGAGCAGCAGGGCGATGAAGGCGCCGCCGCCGGTCACGTACGGGTTGAGGCTTTCGTGGTTGCCGCCTTCGCCGCCCTCGGAGGCGAGAAGGACCAGCTGGTGGGCGGTGCTCGTGAGGCTCATCTTCGGCAGGACCTATCGATCGGGAGTCGGAAGGAAGACGTCGGGCACATCGTATGCGGGTCCGTCGGGCACGCTCACGGCGACTCAGTCGTTGGAGTCGTTGTTGCGGTAGCCACGCAGCAGCAGCCAGGCCATCAGGGCCGCTCCGACGAGCGAGACGAGCAGCACGATGCGGACCGTGTTGCCCGGTCCCTGGTCGTCCGCGGCAGCGGCAAGCAGTGCGACGGTGTGCGGCATTCCGGGTGCTCCTCTTGGTTGTCCACAGCCCCCCGCACACCGTAGCGCCAGCACCTAGGCTGACCGGTGTCAGGGGGACGGGCGGCGTCCCGCAGCGACCAGGGGGATCAGATGACCGGCGACACCCGTACGAACGAACCCAGCAGGCGGCGCAGGCGGTTCCCGGGAATCTCCTCCCGGGCGTACGAGCACCCGACGGACCGCTCGGCACTGGTGGCGCTGCGCAAACTGTCCGGGTTCGACACTGTTTTCAAGGCACTCAGCGGCCTGCTGCCCGAGCGGAGCCTGCGGCTTCTCTACCTCTCCGACTCGGTGCGGGTGGGCGAGGAGCAGTTCACCCATCTGCACACCATGCTGCGTGACGCCTGCTACATCCTGGACCTGGAGAAGGTTCCGGCGATGTACGTCACGCAGAACCCCCAGCCCAACGCGATGTGCATCGGACTCGACGAGCCGATCATCGTGGTCACCACCGGTCTGGTGGAGCTGCTGGACGAGGAGGAGATGCGGGCCGTCGTGGGCCACGAGGTGGGGCACGCCCTCTCCGGCCACTCCGTCTACCGCACGGTGCTGCTCTTCCTGACGGGCCTCGCGGTGAAGGTGGCCTGGATACCGCTGGGCAATGTCGCGGTGCTGGCCATCGTGACGGCGCTGCGCGAGTGGTTCCGCAAGTCGGAGCTCTCGGCCGACCGGGCCGGGCTGCTGGTGGGCCAGGACCTCCGGGCCTCCATGCGCGGCCTGATGAAGATAGCCGGCGGCAATCACCTCCATGAGATGAACGTCGACGCGTTCCTCGCCCAGGCCGAGGAGTACGAGAAGGCGGGCGATCTGCGCGACTCCGTGCTGAAGATCCTCAATGTGCTGCCCCGTTCCCATCCCTTCACCACCGTGCGGGCGGCCGAGCTGAAGAGCTGGGCGGAGACCCGGGACTACCAGCGCATCATGGACGGCCACTACCCGCGCCGCGAGGAGGACAAGGACACCTCGGTGACGGACTCCTTCCGCGAGTCCGCCGCGCACTACGCCGACACGGTCCGCACCAGCAAGGACCCGCTGATGAAGCTCGTCGGCGACGTCGCGGGCGGTGCCGGGGACCTGGGCGGCAAGCTCCGGGACCGGTTCACCGGCGGCGCCCGCGGCGGCGCACCGGACCCGGCCGCAGGTCCGGAGTAGGCCGCCCAGGTCCCCGGCCCTGGTGAGCCCCGGGCTCGGCCCGGCGCTACGTGAGTCCCGGGCTCGGGTACACCGGGGCCAGGAGGGCCGGCGGAGCCTGGCCGAGCGGCGGGCTGATCTCCAGCGTTCCGCAGAGCCCGCCCGCGGGGGTCCCGGTCGCGTACGGATCGGTGCCCCCGGGCCCGGCGGGGTCGGCGCGCTCCCCGGCGAGCAGCGGGCGCAGCGCCGGGGAGGCCCCTGAGGAACAGGACTCGGGTCCCGCCTGTACGTACGCGGTGCGCAGTTCCAGCCGGTGCAGCCTCAGGTCGTCCCGGTCGAAGCGGAAGTGCAGCAGCCGGTGCACGGTGAACAGGGAGGCGCCGTCCACCTGCTGGGGACCGTTGACGGCCGGGCGCACGGCGTAGGTGAAGGTGTGGTCCGCGACCACCTCCAGCCGGCTCGCGTCCGTCTCGGAGTAGGCGAGGGTCCCGAAGACCCGGATCGCGGGGTCGGCGAGTTCGGCGTGGGCCGGGTCGAAGCGCACCAGCCAGCCGGCCGCCGGATGCCTGCCGTCCCCGGCCGGGCCTTCCATGCTCAGGTCGAACTCGGCGGCCTGGTCCGGGTCGAGCAGGGCCTTGACCGTCCCGGTCTCCCGGCCGCCGAGGACGTCGGGGTCGAGCGATGACTCCACCAGGAAGTCCTTGGCGGTGGCCAGGGCGGCCATGACCTGGCTGACGGAGAAGTTGTCGGTCCGCCGGACCACCGGCAGGTTGATCCCGGCCGCTCCGACGCGGAAGTGCGCGGCCGGGCCGTGCTCGATGAGCGAGCCGGGAGTCCCTCCCGGTACGGCTCCGCGCGGGGCGAGCGGTACGACGGTGGCCTGGAGCGGTTCCGCGCGACCGGGCACGGGGGCGGGCAGCGGCTGGCGGAAGCCGATGTACACGGCGGTGGCGAAGGCGAGCGCGACGAGCACCACCATCGTGGTGGCGAGGCCGGGGCTCTTGCGCGAGGAGCGCCGGGGCAGGGAGCGGACGGCGCGGGCGTGCTCGCCCATGCGTTCCTGGGCGGAGAACTCCTGGAGTCGGGCAGCCCGGACGAAAGACTCGTCGAAGACGAGCGAGCGGTATTCGTCCTCACCGTCGGCGTGGCTCTCGGGCTGCTCTTCCGGTGGATCTCCGCGGCCTGCCATGACTTCTCCCGATCTCCACACCACCGGCCGAGGTCGGTGCGCAACGGTCTGCCCGGCCAGGCGGCCGAGGGCAGCGAGAAGCCCCCTCCGGAAGAGGGGTCACACAGTGAGAGTAGGTCGAATGCCCCTCGCGTAAACGCGGTCGCCGGGGCCAACCGCACAGTTCGCACGACTGGGCGCTACGGGGCGACACGGCCGGACGGGTGACACGGCACGCGCTCCGGGCGCGGGAACCACGGTCGGGGGCACGCTCAGGGCGTGTGCGGGACGGCAGCGGCCGGGGCGTGACGGCCCACCGGCGCGGACGGCGGCAGGTCCGCCGGGCCGGCCGGGTCCGCGGTGGTGTCCACGCCGCTGGTGGCGGGCGGGACGTGGTCCTGGCTGTCGGCCGAGGCGCCGCGGTAGACGGCGCTGAAGGCGAGCGCGACCATCCCGATCCCCATCACCAGCGCCAGGAGCCAGGCGACCGGCCGGTGCCAGCGCGCGGAGCCCCGGTAGGGGCGCAGCGAGCCGCCGTGGGGGCCGTACGGGCCCCTGCCGATGCCGTGGCCGGGGTCGTAGTCGAGGTCGTCGGGGTCGAGCGCACCGCCGCGCCCGCCCGCGTATCCGGGGCCGTAGTGGTCGTACGGGTCGCCGTCGCGGGCGGCGCCCGCCGAACGCGACCGGGTGGCCTCGGCCTCGGCGCGTGCCTCGGCGGCGGCGACCAGCCGCTCCACCGCGGTGGGCTCGTGGATTCTCGCGGCCCGTACGAAGTCCTCGTCGAAGACCACGGTGGCGAAGTCCTCGTCCGCGCCCCCGCGGTCGTCGTCGGGCTCCGAGCCGTCCGGGAACGGCCTGCCCCCCGCGTCGTCCACGGAATCAGCGTAGCCGTGGAGGGGCGGTCCGGTCAGGGAGACGGAGAAGTCTCCCCGACCGGGCGACGGAGAAGTCTCCCCGGCAGGTCCGGCCCGGCTACCGGGTGTGACCGTCGCCGGTGACGATGTACTTCGTGGAGGTCAGCTCCGGCAGCCCCATCGGGCCCCGGGCGTGCAGCTTCTGCGTGGAGATGCCGATCTCCGCGCCGAATCCGAACTGGCCGCCGTCGGTGAAGCGGGTCGAGGCGTTGACGGCGACCGTCGTCGCGTCGACCAGCTGGGTGAACCGGCGTGCGGCGGCCTGGGAGGTGGTGACGATCGCCTCGGTGTGGCCGGAGGACCAGAGCCGGATGTGCGCCACGGCGGCGTCCAGCGAGTCCACCACGGCGGCGGCGATGTCGTAGGAGAGGTACTCCGTCTCCCAGTCCTCCGGGGTGGCCGGCACGACGGTCGCCTTGGACCCCTCGGCGTACGTCAGGACGCGCTCGTCGCCGTGCACGGTGACTCCGGCCTCGGCCAGCGCGTCCAGCGCCAGCGGCAGGAACTGGTCGGCGACGTCCCGGTGGACGAGGAGCGTCTCGGCGGAGTTGCAGACGCTGGGGCGCTGCGCCTTGGAGTTGACCAGGATGTCGACGGCCATGGCCAGGTCGGTGTGCGCGTCGACGTACACGTGGCAGTTGCCGGTGCCGGTCTCGATGACGGGGACGGTGGACTCCTCCACGACCCGGCGGATGAGCCCGGCGCCACCGCGCGGGATGAGGACGTCCACCAGGCCCCGGGCCCGCATGAGTTCGCGGACGGAGTCGTGGGTCTCGCCGGGGACCAGCTGCACCGCGTCGGCCGGGAGCCCGGCGCCGCCGACCGCGTCGCGCAGCACGCGCACGAGGGCGGTGTTGGAGGCGTACGCGGACGAAGAGCCGCGCAGCAGTACGGCGTTGCCGGACTTGAGGCAGAGGACCGCGGCGTCGACGGTGACGTTGGGGCGGGCCTCGTAGATGATGCCGACCACGCCGAGCGGCACCCGGACCTGGCGCAGGTCGATGCCGTTGGGGAGGGTGGAGCCGCGCACGACCTCGCCGACCGGGTCGGGCAGGGAGGCGACCTGGCGTACGTCGGCGGCGATGGCGCGGATGCGCTCGGACGTCAACGTGAGCCGGTCGACGACCGATTCGGCGGTACCCGCGGCCCGGGCGCGGTCGACGTCCTCGGCGTTGGCCTCGATGATTTCGCCCGCGCGCACCTCCAGCGCGTCGGCCACGGCGAGCAGTGCGTCGTCCTTGGCGGCGCGCGGGAGCGGCGCGATGTCGGCGGCTGCGGCGCGCGCCCGGTAGGCGGCCTGCGCGACCGGGGACATGTTGTCGTACGGGGTGAGCGTGGTCATGCCCGCAGGGTAGTGCGCGGCCTGTGCTCGTCCGGCCCGTATTTCGTGATGCGAGACGCCCAAAGACCGCCAGGGCGCGGCAGCCGGTTCCGTGATGCGGGACGCCCGGAGACCGCCCGGCGCGGCAACCGGTTCGATGATGCGGGACGCCGGAGACCGCCCGGGGCGGGAGCGGGCCGGACGCGCGCTCCCGCCGCCGGGGTCAGTAGGGGTGCACGCCGACGGGTGCGGCGGGCGGCGGGCCGTATCCCTCGGCGACGCGCTGGTGGTAGGTCTCCCGGTCGATGACTTCGAGGCCGACGATCTCCCACGGCGGCAGCTGGGCGGTGGAGCGGTGCTCGCCCCAGAGCCTCAGGGCGACGGCCGCCGCGTCGTGCAGGTCACGGGCCTCTTCCCAGTACCGGATCTCCGCGTGGTCGTTCGCGTACCGGCTGGTCAGCAGGAAGGGGTGGTCGTGGGCGAGTTGTTCCAGGCCGCGTCTGATCTCCCCCAGCGGTGTCTCGGCCCCGGACACGCAGAGCGTGATGTGCCACAGCCGGGACTGTGTGGCTTCCCCCTTCGCGGCTACCGGGTCGTGGCCGGTGGTGCGGTCCTCGGCCCGGTCGGACGTGCGGTCGGCGGGCGGACTCCGGTCGAAGCCGGTTCCCGCTCCCACGCTGGTCAGTGCGCGGGTGCCCGTTCCTCGGGGCGGCGCCCCCGGGCGCGCTCGTCTCACCGGCGGCCTCCTGTGGATGTGTTGCTGTGCTGTTCCCCTGCGTACCCCCGCTACAAAGTTGACCAGCCCGAGGGCGGGCGTGGGGCGGTTTTGGTGAAGGTCTCCGTCAGGAGTGCGGAGTTTCAGCCGATTCGGGGCGTGGAGGGGGGCATGAGAACGACGAGGTCGTCCCTGTGTACGACCTCGCGTTCGTAGGCGGGTCCGAGTTCGCGGGCCAGGTCGTGGGTGGAGCGGCCGAGCAGCTGGGGGATTTCCCTGGCGTCGAAGTTGACGAGGCCGCGGGCGACCGCCCGTCCTTCGGGGTCGCGGAGTTCGACCGGGTCTCCGGCGGTGAAGTCGCCGTCCACGCCCGAGATGCCCGCGGGCAGCAGCGAGGTGCGGCGTTCGACGACGGCTCGTACGGCCCCCTCGTCGAGGAGGAGCGCGCCCTGCGGGGCGGAGGCGTGGGCGAGCCAGAGCAGGCGGTCGGCGGAGCGGCGGCCGGTGGGGTGGAACCAGGTCCCGGTGTCCCGTCCGGCGAGGGCGTCGGCGGCGTGCCAGGCGGAGGTGAGGACGACCGGGATGCCGGCGGCGGTGGCGATCCGGGCCGCCTCCACCTTGGTGACCATGCCACCGGTGCCGACGCCGGCCTTGCCCGCGCTGCCGATCGTGACGCCGGCCAGGTCCTGCGGGCCGGTGATCTCGGCGATCCGCGAGGTGCCGGGCGTGCTGGGGTCGCCGTCGTACACCCCGTCCACGTCGGAGAGGAGGACGAGCAGGTCGGCGTGGACGAGGTGGGCGACGAGGGCGGCCAGGCGGTCGTTGTCGCCGAAGCGGATCTCGTCGGTGGCGACGGTGTCGTTCTCGTTGACGACGGGCAGGGCGCCCATCTCCAGGAGCTGGTCGAGGGTCCGGTAGGCGTTGCGGTAGTGGGCGCGGCGGCTGGTGTCGTCGGTCGTCAGCAGGACTTGGCCGACGCGTACGCCGTAGCGGGCGAAGGAGGCCGTGTAGCGGGCCACCAGCAGCCCCTGGCCGACGCTGGCCGCCGCCTGCTGGCGGGCGAGGTCCTTCGGTCTGCGGTGCAGGCCCAGCGGGGCGAGCCCGGCGGCGATGGCGCCGCTGGAGACGAGGACGATCTCCCGCTCGCCGCCGCTGCGGACCTTGGCGAGGACGTCCACGAGCGCGTCGACCCGGTCGGCGTCGAGTCCGCCCACCGCGGTGGTGAGCGAGGAGGAGCCCACCTTGACGACGATCCTGCGGGCCTCGGTCACCTGTTGTCTTGCCACTGTCTCCGCTACCGATGTCACAGGGGCGAATGTATGCCAGTCCGGGCACCGTACGCACCGTTGTTCCGCCTCCTGGACACGGAGTGGTAACGGCGGTCCCGGGGCCGCGGGCGGGCGGCGCGGCGCACGGGAACGCCCCGGCCGCGGCGGGCGCTGTCGGTCGGTCGACGGCGTCCGCGGTGGCCGGGGCGTTCCGGTGGGTGCGTGCGGGGCGTCAGCCGCCCGTGCGGCTGCCGCTGTCCGCGAGCGCCCGGTCCTGGCCGGACTCGGCGGCCGCGTCCTCCGTCTCCCCGGGAGGAGCGGGCTGGGCGGCCACGGGGGCGGTGCGGGCGGCCGGCTTGCGGCCGATGTCCTTGAGCCGCATCGCGGGCTTCTCTATCAGGTGCCACGAGAGCGCCGCGACCGCCAGAGTGCCGCCGAGCGACATCGCGAGGTAGGGCCAGAATCCCCAGCGCGCGAAGCCGACGGCGGTCAGCGACTGCTGGACGGCGAATCCGTAGATGTAGACACCGTACGAGAGGTCGTTGCGGGCCCCGATGCGGCGGAACGGCCCGGGGAGCCGGATCGCGAGCCAGAGGAGCAGGTAGGCGAAGGCGGGGATGCCGACGACGAAGAGGTACCCGTAGTGGATGCTGCCGAGGAGCAGGACGACCGAGAGGACACCCAGCGGGTCGCTGACCGGGATGCGCTCCCGGTACATCTCGATCACGGCACCGATGGCGAACGCGAAACCGAGATAGATGAGGATGTCCGGATCGAACTTGCCCATCACGGGGAAGATCTCGAAGCTCGTGGCGTACGACGAGTCGGAGAATCCCGCCCAGTGCGGGGTGGCCAGGGCCGGGTTGATCACGAAGAAGCCGAGGACCACGGCCACCAGGAGCACGACGCGGCGGGCGCGGGCGAGCACGCCGGTCAGGGCGAGCAGGGCGACGGCGAAGTAGCAGAGCACCTCGTAGCGCAGCGACCAGAGCGCGGCGTCGATGCTGGGGCTGTGCGCCAGGCCGGAACCGGCGGAGTGGGCGATGACCCCGGAGACGTCGTTCTGGCGGGGTGCGATGGCCCAGTTCGACTCCATGTAGTCGAGCGGCCCCCTGTCGTGGCCCCAGAAACCGTCCAGACTTCCCTGCTGGCGCCAGTAGAGGAAGGGGGCGACGACGAAGGCGGTCACCGCGAGGCAGACCCAGAGGCCGGGCAGCAGGCGCAGGGCGCGGTGCCAGAGGTAGCGGCCCAGCGGGAGCCGGTTGCCGCTCCGGGTCACGAGAATCCCCGACAGGACGAAGAAGCCGTAGACGGAGAGCTTGCCGAGGTCGGTCTGCCCGTGGCTGAACCAGTGGCCGAACTCCTTGTCCCCGAATCCCAGCACGCTGGCATGCGAGACGACGACCGCGGAGGCCAGACACAGCCGGATGAATCCGAGACTGTTGTTCCGGCCTTTGAAGCAGTCGGCGACCGACCCGTGGGACCATCTGATCCGGCCGACGGCATTACGCGTAAGTGTGATGACGGCACCTCTAACCGAAGAAGCGGCGAACCGGCTTCCCGACCGGCACGCGAGGCATGTGCGAGAGCAACGCCGCAAGAGCGCAAGGCCGTTGTTGCGTACACCACTTGGCCGCGCAGGAGGGCCTGCTCGGCCCCATACCTCTGGTGCACCGTACATGACATCACGCCCGGACCGAACTGTTCGATGCGCCACAACCGCTATGGTGCTTCCGGGCGGCGACCCTCGCCCTCAATCGGTCTCCGATCCCGACACCGCCTTCGCGTTCAGGGTTCCCACAAGAGATGGGACACAGTTGTGTCAGTCAAAGTCAGCGTCATCATTCCGGTGTACAACCCGGGAAAGTACATCGATCCCGCCATCGACTCGTTGCTGCGTCAGACCCTGCCCGCGAGCGAATTCGAAGTGCTGTTCGTCAATGACGGCTCGACCGATGACACACGCGAGCGGCTCGAAAAACTCGCCACCGAGCACCCGCACTTCCGTGTGATCACCATCCCCAATTCGGGGTGGCCGGGCAAGCCTCGCAATATCGGCGTGGCGGAGGCCAAGGGCGAATACGTTCAGTTCCTCGACCAGGACGACTACCTGGCCTCCGAGGCTCTGCTGCGTCTCTACAACATGGGGCACCGCAACGGCTCCGACATCGTCATCGGCAAGGTGGCCAGCAACTTCCGCGGTGTCCCGCACGGCGTCTTCAAGGTCAACCGGGAAAAGTGCACGCTGCGCGACGCGCCGCTCTACGACTCCCTGACGCCGCACAAGATGTTCCGGACGGAATTCCTCCGCGAGAACTCGATCGCCTATCCCGAGGGCAAGCGCCGCCTTGAGGACCAGCTCTACATGATGCAGGCGTACTTCCCGGCGAAGGTCGTCTCCATTCTCGGGAACTACACCTGCTATTACTACTCGCGGCGCGACGACGGCCAGAACGCCGGCTCCGCGAAGCTCATCCCCTCGGGCTATTACGGAAACCTCCGCGAGGTTCTCGACGTCGTCGTGGAGAACACCGAGCCGGGCGAATTCCGCGACCTTCTGCTGCGCCGGTTCTACCGTGTGGAGATGTTGTCGCGCCTCAGTGAACCCGCCGTGCAGAAGTACGCGCCGGACTACCGCGACGAGATGATCGACGCCGTCCAGCCCCTGGCACGCGACTTCATGCACGACGGCGTGCACGACGGGCTCGGCCCGATCCAGCGGCTCCGCTCCACCCTGCTGCGCAACGACGACCGCGAGGGCCTGCTCCGCATCGCCCGGCTCGCCGGCTCCATCAAGGCGGCCGCCCGCCTGGAGAAGTTCGAGTGGCAGCCGGACGGCCGCATCCGGCTCGACATCACCGGCCGCCTCGTGCACGGCGACGACCAGGCGCCGGTGACCCTGGTGCGCCGCGACGGCCGCCTCCACCTGCACCCCGACCTCACGGCGGGCCTGCTGCCGGCCGGAGAGCTGCTGGACGTCGAGGACGACCTCGACGGCTACATGGCCGAGATCTCGCTGCGCAACCGCGAGACCGCCGTCGAGTGGCCCTGCCCAGCCAAGTTCACCTCGGAGGTCAAGGAGGTCTCCGACGGCGTCTTCGAGGTCGTGCTGACCGGCCACGGCCACGTCACCTCGGAGGGCGTCAAGAGCCGCGGGCGCGTCTCGCGCGGCTTCTGGGACATCTGGGTGCCACTGCGCGGCCTCGGCGTGGTCCGCAAGGCCCGGCTCGGCGCCGACCGTGCCCCCGGGGTCGACGCGGACTGCCTGCCCGCCTCGCTGGGTTCGCCCGCCCGCGCGGTCATCCCGTACTTCACCGACCCGCACGGCAACCTCACCCTGGACGTCGCCCGCCGCGCCAAGAAGCTGGCCGTGTACCTGGAGGGCCGCCCGGTCCTGCGCACCCCCGGCAGCAGGACGGAACTGCGCCTGGACATCGTCACCACGACCGCCACGGCGGCCTCCAAGGCCGAACTGGTGCTGACCGCCGCCGGCGGCACCGACCGGCTGTTCCCGACGACGCTGCGCCCCGTCCAGGGCCGTGCCCACGTGTCGGTGCCCGCCAAGGCCGCGGACGTGCCGCCGGGCGAGTGGAAGCTCTCGGTCCGGCTGGACGGCGCCAAGAGCGCCGCCGTGCCCCTCGCCGACGTACGGGTGGAGCGGGGCGGGAAGATCGTCCTCGTGTCGGACCTGCCCGAGGTGAGCCCCGCCATGCTGAGCGCGATGGCCTCCGCCCGCCGCAAGGCGACCGTGCGCAGCGCGCTGCGGAGCGTGGGCGGGCCGATCGTCCGCCGGCTGCCCGCGAAGGCCCGCAAGAAGGCGCGCGGGCTCGCCGCGAAGGTGGCCGGCTGACCCGTCGGCCGTCCGGTACCGGACGGCCGGGGCACAGCCCGGCCGGAGAACCAGAAGTACACGAGAAGCGAAAAGAACAGGAACGTGAATCAGATGCGGCAGCTCGACATCGCCGGAGCCTGGGTCCAGGAGCCCAAGGTCTTCCCCGACAGCCGGGGTAGCTTCCACGAGTGGTTCAAGGCAGCCGACTTCACCGAGGCGGCCGGCCACGGGCTCCAGCTCGCCCAGGCCAACTGCTCGGTGTCGAGCCGGGGCACCCTGCGGGGCATCCACTTCGCCGACGTCCCGCCGAGCCAGGCCAAGTACGTCAAGTGCGTGCGCGGCGCGGTGCTGGACGTGATCGTGGACATCCGGGTCGGCTCCCCCACGTACAAGCAGTGGGAGGCCGTCCGCCTCGACGACGTGGACCACCACGCGGTGTACCTCTCCGAGGGCCTCGGGCACGCCTTCATGGCGCTGACCGACGACGCCACCGTGGTCTACCTCTGCTCCGAGGGGTACGCCCCCGGCCGCGAGCACGGGATCAACCCGCTCGACCCGGAACTGGGCATCGAGTGGCCCGAGGGCATCACCCCGCTGCTCTCCGACAAGGACGCCGCCGCCCCCACGCTGGCCGAGGCCGAGGCACAGGGTCTGCTGCCCTCCTACGAGGACTGCCAGGCCTACTACGAGCAGCTGCGCGCCCGGGGCTGACCCGGCGACAGCCCGTACGCGAACGCCCGGCCGGGGTCACCGGCCGGGCGTTCGGCGTTCCTGGGCATGCGGCGTTTCCGGGCGTTCGGCATTCCCCGGCGTCGGCCGGAACGGGCCGGGCCGGGCCGGGCGGGAACGCCGACGGCCGGACCTCCGCCGGGGTGGGCGGGGGTCCGGCCGTGGTGACGGCGCGTCGGGCGGTCAGCCGCGCTCGGCGGCGACGAGGGCGTCGAACGCCTCCGCCAGTGCCTCGTGCCAGTCGCGGACCGGCGCGATCCCGGCGGCGGACCAGCGGTCGTGGCCGAGCACGCTGTACGCCGGGCGGGGAGCGGGCCGGACGAAGGCCTCGCTGGTGGTCGGACGGACCCGCTCGGGGTCCGCGCCCAGCAGCCGGAAGATCTCCCGGGTGAAGCCGAACCAGGTCGTCTCGCCGCCGCTGGTGCCGTGGTAGACACCCGCCGGGGCGTCGCCCGCGAGGGCGGCCCGGCCGAGGGCGACCAGACGGTCCGCCAGGTCGGCTGTCCAGGTCGGCTGTCCCCGCTGGTCGTCGACGACGTCCAGGGTCTCCTTGATGCCTTCCAGCTTGATCATCGTGCGGACGAAGTTGCCGCCGCCCGCTCCGTACAGCCAGGCCGTACGGACCACGTAGCCGGTCTGCGGGAGGATCTCCAGCACCGCGCGCTCACCGGCCAGCTTGGTCCGCCCGTAGGCGCTGCGCGGGGCCGTCGGGGCGTCCTCGGCGTACGGCTTGTCGGCGTCGCCGGCGAAGACGTAGTCCGTGGAGACCTGGAGCAGCACGGCGCCGTGCTCGCGGCACGCCTCGGCGAGAACCTCGGGGCCCGTGCCGTTGACGCGCAGCGCGGCCTCCTCCTGGCTCTCCGCGTCGTCCACGGCGGTCCAGGCGGCGCAGTTGACCACGACGGCGGGGCGGTGCTCCGCGAAGGCGGCGCGCACGGCGGCCGGGTCGGCGACGTCGAGCGCCGCGCGGTCGGCGGCGACGGCGTCGATGCCCTCCGCGGCCAGCTTCGCCAGGACGTCCCGGCCCAGCATTCCGCCGGCTCCGGTCACCAGCCAGACGGGGCTCACAGGGCGGCCCGGTCCTTCAGCGGCTCCCACCAGGCGCGGTTGTCGCGGTACCACTGCACGGTCTCCGCGAGGCCCTGCTTGAAGTCCTTGCGCGGGACGTAGCCGAGCTCCTCGCGGATCTTGGTGCAGTCCACGGAGTAGCGGCGGTCGTGGCCCTTGCGGTCCTCGACGTAGGTGACGCTGGTCTCCCAGTCGGCGCCGCAGGCTTCCAGCAGCAGGCCGGTGAGCTCCTTGTTGGAGAGCTCGGTGCCGCCGCCGATGTTGTAGACCTCGCCGGCGCGGCCCTTCGTGCGGACCAGCTCGATGCCCTGGACGTGGTCGTCGATGTGCAGCCAGTCGCGGACGTTGGCGCCGTCGCCGTAGAGCGGGACGGTCTTGCCGTCGAGCAGGTTGGTGACGAAGAGCGGGATGACCTTCTCGGGGAAGTGGTGGTGCCCGTAGTTGTTGGAGCAGCGGGTCACCCGCACGTCGAGGCCGTGGGTGCGGTGGTACGAGAGCGCGATGAGGTCGCTGGACGCCTTCGCCGAGGAGTACGGCGAGTTGGGCTCCAGCGGGTGCGTCTCGGGCCAGGAGCCCTCGTCGATCGAGCCGTAGACCTCGTCGGTGGAGATGTGCACGAAGGTCTTGATCCCGGCCAGGTGCGCGGCGTGGATCAGGGTGTGGGTGCCCACGACGTTCGTACGGACGAACTCGGCGCCCCCGTCGATGGAGCGGTCCACGTGCGACTCGGCGGCGAAGTGCACCACCTGGTCGTGGTCGGCCATGAGCTTGCCGACGAGTTCGGCGTCGCAGATGTCGCCCTGGACGAAGGAGAAGCCCGGGTGGTCGCGGACCTCGTCGAGGTTGGCGGGGTTGCCCGCGTAGGTGAGCTTGTCCAGCACCGTGACGGTGATGTCGCCGGGGCCCTGGGGGCCGAGGACGGTGCGGACGTAGTGCGAGCCGATGAAGCCGGCTCCGCCGGTCACCAGGATGTTGGTCGTCATGAGGAGATCTGCACCTTGCTGTGGTCGCCGAGGACGAGTCGGTGGGCGGACGGGTTGCGGGGCGCCGGGGTGACCTCGACGTCGCGGCCGATGAGCGACGCCTCCACGCGGCGGACACCGGTGATGGAGGCTCCCCGGAGCACGATGGAGTACTCGATCTCGCTGTCCTCGATCCGGCAGCCCTCGGAGACCGAGGTGAAGGGACCGACGTAAGCGTCGCTGATGACCGAACCGGCTCCGATGATCGCGGGACCGACGATGCGGCTGCCGGTGACCTTCGCGCCGGGCTCGATCCGCACGCGGCCGATGATCTCGCTGTGCTCGTCCACCTCCGCGCCGTCCGTGGCCGGCTCGACGGTCTCCAGGACGGACCGGTTGACCTCCAGCATGTCGGTGACGTTGCCGGTGTCCTTCCAGTAGCCGGAGATGGTGGTGGAGCGGACGTTGCGCTGCTGGTCGATCAGCCACTGGATGGCGTGGGTGATCTCCAGCTCGCCGCGCCAGGACGGCTCGATCGAGCGGACGGCCTCGTGGATCGCCGGGGTGAAGAGGTAGACGCCGACGAGGGCGAGGTCGCTCTTGGGCTCCTTCGGCTTCTCCTCCAGCGCGACGACGCGGCCTTCGGCGTCCAGCTCCGCGACGCCGAAGGAGGTCGGGTTGGGCACCCGGGTCAGCAGGATCTGCGCGTCGGGACGGTCTCCGCGGAAGCCCTCGACGAGGCCGGTGATGCCGCCCACGATGAAGTTGTCGCCGAGGTACATCACGAAGTCGTCGTCGCCCAGGAAGTCGCGCGCGATGAGCACCGCGTGCGCCAGGCCGAGCGGCTGGTCCTGGGGAATGTAGGTGACCTCGATGCCGAGCGCGGAGCCGTCGCCGACCGCTTCGCGGATCTCGGCGGCGGTGTCGCCCACGATGATGCCGACCTCGGTGATACCGGCGTCGGCGATCGCTTCGAGCCCGTAGAAGAGAACCGGCTTGTTGGCGACCGGTACCAATTGCTTCGCGGACGTGTGGGTGATCGGGCGCAGGCGGGTGCCCGCCCCACCGGAGAGTACGAGTGCCTTCACGTGTGGTGTCCCCAAGCTGCGTGGTCGGTGGCCGGAAGCCGGATGGCAGGCGTTCCCGAGGCCGCTTTCATTCCATGGGATATTACTTCGAGTTCCCGCGAGGTTTCCCGACGAGTAACTCTGCCACCATCCCGGTCCCGGCCGCCCGCTCCGGGCCGTCGGGTCAGACCGAGGACTTCCACCGCTTCATGTCACGACGAACCCGGCGAACCACCCTGCGGGCCAGGGTCGGCGTGGGCTTGGGCTGGCCCGGCTTCGGCCGAGGGGGCGCCTGCAGCCGCTTGCCCGGGGACCACTCCGGCACCGTCATCTCGAACGCCGAGTCGGGAAGGCCCGCCTCGGGCTTCCGGAAGTGCGGGTAGACGAGGTACGCGGCCTCCCCCTCGTCGGCCCGGACGACCTTCGGGGTGTGCCGGGCGGCGATGTACCGGTGGATGTCGGCGAGGAGGTCCAGGCGGCCGCGGGCGACGCATTCGAGCCGGAGGCGTTCGTTCACCTTGATCAGCTTCGCGACGCCCGGGGTCCAGTACTTGGTGATCGGGGCGGCCAGCTCCAGCTTGTGGGCACGGACCTCCTCGCTCTCCTTGACCACGGCCGGGCCGAACTGCTGGATGAGCCCCACGGTGAACGGACGGGCCATCAGGAAGTCACGCTTCGGCCCCTCGGGCACCAGTTCGGCGATGAGTTCGACCAGCGCCTGCAGCGCCTCGAACCGGGGCTCGTAGCTGCCGCTGCGGGTGACGTGCAGGCCGTCGTCACGGCCCACCAGGTAGTAGCAGACGTACTCGGAGACGACGGAGACACCGGCGCCCCGGAGGTAGGCCTCCATGGTGAAGAGGGCGTCCTCGCCGTTGCGCATCTTCTCGTCGAAGGTGATCCCGTGGCGGGTCAGCAGCTCGCGGCGGAAGAGCTTCTGGGCGCTGAGGGTGTAGATGACGCGGGAGTCGAAGATGTCGACGCGCTCTTCGTCGTGGCGTCCCCACATGGACCCGGCGGCGCCCCGGTTGACGCCCACCATCTTGCCGAGCACCACGTCGGTGCCGGCCTTGTCGGCGATGGCGACCATGCGTTCCAGCGCCTCGAAGCCGAGGAAGTCGTCGGCGTCGAGGAAGAAGACGTACCGGCCGCGCGCGCGGGCGAGGCCCACGTTGCGCGGTCCGCTCGGGCCGCCGGAGTTCGCCTGGTGGATCACGGTGGTGGGGACGGCGGTACGTGCGGCGAACTCGTCCAGGTACGCGCCGGTGCCGTCCTTCGACCCGTCGTCGACCGCGATGAGCTCGAAGCGGTCGGCGGGCAGGGTCTGCGCCTCCACGGACTGGAGGCAGCGGATGAGGTAGGGCATGGCTTCGTAAGCGCCGATGATCACGCTGACGTCTGGAATTCGAGTGTCGTTCACGAATAGAGATGACAGCGGACGCACAGCATTGGTTGTGCGCGCCCCTCAAGTGCGAAAAGTGATGTGCGTCACGATGGCCCGTTCTCGCCCCCCAAGAGGGGAGAACGGGCCATCGTGCACTACTTTTCGGTCATCTCTGGCGAGATTCAGCCATTCACGTGTTCGCTGAGATGAGCCACCCCGAGATTGCGCGTCTCCGCCCGGGCGGCCAGCGCCTGGACGGCACGGTCGAACTGGACGAGCGAGGTCGGCTCGTCGGGCCCGAGGAGGTACTCCTTCAGCTCGCGCCGGCCCTCGGCCCGGTCGTCCGCGGCGGGGTCGGACACGGCCGCGAGCAGCCGGTCCAGCTCGCTCGCGTCGTTGGAGAGGATCACCGCGGCCCGGACGGCCGTGTTCTGGCGCTTGAACTCCTCCTCGCCCAGCTCGGCCGAGTCGGTCACCGCGTACGGCTTGCCGCTGGCGATGAAGTCGGAGACCACGCTGGAGATGTCCGACACCATGGCGTCCGACTCGTTGAAGCAGTCGTACAGGCGCATGGTCGATCCGGAGATGACCTGGTGCTGCCACCAGCCCCGGGAGCGCCAGTAGGCGGTGTTCCAGTCGTCCCGCAGCTTCGCGGTCTCGGCCTCGCGCGCCGGGTCGGCCAGCGAGTTGCGCGAGAGCTCGGCCTCGTCGCGGGCCGTCTCACCGGTACCGCCGGCCAGCTCGGTCAGCCTCGCCTCGATACGGGCCAGCTCGGCGCCGGCCTCGGCCTGCTCACCCCGGAGCGCCGCGCTCTGCTCGGCCCAGCGCGGGTCGGTGGCGCGGCGGGCGGCCGCGTCCTCGATCATCGCGGTGATCCGCAGGTGGGCGGCGGCCGCCTTGCGGCTGCGGGTGCCGGTGAACGGGTGCGGCTTGTAGAGCACCCGGACGGGCTTCTCGGACTCCAGCAGCCGGCGGACGATGTTCTCACCGGCGAGCAGCAGCGAGGTGTTGCCCGGGTTGTCGTCCCAGCCCTCCCAGGTGGGCGCGTACAGCACGGTCGGGACGGGGTTCTTCGGCGTTCCGGTCCAGGAGGTGATGGAGGCCAGCTGCGGCCGTCCCACCTCCACGATGTCCTCGTCACGGACGCCGACGTCGGCCAGCGCGTAACGGTCGCGGCCGGCCCGGCCCGCCGTCCAGACCTCGTCGTACGCCTTGCTGTACGGGTTGACGCTGGCCAGCTTGTCGCTGTCGCCGTGCCCGATGAAGACGTGCTTCATGGTCGGCACGCGCAGCATGTGGATGTTCTTGCCGACGTTGGCCGCGTAGAGCGCGACCCGCACCGTCGAGAGGTCCATGTTCATCAGGTGCACGCCACCGGGGACGCAGAGGACCGGGACGGACGTGCCGGCGAGCTGCGGGACGATGGCCCGCTCACGGAGCACGATCATCGGGCGGCCGCTCAGCCGGCCCATGGTCTCCAGCCACATGTTGACCTGGTAGGCGGAGTCCTTGGAACCGGAGAAGTAGAGGATGACGGTCGGCTTGTACTCGCGCAGCCAGTTGTCGACGGCCGCCAGGACCTTGGCCTCCGGCGGCACGAGACGGCTGGGCCGCACGTACGGCAGCAGCGCGAGGATGTAGACCACCGCGAGGAAGAGCGTCAGCCCGAGGCCGGCGTAGGCGATCGCGTCGGTGCCGCTCTGTATCGCGGCCACCACGCCCACCATGGCGAACACGTCGAAGTGGAGCATCTTCTCGGCGGGTCGGCTCATCAGCAGACGCGGCGGCGCGTCCCCTATGCCGACGGGGCCGAGGTCGATGTTCCGGGTGACCACCGGCAGCTTGCGGCGGAGCCGGATGAGGGTCACCATCGCGCTCTGCGGCGCCTGGAGACCGTAGAACGCCAGGAGACAGGCGACCGTCGTGTAGAAGAACGCCCCCTCGCCGTATCCCATGCGCGACATGAGCAGGATCAGCAGCAGCTCACGCACGAGAAAACGAATCGACAGACCGGCCCGGACGGCGGCAAGGCGATTGACGAGATAACTGCCGCAGTGGTGCAGATAACGGTCGGCCAGATATGTGACGAGGACCGCCGCGGAGAACAGCCAGATATTGGGGAGTATCGCCGCGAGCATGACGCACGGGAATCCCAGGGCCAGGAGAATTGCGGCGGCGAGCTCAGAACCGCTGCCCACTCTCGCCACGCGAATGGCTTTCGAAAACACGAAGTACCGCTCCCGAGGGTTCCGACTTATACCTTGCGGGGGAATTGTGAAGAATTAGCTTCACGAATTCGGACCCCTGCCGTTCACGCGAAGGTGAACGACAGGGGTCCGAATGGTGGATTGTCAAGCAGTATTACACATCGGCCTGTCGGTCCAGGACGGCGGCCAGCGCCTGCTCGAAGCCCGATGCCTCGGAGGCGCCCCGGGTCGGGTCCTGCTGCCGGACGTCGATGACGTGCCCGGTCATCTCGGAGAGCAGCACGTCGAGGGAGGTCCGGGCGACCGCCTCGGAGGAGAGCAGCGACCCCGCGGGCTCGTCGCCGAAGGCCTTCGTACGCATCGGGGTGGCGGTGCGCTCCGGGTTCACGCAGTTCACACGCACCCCGTCACCGGCCCACTCGTCCGAGAGCGCCTGGGTGAGATTGACCATGGCGGCCTTGGTGGAGGAGTACAGGCTGTACTCGGCCCGCCCCCGGGTGTAGCTGCTGGAGGTGTAGAGGAGCAGCTGGCCCTTGGACTCGGCGAGGAACTTGTGCGAGGCCCGGGCGATCTGGACCGGCGCGAGGTAGTTGACGTTCAGGGCTTCCTGGATCGTCGCGTTGTCCGTCTCGGCGAGCTTGCCGATCCGCAGCACCCCGGCGGTGTTGACGACGTAGTCGACCCGGCCGGTCTCGGCGTACGCCGTGGAGAGCGCGTCGTCGATGTGCTCCGGGTTCTCCACGTGCGTACCGGTGGTGGACCGGCCGAGCGCGTAGACCTTGGCGCCGAACGACTCGGCGAGGGCGGCGATGTCCGCGCCGATGCCGTAGGAGCCGCCGAAGACGACCATGGTCTTCCCGGTCAGCGCTTCCCGGTAGGCCGCGTCGTCGGCGGGCGACGGTACGGCCGTGGAGGCCAGCTGGAAGAGCTTGTCCGCGATGAAGACGTCGACCGGCTGGGTCACCTTCATGTTGTACTCGTCGCCCGCGACGACGTAGATCGGCACGTCGGGCAGGTACTTCAGGACCACCGAGCAGTCGTCGGTCGCCTGGAAGTTCGGGTCGCCGGCCGCGACCTCGTACGCCCGGCGGATGGTGGAGAGCTTGAACGCCTGCGGCGTCTGGCCCCGGCGCAGGCGGGAGCGGTCGGGGACCTCGGTGATGAACTCGCCGTCGCCGCCGTGCGTGCGGGTCACGATGATCGTGTCCGCGGACGGGATGGCGACGTCCACCGCTTCGTACCGTCCGAGGGCGTCCACGCAGTCGGTGATGACGCGCTGCGACAGCAGGGGGCGCACGGCGTCGTGGAAGAGGACGTTGCGGTCCTCGCCCTCCGCCAGGCCCTCGCCGAGCACGGAGATGGCCCGCTCGGTGGTCTCGTTGCGCGTCGTCCCGCCCTCGATGACCTTGACCACCTTGGTCAGGCCGGCCTTCGCGACGATCTTCTCGACGTCGGCGACATAGCCGGGCGCCATCAGCACGATGATGTCGTCGATCGACTCGGACTGCTGGAAGATCGACAGGGTGTGCTCGATGACAGCCTTGCCTGCGATCTTCAGCAGCTGCTTGGGGATGGACAGTCCCACGCGCTGACCGGTACCCCCGGCGAGCACGACTGCTGTGGTACGGGCTTGGGCTATGTGCTGCACAGACACAGACGACCTACCTTGCGAGGGCTCGGGAACCCCCCGATGGTTGCACTCTCCGTTACCATCTCGCAAGGTGGACGTC
The DNA here is from genome assembly GCF_053597235.1 of Streptomyces sp. NPDC001493. Lineage (NCBI taxonomy): Bacteria > Bacillati > Actinomycetota > Actinomycetes > Kitasatosporales > Streptomycetaceae > Streptomyces > Streptomyces sp. NPDC001493. Next base: position 232,335 of record NZ_JBSFHV010000004.1, read on the forward strand.
GAGTGGGGGCCGCCCCTACGACACCCGCCGTTCCCGTGTGAGCAGGGCCGTTACCTGCGAAAGTGCCGCGCGAGCAGGTGACCGACACCACACGGTTGAGCGGCCGATGTCCCGGCTGAGCACCGCGGACGGCCTCTTCGTTTCACCCGACCGGCGGACACGCACCGCCCCGCCTCACCCGTCCGGGGGGCTTCCTGGATTCCGTAGCGCCGCACCGCCCGCCCCCGAACGCCCGAGGGCCCCTCCCCCGGCGACCGCGCGGGGCCCGGGGCCCTGCTGCGGTGCCGGCGGAGAGGCCCGCACCGGGCTTCACGTGCCCGGTGCTCCTCACGGCTCTTGGAACGGCTCCCTTTAGAAGGGGTCGAACTCGTCGTACTCCTTCTGCGCGTCGTCCCGCTCGGCGTCGCGGTCCCGGCGGCGCTGCGCGGCGGGGCGCGGGGCCTCCAGGCGGTGGTCCTCGCCACGGCGGCCGAGCATCTCCGCGCCGGCCATCATCGTCGGCTCCCAGTCGAAGACGACCGCGTTCTCCTCGGCACCGATGGCCACACCGTCGCCCGCGCGGGCGCCGGCCTTCATCAGGGCGGTCTCGACGCCGAGGCGGTTCAGCCGGTCCGCGAGGTAGCCGACGGCCTCGTCGTTGTTGAAGTCGGTCTGACGCACCCAGCGCTCGGGCTTGTCGCCGCGCACCCGGTAGATGCCCTCTTCGTCGACGGTCACGGTGAACCCGGTGTCGTCGACGGCCTTCGGGCGGATGACGACGCGGGTCGCCTCCTCCACCGGCTTGGCGGCACGGGCCTCGGCGACGATCCCGGCCAGCGCGTACGAGAGGTCGTTGAGGCCCTTGTGGGCGATCGCGGAAACCTCGAAGACGCGGTAGCCGCGCGCCTCCAGCTCCGGGCGGATCATGTCGGCCAGGTCCTGGCCGTCCGGGATGTCGACCTTGTTGAGGGCGACGATGCGGGGCCGGTTCTCCAGGCCGCCGTACTGACGCAGCTCCTCCTCGATGATGTCGAGGTCGGAGACCGGGTCACGGTCGGACTCCAGCGTCGCCGTGTCCAGCACGTGCACGAGCACCGAGCAGCGCTCGACGTGGCGGAGGAACTCCAGGCCGAGGCCGCGGCCCTGGCTGGCGCCGGGGATGAGGCCCGGGACGTCGGCGATGGTGTAGACGGTCTCACCGGCGGTGACGACACCGAGGTTCGGGACGAGCGTCGTGAACGGGTAGTCCGCGATCTTCGGCTTGGCCGCCGAGAGCACCGAGATCAGCGAGGACTTGCCCGCGCTCGGGTAGCCGACCAGCGCCACGTCGGCGACGGTCTTGAGCTCCAGGACGATGTCGCGGTCCTCGCCCGGCTCGCCGAGCAGCGCGAAGCCGGGGGCCTTGCGGCGGGCCGAGGAGAGCGCGGCGTTGCCGAGGCCGCCGCGGCCGCCCTGTCCGGCGACGAACGTGGTGCCCTGGCCGACGAGGTCGGCGAGGACGTTGCCGTCCTTGTCGAGGACGACGGTGCCGTCCGGCACGGGCAGGACCAGGTCCTGGCCGTCCTTGCCCGAACGGTTGTCGCCCGCGCCGGGCTGGCCGTTGGTGGCCTTGCGGTGGGGGTGGTGGTGGTAGTCGAGCAGCGTGGTCACGGCCTGCTCGACGACGAGGATCACGTCGCCGCCGCGTCCGCCGTTGCCGCCGTCGGGTCCGCCGAGGGGCTTGAACTTCTCACGGTGGACGGAGGCACAGCCGTGGCCTCCGTTACCCGCGGCGGCATGGAGCTCGACGCGGTCCACGAAGGTGGTCATGGTGGGTGCCTCCAGGTACTGCTATCTACGGATCTGTCTCTGATGTAACACGCCGAGGGCGGACCCGCTTCCCCGTCGACCGGGAAAGCTGAGATCCGCCCTCGGAAGGTGTTGCGTCGTTACCGTGCTCGCCGGAAGATCAGGCGGCGACGGGAACGATGTTGACGACCTTGCGGCCGCGGTGCGTACCGAACTCCACCGCACCGGCGGTCAGCGCGAACAGCGTGTCGTCGCCGCCACGGCCGACGCCCGTGCCCGGGTGGAAGTGGGTGCCGCGCTGGCGGACCAGGATCTCACCGGCGTTGACGGCCTGACCGCCGAAGCGCTTCACGCCGAGCCGCTGAGCATTGGAGTCGCGCCCGTTCCGAGTGGACGATGCGCCCTTCTTGTGTGCCATGTCTCAGTCCCTTACTTCGCAGCCGCGGGGATACCGGTGACCTTGATCGCCGTGTACTGCTGGCGGTGACCCTGGCGACGGCGGTAGCCGGTCTTGTTCTTGTAGCGAAGGATGTCGATCTTCGCGCCCTTGTGGTGGTCCACGACCTCGGCCTGGACCTTGATGCCGGCCAGGACCCACGGGTCGCTGGTCACGGCTTCGCCGTCGACAACGAGCAGGGTCGAGAGCTCGACCGTGTCGCCAACCTTGGCAGTGGAAATCTTGTCAACCTCAACGATGTCACCGACAGCAACCTTGTGCTGGCGGCCACCGCTGCGCACGATGGCGTACACGCGGATCTCTCTCTCGCTCGGAACGGATCCCCTGATGCCAGCCGCTCGCACGGGCCGGAGCCCGGGACGATCCGGAAGGATGAGCGGCCTCTCCTGGCGCGGAACCGCACCGGGAGGGATGTGCTCAGGGGTAGGCGCACAGACAAACACGCCGAGGGTCAAGGCTACGGGGCCACCGCCCGACGGGTCAAACCGCCCCCGGCGAGCCCTCGCGTCCCCGTGCGGCGTACGGGGACTCCCGCCCGGCGTACGCCTCCCGAAGAGCTCCACCGGTCCGCGAGCGGCCCGGACGGGCCGCGCAGGGGCCCTGGCCGTACAAGGGCGCGGGCACACACGGCCCAGTGCCCGGGGACGCGCCGGTGGGCCGCTCCCCCGCGTCGGGGAAACGGCCCACCGGTGGTGGTGCGTACGGGATCAGCCCGCGGTCACTCCTCGGAACCGGCCGAGGACGAACCGGCCGACTGCTCGGCGGCGACGGCCTTCTTGGTCGCCCGCTTCGCCGGCGCCTTCTTGGCCGTCGTCGTCTTCTTCGCGGTCGTCGTCTTCTTGGCCGCCGTCGCCTTCTTGGCCGGGGCCGCCGCCTTCTTGGCCGGGGCCGCCTTCTTGGCCGGAGCCTTCTTGGCGGTCTTGCGCGCCGCCGTCTTCTTGGCGGGCGCGGCCTCCTCGGCGTCTCCGGCCTCGGCGACGGGCGCCTCGGCGACCTCGTCGGCCGCGGCGGGCGTACCCGTCACGACGACGATCTCGGCCTCACCGGCACCGGACGGCGAGCCCGCCGGAGCGGTCGCCTTCCGGGTCGCCCGGCGGCGGGCCCGCGGCGGAGCCGCTGCCTCGGGGGCCTCCACCGGCGCCTCGGCGACCGGCGCGGGCGCCTCGACGACCGGGTCCTCGACGGCCACCGGCTCGGCGGTGGGCTCGACGGGGGTCACCGGCTCCGCCGGGGCGGCCTGCTTCGGCGAACCCGCCGGAGAGGTCGCCTTACGGGTCGCCCTGCGGCGCGTACGGCCCTGGGGCGCGGCCTCGGGGGCCTCCTGCTCCACGACGGGCTCCGGCTCCACGACGGCCTCCACGACCGGCGCGGGCTCGGCGACCGGCCGCGCGGCCTCGGCCGGCTCCGACTCGACGACCGGCGCCGACTCGACGACCGGCTTCTCCTCGACGACCGGCGCCGGGGCGGCGGCCTTGGGAGCGCCGGCCGGGGCCGACACCTTGCGGGTCGCCCTGCGACGCCCACGGCCGCGGGAAGCCGCCGCCTCCGCCTCGGCGGGGCTGCTGTACAGCTCCTCGTCCGGGACGAACTCGGGCTCCGGCAGCGCCACCGGCTCGGCCACCTCGGCGGCGACCTCCGCCAGGGACTCGTGCTCCGGCTCGTGACCGTGGTCCTGCTCGTGCTGGTGGTCCTGCTCGTGACCGTGGTCCTGGTCCGCGCCGCCGCGGCGCTTCTTGGACCGCTTGCCGCCACCGCCGCCGCCGGACGTCGTCGGCTGCTCCATGTGCACGATCACTCCGCGCCCGTTGCAGTGGACGCAGGTCTCGGAGAACGACTCCAGCAGGCCCTGGCCGACCCGCTTACGGGTCATCTGGACGAGCCCCAGCGAGGTCACCTCGGCGACCTGGTGCTTCGTACGGTCGCGTCCCAGGCACTCCAGCAGGCGCCGGAGCACCAGGTCGCGGTTGGACTCCAGCACCATGTCGATGAAGTCGACGACGACGATGCCACCGAGGTCGCGCAGCCGCAGCTGACGCACGATCTCCTCGGCCGCCTCCAGGTTGTTCTTGGTGACGGTCTCTTCGAGGTTGCCGCCCTGGCCGGTGAACTTGCCGGTGTTGACGTCGACGACGACCATCGCCTCGGTCTTGTCGATCACCAGCGAGCCGCCGCTGGGCAGGTAGACCTTGCGGTCCAGCGCCTTCATCAGCTGCTCGTCGATGCGGTACGTCGCGAAGATGTCGACCTCGGAGGTCCACCGCGACAGCCGGTCCGTCAGGTCGGGGGCGACCTGCGAGACGTATCCGTGGATCGTCTCCCAGGCGTCGCCGCCGCTCACGATGACCTTCGAGAAGTCCTCGTTGAAGATGTCGCGGACGACCCGGACTGTCATGTCCGGCTCGCCGTAGAGCAGCGTCGGCGCGTTGGAGCTGCCGGTGGCACGCGACTTCCGCTGGATCTCCTCCCACTGGCCCTGGAGGCGCTCGACGTCACGGCGGAGCTCGTCCTCGCTCGCGCCCTCGGCGGCGGTGCGCACGATGACGCCCGCGTCCTCGGGAACGATCTTCTTGAGGATGGTCTTCAGCCGGGCGCGCTCGGTGTCGGGGAGCTTGCGGCTGATCCCGGTCATCGAGCCCTCGGGCACGTAGACGAGGTAGCGGCCGGGCAGGGAGACCTGGCTGGTCAGGCGGGCGCCCTTGTGGCCGATCGGGTCCTTCGTCACCTGGACGAGCACCGACTGGCCGGACTTGAGGGCGGTCTCGATGCGGCGCGGCCCGTGGGCCATGCCGAGCGCCTCGAAGTTGACCTCACCGGCGTACAGCACGGCGTTGCGGCCCTTGCCGATGTCGACGAACGCGGCCTCCATCGACGGCAGCACGTTCTGGACCTTGCCCAGGTAGACGTTGCCGACGTAGCTGGTGGCCTGCTCCTTGTTGACGTAGTGCTCGACGAGCACGTTGTCCTCGAGGACGCCGATCTGGGTGCGCTCGCCGCTCTGGCGGACGACCATGACCCGCTCGACGGCCTCGCGGCGGGCCAGGAACTCGGCCTCGGTGATGATCGGGACGCGGCGGCGGCCCTGCTCGCGGCCCTCGCGGCGGCGCTGCTTCTTCGCCTCCATACGGGTCGAGCCCTTGATGGACTGGACCTCGTCGAAGCCGGTGCCGGGCTCGCGGTCGGCCGACTCGCGGCTGCGGCGCTCCCGCGGCTCGCGGACCTTGACGACCGTGCGCTCCGGGTCGTCGGAGCCGGAGGCGTGGGCTCCGTTGTCGGTGCCGTTGTCGACCGCGTCACCGCTGCGGCGGCGACGGCGGCGGCGACGACGGCTGCTGCTGGATCCGCCGGCGGCGGAGTCGTGGCGCTCGTCGTCCTCGTCGTGGTCGCCGTCGTTGTCGTCGGCGTGCGTCACGGCGGGCTGCTGCTCGTCTCCACGGTCGGCGGAGGAGTCGGACGGGGCGGAGTGCTCCGTCTCGTAACCCTCGTCGCCGTCGCCCGCGTCACCGCGGCGGCGGCGCCGGCCACCGCGACGGCGGCGGCGCGACGGGCGGTCGCCGTACTCGTTGTCGTCGGCGGCCTCGTGCTCCGCCTCGGTCTCGGTCTCGGTCGCGTCCTCGGCCTCGGGCTCCGCCTCCGGTTCGACGGGCGCGACGGTCTGCTCGGCCTCGGGGGCCTCGCCGCGACGGCGGCGACGGCGGCGCGGGGTCTGCCCGGCGGGCTCGGCGGGCGCGGGCGCCTCGACGGCCTGCTGCGTGTCCTCGGTCTCTTCCTCGTCCTCCGGCTCCACGTACGGCGGAGCGGCGGCGGCCGCGGCGGCCGCGGTCTCCGGGGTCTGGAACATCGGCTCGGAGAAGACCGGCGCCTGGAAGACGGCCACGGCCGGGCGGGTCGCGCGGCGACCGCGGCGGACGGGCTCCTCGGTCGCGGTGAACGCCGGGCGGCCGGCGGGAGCGGCCGGGCTGGTGGCGGGAGCGGCGGAGCTGGTGGCGGGAGCGGCCGGGCGGCCGGCGGGGGCGGTGGCGCGGCGGCGCTGACGGCCGCGCGGCGCGGTCTCCGCGACCTCCTCGGGCTCGGCGGCGAGCTCCTCGGCGACGGCCTCGGGAAGGGCTTCGCCGACCGGCTCGGCCGGCTCGGCGGCGGGCTCGGCGGCCTGCGGCGCACCGGCGGGCGAGGTCGCCTTGCGGGAGGCGCGGCGACGGCCTCGCGGCGCCTCGACCACGGTCTCCTCGGGGGCGGCCTGCTCCACGACGGCCTCGGCCACCGGAGCGGTCTCGACCACGATCTCCTCGGGCGCGGCGCTCTGCGGCGCACCGGCGGGAGCGGTCGCCTTGCGGACGGCACGACGACGGGCACGCGGCGCCGGAGCCTCCACCGGCTCCTCCACGGCCTTCTCCTCGACCGGCTCCACGACGGCCTCGGCCACCGGAGCCTCCACGGCGGCGCCCTTCGGCGCACCGGCCGGGGACGTCGCCTTACGGACGGCACGACGACGGCCGCGCGGCGCCTCGACCACAGGCTCGGCCTCCTCGACGGCCTCGGCCACCGGAGCGGCCTCGACCACGATCTCCTCGGCGACGGCGGTGGTGTCGGCGGCCTGCGGCGCACCGGCCGGAGCGGTCGCCTTACGGACGGCACGACGACGGGCACGCGGCGCCGGAGCCTCCACCGGCTCCTCCACGGCCTTCTCCTCGACCGGCTCCACGACGGCCTCGGCCACCGGAGCCTCCACGGCGGCGCCCTTCGGCGCACCGGCCGGGGACGTCGCCTTACGGACGGCACGACGACGGCCGCGCGGCGCCTCGGCAGCGGGCTCGGCCTCCACGGCGGCCTCGGCCACCGGAGCGGCCTCGACGGCCGGCGTCTCGTCCTGGGTCTTCGCGGCTCCGCCGGACGGCGGGCCGGCGGGGCGGGAAGCGGCGCGGCGCCTGCGGCGCGGCGGCAGCTTGTCCCCGGGGGTGTTCTCTTCGTTGTTCCCGGTCGTGCCGGGTTCGGTCGGCTCAAGCATGCGGGCGGTTCTCCCGTCGCGCTCCCGGGCGCCGCGCTGGTCCGGTCCGGCGGGGTGGTCGCGTGGTTGCGCGACCCCGCTGTCCGGGGCGCGGGCGCCGCACGGGAGCTGATGTCTGGCTCGCCGGTTCCGTACGCGGTGTGCGTACGGCCTGGCGAAAGTCTTCTGGTCAGTGCGCGGCCCGACCCCGGTGCCTTCCCGGGGGCCGCGCTACAACGACCGCCTTACGCGGAACCCGAACCTTCAGGCGCCGTCGCGACACTCCCGGGGGCCGTCGCGGGGACGGCCGGGGGTGCGTCGCGGTCGGGCGCGAGCGGGTCGGTCACCGTGCCGGACTCCTCGTCGAAGAGCCCCTGCGCCAGCCTGGTCACCGCTACGGGGACCGGCGGCGCCAGGTCGGCCACAGCTCGGAGACCGGACAGGACGTCGTCGGGTCGTACGGCGGGTGTCATGTGCCGCACTACCAGGCGCAGTATCGCACAGGCGGTGTCCACGGACCCATCGGCCTGTGGATCGAGGGCTTGCAGATCGACCACGGCCTCGCGGGCGTCGAAGGTACGCATACCGTTCTTCGCCCGGCGCTGGACCTCGACCGTTTCGGCGGCGAGGAAGGCGGCCACGGCCTGTTCGGCGTCCTGGACGGTGACGCCGTCCAGGCGCATCTCCCACACGGAGGCGGTCAGCCGGTCGGCGAGCCCGGAGGTCCGGGCCTCCACGGCGTCGGTGATGTCGAGGCCGTCCGGGAGGGAATCGTTGAGGAGGTCCTGCAGGACCTTCGGGTCGCGGTACTCGGTGAGCGCGATCTCCAGGAACTCGGCCTCGCTGCCGGTGCCGGTCGGAGCCGCGTTGGCGTACGAGACCTTGGGGTGCGGGGTGAAGCCCGCCGAGTAGGCCATGGGCACCTCGGAGCGGCGCAGGGCCCGCTCGAAGGCACGCTGGAAGTCTCGGTGGCTGGTGAACCGGAGGCGGCCGCGCTTGGTGTAGCGCAGTCGGATGCGCTGCACCGCCGGTGCGGGCGGCGGGCCTTCGGGCTGTCGCTTGCCCAGTGGTTCTTCTCCTCGGTGCGGGGCGGGCGCGGTCACGCGCCGCCCACGAAGTACAGGTCGTCACGGGGGGCCAGCCCCGGCTCACCCCCTCCGGCCTGTGGTTGTGCCGGGCGGGGAGATCTCGGGTGCGGGCGCCGCGCCGTGCACGGGTGTCGCATGGTGCTCCTCACCCAGAGTACGCGCAGTAACCCTCCCGGGTCCGCCGACCTCCGGGTTCGCCGGTCGGCCGGTGAACGCGTGCCATGCGTCGCGGCGGGCCTGGCGGACGGCGTCGCGTGCCGTACGCAGCGTGTCGCGCACGGCACGTCCGGTCGCCGCGGCGACGGTACGGGCGGGCTTCCACACCCAGTCGCGCAGGGCGTGCCCGACCGGGGTGCAGAGGGTGCGGTAGCACCAGGTCAGCGGGGCGACGAGGAGAGTGCGGAGCAGCCACACCAGGGCCCGCCCGAGCGCCCGGCTGATCATTCCGGTGACCCGCCAGGCCACCACGAGCGCCGCCGCGGTCTCCCGGAGCACCGGGTGGAGGACGCGCCGCCAGAGCCAGGCGACGGGGACGACGACCAGCACCCGCAGGCACCACGCGAGCCCGCGCCCGAGCGGGGTGAGCACCGACCGCCAGAACCAGACCGGCGACACCACCAGCAGGATGTGCGCCAGCCGGGCGACGGCGACACCGAGGGGGGTCAGGACGTACCGCCAGAGGCCGACGAAGGGCAGGACGAAGAGGACGAGGCCGAGCCACCGCAGTGCGACGACGAGCCCGCGGCCGAGCGGGACCAGCAGGACGAGCAGGGTGCGGTACAGGCTCCGCAGCCCGTGTCCGGCCGGGGTGAGGACGGCCGCGTACAGCCACCCGAGCGGGATGAGAACCCCGTACCGGACGACCGGTACCAGCACGTACCGCCAGAGGACGACCACCGGCCACACGGTCAGCGCCCGGACCACCAGCACCAGCGCACGGCCGAGGGGGGTGAGCACCGCGCGGTACAGCCACACCAGCGGCACGACCACGAGATACGCCCACGCCCAGACCAGCGGCACGACGACCAAGTGACGCCACACCCAGACCACCGGGACGACGACCAAGTAACGCCACGCCCAAGCAACCGGGAGGACGACCAGGCAGCGCCACGCCCAGGCGACGCCACGGCCCAGCGGCCGCAGCACCATCCGCTCCAGGGCGCGGAACGTGACGACGAGCAGGTCCCAGGCGACGCGCACCGGCAGCACGACGAGCACCGCGACGATCCGGACCGGGATGCGGACGAGTTCGACGACGCAGCCGTCGCCGGGTTCGTATCCGGCGGGCACCTGGTGCCGGCCGGGCCCGGGCCGCTGTCCCGGCACCCCGGGGGCCGGTGTGCCGTGGGGGTCCTTCTCGCTCTCCATGGAGCCATCATGCGGAAGGCCCGCCCCGGGGAGATCCCCGGGACGGGCCTTTGTCACACGCTTGGTACGCCGGCCGGCGCGCCGGTCACTTCACCACGGTGAGCGGCAGCAGCTTCTTGCCGGTGGGGCCGATCTGGATGTCCAGGTCGAGCTGCGGGCAGACGCCGCAGTCGAAGCAGGGGGTCCAGCGGCAGTCCTCGACCTCGGTCTCGTCGAGCGAGTCCTGCCAGTCCTCCCAGAGCCAGTCCTTGTCCAGGCCGGAGTCGAGGTGGTCCCAGGGCAGGACCTCCTCGTAGGTCCGCTCGCGGGTGGTGTACCAGTCGACGTCCAGGCCGAAGCCGGGGAGCGTCTTGTCGGCGCAGGCCATCCAGCGGTCGTAGCTGAAGTGCTCGCGCCAGCCGTCGAACCGGCCGCCGTCCTCGTACACCGCGCGGATGACCGAGCCGACGCGGCGGTCACCGCGCGAGAGCAGGCCCTCGACGATGCCGGGCTTGCCGTCGTGGTAGCGGAAGCCGATGGAGCGGCCGTACTTCTTGTCGCCGCGGATCTTGTCGCGGAGCTTGGCGAGCCGCGCGTCGGTCTCCTCGGCGCTCAGCTGCGGCGCCCACTGGAACGGGGTGTGCGGCTTGGGGACGAAGCCGCCGATGGAGACGGTGCAGCGGATGTCGTTCTGGCCGGACACCTCGCGGCCCTTGGCGATCACGTTGACCGCCATGTCGCCGATCTGGAGGACGTCCTCGTCGGTCTCGGTGGGCAGGCCGCACATGAAGTACAGCTTGACCTGGCGCCAGCCGTTGCCGTACGCGGTGGCGACCGTACGGATCAGGTCCTCCTCCGAGACCATCTTGTTGATGACCTTGCGCATGCGCTCGGAGCCGCCCTCGGGGGCGAAGGTGAGACCGGACCGACGGCCGTTGCGGGTCAGCTCGTTGGCGAGGTCCACGTTGAACGCGTCGACGCGGGTGGACGGCAGCGAGAGGCCGATCTTGTCCTCGGTGTACCGGTCGGCGAGGCCCTTGGCGATCTCGCCGATCTCGGTGTGGTCGGCGGAGGAGAGCGAGAGCAGGCCGACCTCCTCGAAGCCGGTGGCCTTCAGGCCGCGGTCGACCATCTCGCCGATGCCGGTGATGCTTCGCTCCCGCACGGGGCGCGTGATCATGCCGGCCTGGCAGAAACGGCAGCCGCGGGTGCAGCCGCGGAAGATCTCGACGGACATCCGCTCGTGGACGGTCTCGGCGAGCGGGACCAGCGGCTGCTTCGGGTAGGGCCACTCGTCGAGGTCCATGACCGTGTGCTTGGACACACGCCACGGCACGCCCGACTTGTTGGGCACGACACGGGCGATGCGGCCGTCCGGGAGGTACTCGACGTCGTAGAAGCGCGGGACGTAGACGCCGCCGGTACGGGCGAGGCGGAACAGCACCTCGTCCCGGCCGCCGGGCCGGCCCTCGGCCTTCCAGGCGCGGATGATCTCGGTGATCTCCAGGACCGCCTGCTCGCCGTCGCCGATGACCGCGCAGTCGATGAAGTCGGCGATGGGCTCGGGGTTGAACGCGGCGTGGCCGCCCGCGAGCACGATCGGGTCGTCCATCGTGCGGTCCTTGGACTCCAGCGGGATGCCCGCCAGGTCCAGGGCGGTGAGCATGTTGGTGTAGCCGAGCTCGGTGGAGAAGCTCAGCCCGAAGACGTCGAACGCGCCGACGGGCCGGTGGCTGTCCACGGTGAACTGGGGCACCTTGTGCTCGCGCATCAGCTCTTCGAGGTCCGGCCAGACGCTGTACGTGCGTTCGGCGAGGACCCCTTCGCGCTCGTTGAGCACCTCGTAGAGGATCATGACGCCCTGGTTGGGCAGACCGACCTCGTACGCGTCGGGGTACATGAGCGCCCAGCGGACGTCGCATTCGTCCCACGGCTTGACGGTGGAGTTCAGCTCACCGCCGACGTACTGGATGGGCTTCTGCACATGCGGGAGCAGAGCTTCGAGCTGTGGGAAGACCGACTCGGCAGACATCTCGCGAACCTTCGTGAGCTGGCAGGGGTGACCATCCAGCGTACCCCGCTGCTCAGCTCTTCAACGCCGCCCGCAGCCGGGCCCCGGCCGCGCGGGCCCACACGTGCGGCAGTTCGTCCTCCAGCCGGGCCGCCGCCGCCTCCTCGCGGCCGTACAGAAGTCCCCAGGTGAAAGCGGACTCACCGGCTCCGTGGGCGTGCACGGCCATGGCGCGCAGGGTGCCGCGGGCGACCACACCGTCCTGGTGGTCGCCGAGCAGGCTCTGCACGGCCTTGACCCGTTTGGCGAGGCGCTTGGCGGGCTTGCCGAGGGCGGGGCGCGCCGCCTCGGCCGCGTACCGGGTGCGCTTGGCCGCCTTGCGGGCCCGGTGCAGCGCGAGGTCGCGGTCGTGGCCCGGCGGCAGGTCCAGGGCACGGTGGACCCGGGCGGCGAGCCGGTGGTGGTCCTTCAGCACCGCACGGGCGAGCGTCGGGGCGGCGTCCTCGCCGGCCGCGGGCAGCAGCGGCGGGCCGGCGAGCAGCGCGTCCAGGCCGTCGAGCAGCGCGAGGTGGCGCTCGCTGTCGAGCGCCCCGAGGATCCGGCGACGGGCGTCGGCGCGTTCCGCCGCCCCCCACCGCTCCAGCCTGCCCCGCACCGGCCCCAGCAGCAGGGCGGGTTCCACCCCGTCGACGCGGCCGGACAGCCGCGCCTCCAGGACCTCGTGGTCCCGGGCGGTCCCCAGTTCGGCGGCGAGCCACTTCAGCTCGGCGCCCAGCTGGTCGGTGACGGCCCGGTCGAGGACCTTCCGGTACGTCCTGAAGGCGCTGCGCAGCCGCCGGGTGGCGACCCGCATCCGGTGCACCGCGTCGGGCAGGTCGCGGCGGACCGCCGGGTCGAGGGTGACGATCGTCTCGGTCTGACGGCGTACGTAGGCGAGGACCTGCTCGCCCGCGGTGCCGGGCTCCCCGCCCGCCCGCGCCCCGGGCCCGGTCATCTCCCCCGGTGCCGTGTTCTCCCCCGGTGCCGTCTCGGCGAGCGCCCGGCCCACCTTTGAGGCGGCGGCCGAGGGGTGTACGCCCGCCCCGGCGAGCCGCTCCTCCACGGCGTCCAGGAAGGCGGGGTCGCCGTCGTCGGCCAGCTCGACCTCGATCTCGGTCCACCCGGCGGCGGCTCCCGCCCCGTCCCCGGTGAGCCTTTCCGCGAGGACGGTGTCGACGCTCAGCTCGGCGAGCAGCCGGCCCCCGGCGTCGGTGAGGTGGTGGACGTCGCGCGAGGAGAGCAGCCGGACGACCGGGACCACGGGCCGGCCGCGGACCCGGGAGCGGATCAGTCCGGCGAGCGCGTCGGGCAGGGTGTCGGCGAGCGGCGCGCGGATCTCGTCGCGTACGCCGGGGGCGACGGGGAACTTCACGTGCCAGCCCTCTTCGTCGCCGCCGGTCCTGCGGCGCAGGGTGACGGAGCCCGCCGCCAGCCGGAAGTCCTCGGTGTCGTAGTAGACCGCGTCGAGTTCCACGACCCCGCGGGGCACGGACGCGGCCGTTCCGGCCACCCCGGTGAGGTCGGGCAGCCGGATGCCGGGAGCCGCTTCGTACTTCCGCTCGATCTCGCGCTTCACGTCGGCCATGCTCCGAATCTAACGCCGGGGCCCGGTGGATTCACGGGCCCGGACAGCCCTCCGGCCCGGTGGCAGCTGCCACCGGGCCGGAGGGCGGGTACGCACCGTGCGGGTGCTCAGGCGCTCATCGGCCGCTGCACCCGGATCGACTGGAGCAGCCCGATCGCCACCCAGACGGCGAACATCGACGACCCTCCGTACGAGACGAAGGGCAGCGGCAGACCGGCGACCGGCATGATGCCGAGGGTCATGCCGATGTTCTCGAACGCCTGGAAGGCGAACCAGGCGATGATCCCGGCGGCCACGATCGTGCCGTAGAGCTCGGTGGTCTCGCGGGCGATGCGGCAGGCGCGCCAGAGGACGACGCCGAGCAGGACGATGATCAGCCCGGCGCCCACGAAGCCCAGCTCCTCGCCGGCGACGGTGAAGACGAAGTCGGTCTGCTGCTCGGGGACGAACTGGCCGGTGGTCTGGGTGCCGTGGAAGAGCCCGGTGCCGGTGAGGCCGCCGGAACCGATGGCGATGCGCGCCTGGTTGGTGTTGTAGCCGACGCCCGCCGGGTCCAGGGCGGGGTTGGCGAAGGCGGCGAACCGGGCGATCTGGTAGTCGTCCAGCAGTCCCAGCTGCCAGACCGAGACGGCGCCGAGGGCGCCCGTGCCGAGGAGTCCGAAGACCCAGCGGTTGGAGGCGCCGGAGGCGAGCAGGACGCCGAGGACGATGAAGGCCATCACCATGACCGACCCGAGGTCGGGCATGAGCATGACGATGCCCATCGGGATCGCGGCGACCCCGAGCGCCTTGGCGACGGTCCGGTGGTCGGGGTGGAGCTGGTCACCGGCGTCGACGCGGGAGGCGAGCAGCATCGCCATGCCGAGGATGATGGTGATCTTGGTGAACTCGGAGGGCTGGAGCGAGAATCCGCCGCCGATGATGATCCACGCGTGCGCGCCGTTGACCGTGGCGCCGAGCGGACTGAGGACCGCCAGCACCAGGACGACGGAGAACGCGTAGAGGATCGGTACGGCTCCGCGCAGGGTGCGGTGGCCGAGCCAGATCGTGCCGATCATCAGGCCGAAGCCGATGCCGGTGTTGAGGGCGTGGCGGAAGAGGAAGTAGTACGGGTCGCCGTGGGTGAGGCTGTCGCGTCCGCGGGTCGCCGAGTAGACGAGCATCGACCCGATGAAGGAGAGCGCGAGCGCCGAACCGAGCAGCGGCCAGTCGAGCCGCCGCACGACCGAGTCGCGTGCGGTGAGCCAGGCCCAGGAGGACCGCTCGGGGCCGTACCCGGAGACGGAGAAGCCACCGGCCATCAGTCACGCCTCCCGAGCGTCGCGGCGAGCGCCTGCTGCCCCTCGCCGAGGGGCTTGTTGGCGTCGGGGTCGTACGGCTTGACCTTCGGCGCGTTGATCGTGCCGTCGGGCTGGATCTTCGGCAGGGTCTTCTGCGGCGTGGGCAGCAGCGCCTTCTTGAGGTCCTGCTTGCCTTCGGCGTCGAGGCCGTAGAGGGCGTTGTAGATGTTGCGCACGGCGGGGCCGGAGGCGCCGGAGCCGGTACCACCCTGGGAGATCGTCATGACGATCGAGTAGTCCTTGGTGTACGTGGCGAACCACGAGGTCGTCTGCTTGCCGTAGACCTCGGCGGTACCCGTCTTGGCGTGCATCGGGATCTTGTCCTGGGGCCAGCCGCCGAACCGCCAGGCGGCGCTGCCCCGGGTCGCGACACCCGCGAGGGCTTCGTCTATGTCGTCGCGCGTGGTCCCGGTGAAGGGCAGCTTGCCGTGCGAGACGGGCTTGATCTCCTGGACCGTCCTGCCGTCGCCGCTGACGATCGCCTTGCCGACGGTGGGGTCGTAGAGGGTGCCGCCGTTGGAGATCGCGGCGTAGATGGTGGCCATCTGGATCGGGGTGACGAGGGTGTCACCCTGGCCGATCGAGTAGTTGACGGAGTCACCGGCGCGCATCTTGTCGCCTTCGCGGCAGTTCTCGTACTCGATCTGCTGGGCGTACGTCCCGTCCTTCTTGCCGTCCTTGCACCAGAAGGCCTTGTTGGCCTTGAAGAAGTTCTCCTTCCACTGGCGGTCCGGGACGCGGCCGGTGACCTCGTTGGGGAGGTCGATGCCGGTCTCCTTGCCGAGACCGAACTGGTGCGCGGTCTTGTAGAACCAGTCGCCGGGGTTCTTCTTCGGGTTGGTGCCGCCGTCCTTCAGCCACTCCTTGTGCGCGATGCCGTAGTAGACGGTGTCGCAGGAGACCTCCAGGGCGCGGCCTATGGTGATGGAGCCGTACCCCTGGGACTCGAAGTTCTTGAAGGTCTGGCCGCCGATGGAGTACGAGCTGGGGCACGGGTAGTTTCCGTCGAACGGGTACCCGGCGTTGACCGCCGCCGTGGAGGAGACGACCTTGAAGATGGAGCCGGGGGCCGCCTGGCCCTGGATCGCGCGGTTCAGCAGCGGGTAGTTGGACTTCTTGGTGGTGAGCTTCGTGTAGTCCTTGGCGGAGATGCCGCCGACCCAGGCGTTGGGGTCGTAGTCCGGCAGCGAGGCCATCGCGACGACCCGGCCGGTCTTCGCCTCCATCACGACGACGGCGCCGGAGTCGGCCTTGTAGTTCATGTCGGTGTTCTTGTCGAACTCCTTGCGGGCCGTCTTCATCGCCTTGTCGAGCTCGTACTCGGCGACGGACTGCACGCGTGCGTCTATCGACGTGACGACGGACGATCCGGGCTCGGCCGGGTCGTTCGCGGCCTGCCCGATGACCCGGCCGAGGTTGTCGACCTCGTAGCGGGTGACGCCCGCCTTGCCGCGCAGCTCCTTGTCGTACGTGCGCTCCAGGCCGGAGCGGCCGACCTGGTCGGAGCGGAGGTACGGCGACTCGGTGTCCTGGGCCTTGGTGATCTCCTCGTCGGTGACCGGGGAGAGGTAGCCGAGGACCTGGGCGGTGTTGGCGCCGCCGGGGGCCGCGTACCGGCGTACGGCGGTGGGTTCGGCGGTGATGCCGGGGAAGTCCTCGGCGCGCTCGCGGATCTGGAGGGCCTGCTGGGTGGTGGCCTCGTCGGTGACCGGGATCGGCTGGTAGGGCGAACCGTTCCAGCAGGGCTGCGGGGTCTTCGCGTCGCAGAGCCGGACCTTGTCCTTCACGTCCTGCGGCTTCATGTCGAGGACGTCGGCGAGGCGGGTGAGGACGGCGTCGCCGTCGTCCTTCATCTTCAGCAGCTCGGTGCGGCTGGCGGAGACGACGAGACGGGTCTCGTTGTCGGCGAGCGGCACACCGCGCGCGTCGAGGATGTCGCCCCGGACGGCGGGCTGCACGACCTGCTGGACGTGGTTGTTCTTGGCCTCGTCGGTGTACTCCTGGCCGTTGCGGATCTGGAGGTACCAGAGCCGGCCGCCGAGCGTCAGGAGGAGGGAGAAGACGAGGATCTGGATGACGACGAGGCGGATCTGGACGCGCTGGGTCCGGCCGGTCTCGGGGATGTTGCTCACGGTGCGCCCCCGTCGGTGGTGCTCGGGTGCTGGTCCGGCCTCACAGTCGCTTGACCCCCTTGATCCTTCCCGCGCGCGCGGCGCGATTGCGGGCGGCCCTGACGCGGAGTCCGCCGCGCTGGCTGCCGATCGTCAGGCCGGTGCCCGAGGAGAGCCAGCCGGCGGAGACGTCGCCGCCGGCCGACTCGGAGACCGGGTCGTTCTCGGTGCGTCTGGCGAGCCCCATGATCAGCGGTACGACGAACGGCGCGAGCAGCAGGTCGTACACGGTGGCCGTGAACACCAGGCTCGTGAGGCCGACGTGCCGGGCCGCGGTGTCGCCGACGAGGGCGCCCACGAGCGCGTACAGCAGGGTGGTGCCGACGGCCGCCACGACGACGAACGCCATGGGGCCGAAAGCCGACTTGAGCTGCCCGTTCTCCGGCCGGAACAGCCCCGCGAGGTAGCCGATGACGCAGAGCACCAGGGCGTAGCGCCCGGCGGCGTGGTCGGCGGGCGGGGCCAGGTCGGCGAGGATGCCCGCGCCGAATCCGATCAGCGCGCCGCTGACGTGCCCGTACACGAAGGCGAGTCCGAGGACGGTGAGCAGCAGCAGGTCGGGGACGGCTCCGGGGAGCTGGAGCCGTGCGAGCACGGATACCTGGACCACGAGGGCGACCACGACGAGGGCGACGGAGAGCAGCGTCCGGTTCAAGCGCATGGGGTTCTGCCCTACTCCTGGTCGTCTGCCTGGCCGTCGGGGTCGGCGGCGGCGTCGGTGTCTGCGTTGGCGTTCGCGTCGGCGTCCGCATTGGCGTTCGCGTCGGGGAGCGCGGCGACGTCGGTGGCTCCGGCCGCCGCCTCGCCCGAGGCGGTCGCGCCGGGCGTCTGGTGGATGTTGCCGACGACCTTGCCGTTGCCGTCGACGAGGTCGCCGTTGGGCTGGACGGTCACGGTGACGGTCGGGGTGGGCTTCGGCTTGGCCGGCTTGGCGGCCTTCTTCGGCAGGACCGCGTCGCGCGGGTCCGTGCGGGGGGCCTCCACGACGATGCCGACGATGTCGAGCTTGGTGAAGCCGACGAACGGCTTGACGTAGACGGTCCGGGTGAGGTCGCCGTTGGACGGGTCGACGCGGACGACCTCGCCGACCGGGACGCCGGGCACGAACGGCTTGCCCTTGCTGGATCCGAAGGTGACGAGCCGGTCGCCCTTCGCCACCTTGGCCTTGCCGTTGAGGAACTGCACCGAGAGCGGGCTGGTGCCCTGGCCGGTGGCGAAGCCGAGTTCGTCGGTCTTCTCCATCCGGGTGCCGACGGTGAAGTCCGGGTCGTTGGCGAGAAGTACGGTCGCGGTGTTCGGGCCGACGGTGGTGACGCGGCCGACGAGTCCCTCGCCGTTGAGCACGGTCATGTCGCGGGCGATGCCGTCCTTGGAGCCGGCGTCGATGGTGATCGTCCAGGAGAAGCCCTGGGCCGCTCCTATGGCGATGACCTGGGCGCCCTTGATGCCGTACTGGCCGGCGTTCGCGTTCTTGAGGATCGCGTCGAGCTGGCGGACCCGGCTGTTGGTGCGGGCGTCGCTGCCGAGCTCCGTCTTGAGCTCGGCGTTCTCCTTCTCCAGGGCCGCGATCCTGTCGTGCCGGTCCCCGGAGTCCCGGACGGCGCCGATGGCGTTGCCCACCGGGTCCACCGCCGCCGCCACGCCGTTCTCGACAGGTCCGAAGACCGTCGCGGCGGCCTGCCGGGCGCCGTCCACCGGCGAGTCCTCGCCGCCGCGGATGTCCACCGTGATCAGTGCGAACGCGATGACGATCAGCAGCACCAGGAGCAGCCGGCTCTCTCGTGTGTCCCTCACGTGCGGCGGCCGTGCCTTCCTCGTAGGAATGTTCGTGCCTGTATATCAACGATCTGCCGTACGGGGCGGCAGCGCCCGCACGGCAGACCGAAGGTGTGTCAGGGGCCCGTCGGCCGCACCGCTCAGCGGCGCGGCTGGGCGTCCAGGACCTGCTGGAGCGCCTCGAACTCCTCGACGCACTTGCCGGATCCGAGCGCCACCGAGTCCAGCGGGTCCTCGGCGATGTGGATCGGCATGCCCGTCTCGCGGCGCAGCCGCTCGTCCAGCCCGCGCAGCAGCGCACCGCCGCCGGTGAGGACGATGCCGCGGTCCATCACGTCGCCGGAGAGCTCGGGCGGGCACTTGTCGAGCGTCGTCTTCACGGCGTCGACGATCGCGTTGACCGGCTCCTCGATGGCCTTGCGCACCTCGGCGGCCGAGATGACGACCGTCTTGGGCAGCCCGGAGACGAGGTCCCGGCCGCGGATCTCGGTGTGCTCGTCCTTGTCCATGTCGTACGCGGAACCGATCGTGATCTTGATCTGTTCGGCGGTGCGCTCACCGAGGAGGAGGGAGTACTCCTTCTTGATGTGCTGGATGATCGCGTTGTCCAGCTCGTCCCCGGCGACCCGGATCGACTGGGCAGTGACGATTCCGCCGAGGGAGATCACCGCGACCTCGGTGGTGCCGCCGCCGATGTCGACGACCATGTTGCCGGTGGCCTCGTGGACGGGGAGGCCGGAGCCGATGGCCGCCGCCATGGGCTCCTCGATGATGTGCACCTGGCGGGCACCGGCCTGCGTCGACGCCTCGATGACGGCGCGGCGCTCGACCCCCGTGATGCCGGAGGGCACGCAGACGACGACGCGCGGGCGGGCCAGGTAGCGGCGCTTGTGGATCTTGAGAATGAAGTAGCGGAGCATCCGCTCGGTGATCTCGAAGTCGGCGATGACGCCGTCCTTCAGCGGCCGTACGGCAACGATGTTGCCCGGCGTACGGCCGATCATCTTCTTGGCCTCGGAGCCGACCGCGAGAATGCCGCCGGTGTTGGTGTTGATGGCCACGACGGACGGCTCGTTCAGGACGATGCCGCGCCCCCTGACGTACACCAGCGTGTTGGCAGTCCCGAGGTCGATAGCCATGTCACGACCGATGAACGACATTGAGTTCCCCTTGTTCCCCATGAGGATGCGGCGGTGCCTTCCCGAGAAAGCATGATGGCTGGTTCTGCTCGGCGAATCCGGCGCGCTGCGGGTGTGGAAGCTTCCATCGTAGTGCCGGGTGCACGTACGCAGCGCGAGGGTCATTCGCCTTACCGGGTGGAACGACTACCCGTCCCACCCATGGTGACGTTACGTCGGTGGGATGCGTTCCCGCGATCGGTGTACGTATACCGAAGGGCGACCGAATTACTTCGGTCGCCCCGGGTCACCAGCGCTGTTTGGCCGATCGGCCGTCAGGACAGACCCGGAAAGAAAAGCTTCAGTTCCCGCTCCGCGGACTCCTCGGAGTCCGAGGCGTGGATGAGGTTCTCCCGGGTGATCGTCCCGAAGTCGCCGCGGACGGAACCGGGCGCGGCGGCGATCGGGTCGGTCGGGCCGGCCAGGGCGCGGACGCCCTCGATGACCCGCTCGCCCTCGGCGACCAGGGCCACGACGGGACCGGAGGCCATGAACTCCACGAGCGGCTCGTAGAACGGGCGGCCCTTGTGCTCGCCGTAGTGGGCTTCCAGCGTGTCCCCGTCGAGCGTGCGCATCTCCAGGGCGGTGATCCGCCAGCCCGCCTTGCGCTCGATGCGGCCGACGATCTCGCCGATCAGCCCACGCCGGACCGCGTCCGGCTTGAGGAGAACGAGGGTGCGCTGGGTCATGTCGTGCGGCTCCTTGCGGGTGGCGGGGTGCGGGAGAGCGAGATTACAGGGGCCGGACCGGGCCCCGACGGGTGGGGGTTACGCTGCGTCAAGCTCAGGGGTGGGCGAAGGGTCAGCCGGTGGCCGACGCGGCGTCGGCCTCCAGGGCCGCCCAGCGGGCCTTCGCCTCGTCGATCTTCCGGCCGTAGTGGACCGACGCCCACCACAGGGCGGCGAAGGCGACACCGAGGATGTACATCACCGGGACGAAGAAGCCGCTCACCACGAGCGCGATCTGGAGCGCCCAGCCCAGTGCGACACCACCGGGGCGGGTGAGCATGCCGCAGAGCAGCACGGAGAGCAGCATGCCGATGCCGCACACGGTCCAGACGGTCGCCGCGGTCAGGTCGTCCGACTTCATCGCGACGAGCCCGGCGAAGCCGATCACGAAGAACTCGCCGATCAGTGTCGACGCGCAGAGGGTACGCACAGGGGGTCAGCCCCTTCCCAGGAGCAGCCGGGCCTCGCCGACCGTGATCACGGAACCGGTCACCAGCACGCCGGCGCCCGCGTATTCGTCCTCTTCCTCGGCCAGGGTGATCGCCGCCTCCAGCGCGTCGTCGAGCCGGGGCTCCACCTGGACGCGGTCGTCGCCGAAGACCTCGACCGCGACGGCGGCCAGGGCGTCGGCGTCCATCGCCCGGGCGCTGGAGTTCTGGGTGACGACGATCTCGGCGAAGATCGGCTCGAAGGCTTCGAGGAGCCCGCGCACGTCCTTGTCGTCGCTGGCACCGACGACCCCGATGAGCCGGGAGAAGCTGAAGGCCTCGGAGATGCCCTCGGCGGTGGCCGCGGCGCCGGCCGGGTTGTGGGCGGCGTCCAGGACGACGGTCGGGCTGGAGCGGACGACCTCCAGACGGCCCGGCGAGCGGACCGAGGCGAAGGCGGTGCGGATCGCGTCGATGTCGAGCGAGCGGGTCTGCTCGCCGCCGATGCCGAAGAACGCCTCCACCGCGGCGAGCGCCACCGCCGCGTTGTGCGCCTGGTGGGCGCCGTACAGCGGGAGGAAGATGTCGGTGTACTCGGAGGCCGCGCCGCCGAGTCCGCGCAGCGTCAGCAGCTGGCCGCCGACCGCGATCTCGCGGGAGACGACGCCGAACTCCATGCCCTCGCGGGCCACCGTCGCGTCGACCTCGACGGCCTTCTTGAGCATCACCTGCGCGGCGTCCACCGGCTGCTGGGCCAGCACGACCGTCGCGCCCTGCTTGATGATCCCGGACTTCTCCCCGGCGATCTCGGCGGGCGTGTTGCCGAGCCGGTCGGTGTGGTCGAGCGAGATGGGGGTGACGACGGCGACGTTCGCGTCGATCACGTTGGTGGCGTCCCAGGTGCCGCCCATGCCGACCTCGACCACGGCGACGTCGACCGGCGCGTCGGCGAAGGCCGCGTACGCCATGCCCGTCAGCACCTCGAAGAAGGAGAGGCGGTACGGCTGCTGGGCGTCGACCATCTCGACGTACGGCTTGATGTCCTGGTACGTCTCCACGAACCGCTCGGGGGCGATCGGGGAGCCGTCCAGGCTGATCCGCTCGGTGATCGACTGGACGTGCGGCGAGGTGTAACGGCCGGTGCGCAGGTCGAAGGCGTTGAACAGGGCCTCGATCATGCGGGCCGTGCTGGTCTTGCCGTTCGTCCCGGTGATGTGGACCGAGGGGTACGCGCGCTGCGGCTCGCCGAGCACGTCCATCAGGGCGGCGATCCGGGTGACGGAGGGTTCGAGCTTGGTCTCACCCCAGCGCCCGGCCAGCTCCTGCTCCACGGCGCGCAGCGCCGCGGCGGTCTCGGGGTCCTCGGGCGTGGCCGGGGGCGCGTCGGACACCGGCGGCCCGGACTGGGTGCGCAGGGTGCGGCTCCCGGCCTCGATCACCGCCAGGTCGGGGTCGCGCTGGGTTGCTTCGTCCACGATCTCCGAGAAGGTGTCGTCGGACTCTGACGCGTCGTGCCGGTCTGAAGGGCGGGGCTCACTCACGGGGCCCAGTCTACGGATCGCCGCGGACATCGCGCGCAGCGCCCGCACCGGGCGGCGGACCGGTGGTATACGGCGAGGCCCCGCACCCCAGGTCGTCCGGGGTGCGGGGCCTCGTCCGGGCCGTCAGTCCTGCGGCAGGTTCGCCAGCTGGGCGGTGATCCGCTCGATGTCGGCGTTGGCCTTGGCGAGCCGGGCGTGGATCTTCTCGACCACGTTGTCCGGCGCCTTGGCGAGGAAGGCCTCGTTGCCGAGCTTGCCGTGGGCCTGGGCCTTCTCCTTCTCGGCGGCGCCCAGGTCCTTCGTGAGGCGCTTGCGCTCGGCCGGGACGTCGATGGTCCCGGAGAGGTCGAGGGCGACCTGCGCACCGGCCACCGGCAGCGTGGCGGTGGCGTGGAAGCCCTCCTCGGCCGGCTGGAGGCGGAGCAGCTGGCGGATGGCCGCCTCGTGCGGGGCCAGCGCGGTGCCGTCGAGGGTCAGCAGGGCCGGGACCTTCTGGCCGGCCTTGAGGCCCTGGTCGCCCTTGAAGCGGCGGACCTCGGTGACGACCTGCTGGACCAGCTCGATCTCGGCCTCGGCCGCCTCGTCGCGGAAGCCGGAGTCCTTCGGCCAGGCGGCGACGACGACGGACTCGCCACCGGTGAGGGTGGTCCAGAGCGTCTCGGTGACGAACGGCACGATCGGGTGGAGCAGCCGCAGCGTGACGTCGAGGACCTCGCCGAGGACCCGGCCGGAGACCTTGGCCTGCTCGCCGCCCGCGAAGAACGTGGTCTTCGACAGCTCGACGTACCAGTCGAAGACCTCGTCCCACGCGAAGTGGTAGAGGGCGTCGGAGACCTTGGCGAACTCGTACTCCTCGTAGAACCGGTCGACGTCGGCGACGGTCTTGTTGAGGCGGGACAGGATCCAGCGGTCGGTGGCGGTCATCGCGGCGGCGTCCGGCAGCGGGCCGTCGACCGTCGCGCCGTTCATCAGGGCGAAGCGGGTGGCGTTCCAGATCTTGTTGGCGAAGTTGCGGGACGCCTTGACCCAGTCCTCGCCGATCGGCACGTCGGCGCCGGGGTTGGCGCCGTTGGCCAGGGTGAAGCGGACGGCGTCGGAGCCGTAGGCGTCCATCCAGGTCAGCGGGTCGACGGCGTTCGGGTTCGACTTCGACATCTTCTTGCCGAACTCGTCGCGGACCAGGCCGGTGAGGGCGACGGTCTTGAACGGGATCTCGCCGTCCATGGCGTAGAGGCCGAACATCATCATCCGGACGACCCAGAAGAAGATGATGTCGTGGCCGGTGAGCAGGACGTCGGTCGAGTAGAACTTCTCGAGGTCCGGGGTCTTCTCCGGCCAGCCGAGCGTGGAGAACGGCCACAGGCCGGAGGAGAACCAGGTGTCGAGGACGTCCTCGTCCTGCGTCCAGCCCTCGCCGGTGGGCGCCTCGTCGTCGGGGCCGAGGCAGACGACCTGGCCCTCGGGGCCGTACCAGACGGGGATGCGGTGGCCCCACCAGAGCTGGCGCGAGATGCACCAGTCGTTGAGGTTGTCGACCCAGTCGAAGTACCGCTTCTCCATCTCCTTGGGGTGCAGCGTGACCCGGTCGTCGCGGACCGCGTCGCCGGCGGCCTTGGCCAGCGTCTCGACCTTGACCCACCACTGGAGGGAGAGCCGCGGCTCGATGGTCGTCTTGCACCGGGAGCAGTGGCCCACGGAGTGGACGTACGGGCGCTTCTCGGCGACGACACGGCCCTGCTCGCGCATGGCGGCGACGATGGCGGAGCGCGCCTCGAAGCGGTCGAGGCCCTGGAAGGGGCCGGGCACGGTGATGACGCCGCGCTCGTCCATGACCGTGAGCGACTCCAGGTCGTGGCGCCGGCCGATGGCGAAGTCGTTCGGGTCGTGGGCGGGCGTGACCTTGACCGCGCCGGTGCCGAACTCGGGGTCGACATGGGTGTCCGCGACGACCGGGATGGTGCGGTCGGTGAGCGGGAGCTTGATGCGCTTGCCGATGAGGTGGGCGTAGCGCTCGTCGTCGGGGTGGACGGCGACGGCGGTGTCGCCGAGCATCGTCTCGACCCGGGTCGTGGCGACGACGAGGGTCTCGTCGCCCTCGCCGTACTTCAGGGAGACGAGCTCGCCGTCGTCGTCCTGGTAGTCGACCTCGATGTCGGAGATGGCCGTCAGACAGCGCGGGCACCAGTTGATGATGCGCTCGGCGCGGTAGATCAGCTCGTCGTCGTAGAGCCGCTTGAAGATCGTCTGGACGGCGCGGGAGAGGCCCTCGTCCATGGTGAACCGCTCGCGCGACCAGTCGAGACCGGCGCCCAGGCGGCGGAGCTGGCCGAGGATGCGGCCGCCGTACTCTTCCTTCCACTGCCAGACGCGGTCGGTGAACGCCTCGCGGCCGATGTCGTGGCGGGACTTGCCCTCTTCGCCGAGCTGCTGCTCGACCTTGTTCTGGGTGGCGATCCCGGCGTGGTCCATGCCGGGCAGCCAGAGGGTCTCGAAGCCCTGCATCCGCTTGCGCCGGGTCAGCGCGTCCATCAGCGTGACCTGGAAGGCGTGGCCGAGGTGGAGGGCACCGGTGACGTTCGGCGGCGGGATGACGATGGTGTACGGGGGCTTCTCGCTCGTGGCGTCCGCCGTGAAGTAACCGCGCTCCACCCAGCGCTCGTACAACTTCCCCTCTACCTCGGCCGGCGCGTACTGGGTCGGCAGTTCGGGGTTGCTGGCGGTCGCGTGCGTTGAGTTCTCGGTCACGGGGACAGTTTAGGGCTGTCACAGACGTGCCCCGAAACGGGTTTGTTCCGTAACGGTACGCCTGCGGATTCCCTGCTCCGGAGCCGCTTCCGACAGGATGTTCGGAACGCATAAGCATTCTGGAGGGGACAGCGTCATGAGCAACGACCAGCCGGGACCGTACGGCGGCCCGCCGCAGGGCCCGCCCGGCCCCTACGGCCGGCAGCCCGGACCGTACGGGCAGCAGCCGAACCCGTACGGGCAGCAGCAGCCGCAGGGCGGACAGCCCGGCTACGGCTACCCCCAGCAGGCTCCCCAGGGTGTCCCGCCGCAGCAGCCCCCGGCCCCGCCCGCGCAGGGCTACGGCCACCCGCAGGGCCAGCAGCCCGGACCGTACGGCCAGCAGCCCGGTCCGTACGGGCAGCAGCAGCCGGCTCAGCCGTACGCCCAGCAGCCGGGCCCGTACGGGCAGCAGCCGCCCGCTCCCCCGTACGGCGGGCCGGGAGTCCCGGGGCAGCCGGGGGTGCCCCCGTTCGAGCAGCCCAAGAAGAAGCGGACGGGCCTGATCGTGGCGGCCGTCGTCGTGGCGCTGGCCGTCGTCGCGGGTGGGGCGTACCTGCTGACCTCGGGGTCGAACAGCGATGTCGCGGACTCCACCAAGGGGTACAAGATCACGCCGCCGGCCTCGGTGGACGACTACAAGCAGGACACCACGGACGCCAAGCCCGGCGCCCCCATGACCGGCAAGGACAAGACGGACGCCGAGGCCATCGGCATCAAGAACCCCAGCCAGGTCAGCACCACGTACGTGAGCGGCGACCTGGAGAAGAACCCGCTCACCGCGAAGATGCTCCTCCTGGAGGGCAGCTGGGGCGAGATCGCCGATCCCGCGAAGGTCATCGACGCGTCGTTCGCGAGCGCCGCGAAGAAGGCGGAGCTCGGCGGCTCCGACGGAGGGTCGCTGGTCGGCAGCCCCAAGGAGGTCAAGCCGGCCGGGTTCAAGGGCGCCCTGATGAAGTGCCAGGACGCCAAGATGATCAACGACAAGGCCGACGGCACCGCCGCGAACGGCCCCAAGGAAATGACCATGCCGGTCTGCGTCTGGGCCGACTACAGCACCGTGGGCATCGTCATCGGCTTCGACGTCGGCGGCGCCATGACCAACAAGCCGATGAGCCAGGACGAGGCGGCGGCCCTCGCGGCGAAGCTCTACAACACCGGCCGCACCAAGCTCTGACGGCCGCGGAGGTACCAGATCGCCAAGACGCCCGAGGGGCCCGCTCGCACATTCGGTGCGGACGGGCCCCTCGGGCGTTGCTGCGGGCGGGAGTTACGCGGACTTCTCGTGCCGGCCGCCGTCGTTCTTGCCGATCGTGCGCGGCTCGCGCGGGACCAGCGTGGGGTTCACGTTGTTGCGGACCA
This sequence comes from Streptomyces sp. NPDC001493, assembly GCF_053597235.1. NCBI lineage: Bacteria > Bacillati > Actinomycetota > Actinomycetes > Kitasatosporales > Streptomycetaceae > Streptomyces > Streptomyces sp. NPDC001493. The sequence continues at coordinate 258,918 of NZ_JBSFHV010000004.1, forward strand.
CGTCCGGGGTGATGACCACGCGGGCGACGTCCTTGCGGGACGGGACCTCGTACATCACGGACTGGAGGACTTCCTCCATGATGGCGCGCAGGCCGCGGGCGCCGGTCTGCCGCAGGATCGCCTGGTCGGCGATGGCCTCCAGCGCCTCGCGCTCGAAGTCCAGCTCCACACCGTCGAGTTCGAAGAGCCGCTGGTACTGCTTCACCAGGGCGTTGCGCGGCTCGATGAGGATCTGGAGCAGCGCCTCGCGGTCCAGGTTGTGGACCGAGGTGAGAACGGGGAGGCGGCCGATGAACTCGGGGATCATGCCGAACTTGACCAGGTCCTCCGGCATGACCTCCTGGAACTGGTCGCTCGCCTGGATCTCCAGCTTGGACCGGATCGTCGCGCCGAAGCCGATGCCCTTGGCGCCGGACCGGGACTCGATGATCTTCTCCAGTCCGGAGAAGGCGCCGCCCACGATGAACAGGACGTTCGTCGTGTCGATCTGGATGAACTCCTGGTGCGGGTGCTTGCGGCCGCCCTGCGGCGGCACGGAGGCGGTGGTGCCCTCCAGGATCTTCAGCAGCGCCTGCTGCACGCCCTCGCCCGAGACGTCGCGCGTGATCGACGGGTTCTCGCTCTTGCGGGCGACCTTGTCGATCTCGTCGATGTAGATGATCCCGGTCTCGGCCTTCTTGACGTCGTAGTCGGCCGCCTGGATCAGCTTGAGCAGGATGTTCTCGACGTCCTCGCCGACATAGCCGGCCTCCGTCAGCGCCGTCGCGTCGGCGATGGCGAACGGGACGTTGAGCATGCGGGCCAGCGTCTGCGCCAGCAGCGTCTTGCCGGATCCCGTGGGGCCCAGCAGGAGGATGTTCGACTTGGCCAGCTCGATCGCGTCGTCGCGACCCGAGCCACCGCCGTTCTCCCCGGCCTGGACCCGCTTGTAGTGGTTGTACACCGCGACGGAGAGGGCCTTCTTCGCGGGCTCCTGCCCGACGACGTACCCCTCCAGGAACTCGTAGATCTCGCGCGGCTTGGGAAGCTCTTCCCAGCGCACTTCCGAGGTCTCGGCGAGCTCCTCCTCGATGATCTCGTTGCAGAGATCGATGCACTCGTCGCAGATGTACACACCGGGTCCCGCGATGAGCTTCTTCACCTGCTTCTGGCTCTTTCCGCAGAACGAGCACTTGAGCAGGTCGCCGCCATCACCGATGCGTGCCACGAGGTGCTTCCCCTTCGCCTGGGAGACGCCTGGTTCAGCGACTCCTGGTGCCTCTCTTCGACGGTACCTTGCCTGGCCCCCCGTTCGGGCCCCCCTTGGCACGGTTCACACGGCCGGAGACCGGTCGGATGTGCGTGCCAAGGGGAAAAGACCGACGTCAGACCGCGGCTCCGGCCGAGGTCTTGCGGGTGGAGACGATCTGGTCCACCAGACCGTACGCCAGAGCCTCCTCGGCGGTAAGGATCTTGTCGCGCTCGATGTCCTCGCTGATCTTCTCCAGCGGGGTCGTCGAGTGCTTGGCCAGCATCTGCTCCAGCTGGGTGCGCATGCGCAGGATCTCGTTGGCGGCGATCTCCAGGTCGGAGAGCTGCTCACGGCCGGTCTGCGAGGACGGCTGGTGGATGAGCACCCGCGCGTGCGGGAGCGCCATGCGCTTGCCGGGGGTGCCGGCGGCCAGCAGGACGGCGGCGGCGGAGGCCGCCTGGCCCATGCAGACCGTCTGGATGTCCGGCTTCACGAACTGCATCGTGTCGTAGATCGCGGTGAGCGCGGTGAACGAGCCGCCGGGGCTGTTGATGTAGATCGAGATGTCGCGGTCCGGGTCCATCGACTCCAGGCACATCAGCTGCGCCATGACGTCGTTGGCCGAGGCGTCGTCGATCTGCACGCCGAGGAAGATGATGCGCTCCTCGAAGAGCTTCGCGTACGGGTCGTACTCGCGCACGCCCTGCGAGGTGCGCTCCACGAAGCGCGGCACGATGTAGCGGTTGTCCACCTGCGGGCCGGTGTAGAGGCCGCTCGCGGAGGCGCCGGGGAAGTTGTTCATGTGGGTGTTCACCATCCTGGTGGCGTTCTGTGGGCTGGTTTCTCGGCGCACGTTCATGGCGTACGAGAGGTGTGTGCGGAAGCGGGGCCGTCCGGGGTGAGCCGGATCAGGCGCCGGTGCCGCCGCCGCCCGGGATGCCCGACGCGAACGTGATGATCTCGTCGATGAGGCCGTACTCCTTGGCCTCCTCCGCGGTGTACCAGCGGTCGCGGTCGCCGTCGCGGATGATCGTCTCCACGGTCTGGCCGGAGTGGTGGGCGGTGATCTCCGCCATCCGCGTCTTGGTGCGGAGCAGGTACTCGGCCTGGATCTTGATGTCCGAGGCGGTACCGCCGATGCCGGCCGAACCCTGGTGCATGAGGATGTCGGTGTTGGGGAGCGCGAAGCGCTTGCCCGCGGCGCCGCCGGTGAGCAGGAACTGGCCCATCGAGGCCGCCATGCCCATGCCGATGGTGACGACGTCGTTCGGGATGTACTGCATGGTGTCGTAGACGGCCATGCCGGCCGTCACGGAGCCACCGGGGCTGTTGATGTAGAGGTAGATGTCCTTGTCCGGGTCGGCGGCAAGGAGCAGCAGCTGTGCGGTGATCTTGTTGGCGATGTCATCGTCGACCTGCTGACCGAGGAAGATGATGCGCTCGCCGAGCAGTCGGCTGTAGACCTGGTCGCCGAGGCCACCACCGAGGGACGGCTCTCCGGCGGCGTAGGGCATCAGATTCGTCACGTATCCACCTGCTCGTCTCTGACGGCTCCGGCCGTCTCAGCGTCTTCGTACCGGGTGGGCCGGGACTACCCGACCCTTCCTCTTCATGGACCCTAACGCGCAGGTTGAACAAGACCATCCCGCTTCCACAACTGTTCGCTGGGAGCGCAAGGTACGCAGTGCGCACAAGGGTTCTGAGGGTTCGTCGCGGATGCGCCGGAGCGGCCCGCGGACCCTCGTGCGGGAGCCTACGGGCCCCCGGCGCGGGCCGGGCGGCCGGGGGGTGCGCGAGGGCGCCCCGGGGGGCTGTCGGCCCGTCGTCGTACCGGCTGCGGCGGGTACGACGACGGGCCCCGGACAGCGTGAAGCGTCCGGGGCCCGTCGTGCGGATCAGGGGGAGGCTCAGGCCTCCGTCTTCTCCTCGGCGGCGGCCTCGTCGGAGTCGGCGGTGGCGGCCTCGGCCGTCTCCTCCTCGTCCTCCAGGTCGACGATCTCACCGTTGGTGTCGGTGACCTTCGCGGCCTCGACGACCAGCGCGAGCGCCTTGCCGCGGGCGACCTCGCCGACGAGCATCGGCACCTGGCCACCCTCGACGACGGCCTGGGCGAACTGGTCGGGGCTCATGCCGGAGGAAGCAGCGCGCCGCATGAGGTGCTCGGTGAGCTCCTCCTGGTTGACGTTCAGCTTCTCCTTGTTGACGATCTCGTCCAGCAGGAACTGGGTCTTGATGCCCTTGACGGCCTGCTCCGAGGTCTCGGCCTCGAACTCCTCGACGGTCTTGCCCTGGATCTCCAGGAACTTCGCCAGGTCGAGGCCCATCTGGCCGAGCTGGTGGTGCTCCAGGTTGTGCTTGCGGGTGTTGATCTCGTCCGCGAGCAGCTTCTCCGGGATCGGGACCTCGGCGAGCTTCAGCAGCTCTTCGAGGACGCGCTCCTGGGCCTGGGTGGCCTGGTCGTACTGCTTGGTGTTCTCCAGGCGCTTGCGGCTGTCGGCGCGCAGCTCCTCCAGCGTGTCGAACTCGCTCGCCATCTGGGCGAACTCGTCGTCCAGCTCGGGCAGTTCGCGGGCGGCGACGGCGGTGACCTTGACGGTGACCTCCGCTTCCTTGCCCTCGGCCGAGCCGCCCTTCAGCTCGGAGGTGAAGGTGGCCTCGCCACCGGCCTCCAGGCCCTTGACGGCCTCGTCGATGCCGTCGAGGAGCTCGCCGGAACCGATGGTGTACGAGACACCGTCGGCCACGCCGTCCTCCAGGACCTCGCCGTCGACCTTGGCCTGCAGGTCGATCGTCACGACGTCGCCCTCGGCGGCGGCGCGCTCGACCGGGTTGGTGGAGGCGAAGCGCTCGCGGAGCTGCTCCACGGCCTTCTCGATGTCCTCGTCGGTGACCTCGAGGGCGTCCACGGTGACCTCGATGCCGGAGTAGTCCGGGATCTCGATCTCGGGGCGCACGTCCACCTCGGCGGTGAAGGAGAGCAGCTCGCCGTCCTTCAGCTCGGTGATGTCGACGTCGGGCTGGCCGAGGACATTCAGCTCACCCTCGTTGACCGCCTCGGTGTAGAACTTCGGGAGGGCGTCGTTGACGGCCTCCTCCAGAACCGCACCGCGGCCGAACCGCTGGTCGATGACGCGGGCCGGGATCTTGCCCTTGCGGAAGCCCTTCACCGTGACCTGCTGGTTGATCTTCTTGTACGCCGCGTCGAGGCTGTCCTTGAGCTCCTCGAAGGGCACCTCGATGCTGAGCCGAACCCGGGTCGGGTTCAGGGTCTCCACGGCGCTCTTCACGGTTCGGTCTCCTTGGTGGCTGACTTCGGGGGGTCCCGCCCGCCGCCTGTCGGCGGCTTCGCGGATCGGCCCGGCTCATCAGACACACGGGCACGCAATTTGCATAGTAACGGCAAGGGGGAGGACTCCCCCAATGCGATCTTCCTGGTGGTCGGGGTGGCCGGATTCGAACCGACGACCTTCCGCTCCCAAAGCGGACGCGCTACCAAGCTGCGCCACACCCCGTCGGTGCGACACAGAGGGTACATGCAGAAAGGGCGCCCATCCGCCGCTTTCCGGCGGCCCTGCGGCAGATGACGCGCCCGGGCCTACGGCAGGAGGCGGGGGCGCGCGGCACGGTCCGGCCGGTTCCGTCCCGGCGCACCCCCGGACACGGGTGTGCGGGCACCGGCTCCGACCCGCTACGATGCTCTTCGTACCCGGGGCCGTTCACGGCGCCGGTGCGGCTGTGCGGGCGTAGCTCAATGGTAGAGCCCTAGTCTTCCAAACTAGCTACGCGGGTTCGATTCCCGTCGCCCGCTCCATGACGAAGGCCCGGCGCCGCGTCCCGTGATTCCACGGACGTGACACCGGGCCTTCGGCGTACCCGGGGGCGGCTCGCGCCACCGCCCCGCACGCGCTCGCGCCGCCGGCCGTGGGGACGGCGGTCGGCGGCCCGGCGGTCTTCGGACGCGGGACGAGCGGCGGACCGCTCGCGGCTCAGAAGCTGATCTGGTTGATCGTGTCGGCTATGGAGTTCATGAACCTGTTGATGGCGGGCGCCATGCCCGTCGACGCCAGGAAGAACCCGAAGAGGATCGCGACGATCGCCGGCCCGGCCTTGATGGATCCGCCGCGGATCAGCACCACCAGGATGATCGCCAACATCAGCACCACAGACAGTGAAATGGCCACGACTGCTCACACCCTAGGTCGGTCCGCCTTGCCGGCCCGGGGGCGTGCTCCGTCGCGCGCCCTCCGTTCACTCCATCGTGCCATCAACTCCCGTGATGGCGCCGCCGGGTGACGGATCGACCTGGCTGATTTTCGCCATTTGCGCCCCCCGCACACCTCGGGCCCCAGGACGCACCCGAGGGGCGAAAACCGCACCTGGGCCCGCACGGAAGCGGCGTAGGGCGGCCCCGGCCCGCCACACCCCGCCGGGAGATTCGGTTCCGGCGCCCCCGGCAAGAATTCACTCCCTCCCCACAGGCCACGCGCATTTCACGGAGCCGAGAGGCGACGGGGGCGGGAGTTGGAGAGAGTGCCGTAATTCACGCATCTCAATTCTGGCGCTATTTGCCCGATTTGGGCGACAATTAGACCGGCATAGCGGACATAACTCAAGGGTTTCGGCGTCGAATTGGCGGGCAGGCGCGAGGCTTCCGACGCGCTTCACGAAAAGCGAAAGACAGGTTTAGGTTTTTCGAATGCTTCCTGCTCCGAGCCGTACACAGAGGACCGCGCTCCCGCCGGAGACCCTGGACCCGGAGCCCGGACAGAGATCCGCGGCGACCGCGGCCGAGGCTCCCCCGGCATCCTCGCCGTCCTCGCGGGGGACCGTTCCGGCGGCCAGGAAGCGCGATCCGTACTTCGACAACGCGAAGTATCTGGCCATCGTGCTCGTCGCCGTGGCGCACTCCTGGGAACCGGTGATGGGCGGCAGCAGGGCGGCCCACGCGCTGTACATGATCATCTATACGTTCCACATGCCCGCGTTCATCCTCGTCTCCGGCTACTTCTCCCGGTCGTTCGACGCGAGCCCGGCCCGGATGAAGCGGCTCGTCACCGGGGTCGCGGTCCCCTATGTGGTCTTCGAGACGGCCTATTCGCTGTTCAGGCGGTACGCGGGCGGAGAGCCGCACGCTCCGATCACCCTGCTCGACCCGCTCTTCCTCACCTGGTTCCTGGCCGCCCTGCTGATCTGGCGGCTGACCACCCCGCTCTGGCGGACACTGCGCCATCCGCTCCCGGTCGCCCTCGCCATAGCCGCGCTCGCCTCGGTCTGCCCCGGCATCGGCGACGATCTGGACCTCCAGCGCGTGCTGCAGTTCCTGCCGTTCTTCGTCCTGGGCGTCATGGCCCGGCCCGAGCACTTCGCGTGGGTGCGCCGGCGCCGGGTGCGGCTGCTCTCGCTGCCGCTGTTCGCCGGGGCGCTGGTGTTCGCGTACGCGGTGGCCCCGCACATGCAGCTCGGCTGGTTCTACCGCAGCGACAGCGCCCAGGAGCTGGGCGCGCCCTGGTGGTCCGGAGTGGTGATGACACTGCTGATGTTCGGCTGCGCCCTGCTGCTCACCGTCGGCTTCCTGTCCTGGGTGCCGTCCCGGACGACCTGGTTCACGGCGCTGGGCGCCGGGACCATCTGCGGATACCTCCTGCACGGCTTCCTGATCAGGGGCGCCGAGTACGCGGGGCTGATCGACGAGAACGCGTGGCTCTCCGGCCCCGCGGGGCTGGTCGTCGTCTCCGTCGTCGCGGCCGTGGCCGTGACGCTGCTGTGCACCCCGCCGGTGCGCAGGGTGATGCGGTTCGCGACCGAGCCGGACATGGACTGGGCCTTCCGCCGGAGCCCCGCCACCCGCTGATCCGGCCGGGCCGCCCGGGCCGCGGACCGCCTGGGCCGACGAACCACCTGGGCCGCAGGACCGCAGGTCGGTCCCAGTTCGGGCCAGGGTTGGCCGAATTCATTCGGTCCGGAGGCGATTGATCGACATGGAGACCCGGAAGTCGCCGCACCTGGACACATGTCCCGGCCGGCCCGCTCCCGTACCGCCGCCTCTTCCCCCTCCCGCAGCGGTACGGCGGCCCTCCGCCGCCCTGCCCACCCATCCCTCCCGCGCCCCCGTCCGGACGGCTTCCGGCCCGGTCGGACGCCCGTCAGCTCGTGGGCGCCGCTCGTTCCGAGGTGCGTTCGGTAACGTCCACAGAGGAGATTCTTTGACCTCTTCTTTACCTTCCGTCTCGACTTGTCGACCTAGTGAAGGATCAGGCCCATCGGACACGCCGACACGCTCATCGCCATGGGAGGCGCCTTTCTGGCCGCCGCCCTGCTCGCCCGCGCCGGGGCCAGGATCGGGTTGCCGACCATCCCGCTGTTCATCCTGGCCGGGATGCTCCTCGGTCCGCACACCCCCGGCATCGTGCTGGTGGCCGACCCGCACGATCTGGAGATGCTCGCGGCCCTCGGCCTGGTGCTGCTGCTCTTCTACCTGGGTCTGGAGTTCCACCTCGACGATCTGCGGACCGGCGGCCGCAGGATGGCGGTCGCGGGCGGCGTCTATCTGGCCCTGAACGTCGGTGCCGGTCTCGGCTTCGGGTTCGCGCTCGGCTGGGGGGCCTCGGAGGCCCTGGTCCTCGCCGGGGTGCTCGGTATCTCGTCGTCGGCGATCGTCACCAAGGTCCTCGTGGACCTCGGGCGGCTCGGGAACCCGGAGACCCGGCCGATCCTCGGCATCATCGTCGTCGAGGACGTGTTCCTGGCCCTCTATCTCGCCGCGCTCCAGCCCGTCCTGTCCGGTGCGGACAGCCTGGGTGCGGCCCTGCTGGACGGCGGGAAGGCCTTCGGCTTCCTGGTGCTGCTCGCGCTGGTGGTCCGGTTCGGCACCCGGGCGGTCTCCCGGCTGATCCGCACCGAGGACGACGAGCTCCTGGTGATCTCCTTCCTCGGCGTGGCGGTCTTCGTCGCCGGGGTCTCCGAGTGGTTCGGCGTCGCGGACGCCATCGGCGCCTTCATGGTCGGCCTGATGCTCGGCGGTACCAGCTCGGGCGAGCGCATCCGGAGGCTGGTCCACCCGCTGCGGGACGCGTTCGGCGCGATCTTCTTCTTCTCCTTCGGCCTCTCCATCGACCCGGGCGACCTGACCGGCGTCGTCTGGCCGGTGCTGGCCGCCGTCGCCCTGACCGCCGCGATGAACGTGTGCGCGGGGCTGGCCACGGCGAAGGTGTACGGCTTCGGGCCCCGGGCCGTCGCGAACATCGCCACCACGCTGCTGGCCCGGGGCGAGTTCGCGCTGATCCTCGCCGCCATGGCGGCGGGTGCCGGGCTGAACGAACGGCTGGCCCCGTTCATCGCCGGGTACGTCCTGGTGCTCGCGGTCCTCTCGCCGCTCGCCGCGAGCCGTTCCTCGTGGCTGGCGCGGGTGCTGCCGGGCGGGAAGGCCGACCGGCCCGGGGGCGACGGCCCGGTCCCGCTGTCGGCCTGAGCCGGGTGGACGCACGGTCGGACCCCGCTGCCGACCCGATCCGGTTCGCCCCCGGCGGGAGAGTCAGCCCCGGCGGGAGAGCAGCAGCAGGGCGCGGTCGTCGTTGACGTCCTTCGCGCACGCTTCGATCAGATGCCAGGCCGCGCCCTCGAAGCCGGTCGTGACGTACCGGTCGGCCTCGCCGGTCAGCCGGTCGATGCCGTCGGCGATGTCCCGGTCCGACGCCTCGACCAGGCCGTCGGTGAAGAGCATCAGTACGTCGCCGGAGGCCAGGGAGCCCTTGACCGCGTCGAAATCCGCTCCGTCGTAGACACCGAGGAGCGGGCCCTCGGCGGCCTTCTCCTCCCACTGTCCGGTCGCGGCGTTGAGCTGGAGGGCGGGCGGGTGGCCCGCCGAGAGGATCTCGTAGTCGCCGGACTCCAGGTCCAGCACCAGGTGGATCGAGGTGGCGAACCCCTCGTCCCAGTCCTGGCGGAGCAGGTAGCCGTTGGCGGCGGGCAGGAAGCCGTGCGGGGGCAGCGAGCCGAGGAGTCCGCCGAAGGCGCCGGAGAGCAGCAGGGCGCGGGAGCCGGCGTCCATGCCCTTGCCGGAGACGTCGGTGAGGACGACCTCCAGCGTGCGTCCGCCGTGGGTGCGTGCCGCGACGACGAAGTCGCCCGAGAAGGACTGGCCTCCGGCGGGGCGCAGCGACATCTCGCAGTGCCAGCCCTTCGGCAGCCGGGGCAGCGCGCTCTGGACCCGGATGCGTTCGCGCAGGTCGAAGAGCATGGTGCCGCCGCGCCGCCAGGGCACTCCGACGCGGGCCCGGAACTGGGCGAGCACCAGCCCGAAGAAGCCGCAGGCGCCGACCACGAGCACGTTGCCCGGGGTGACGGTGACGTCGGCCGGGGCCGTACCGAGGGTGAAGGACTCGACGATCAGCGCGCCCGCCGCCACCGCGTACAGGGTGAGCAGGCTGGAGGGGCGGAGCAGCAGGCCGCCGGCGACGATCGGCAGGACCAGGGCGGTGGGCGAGAACCATTCCGGGTTCCACACCGTGGCCACCGTGAGGGCCGGGATCGTCAGCAGCAGGCCCGCGAAGGCTATCCAGTCGGACCCGTCACCGCGGAAGTAGTCGACCCCGGACCGGCGCAGCGCGATGCGGGCCCGGTGGGCCGTTCGCCGCCACCGGGCCACGTGCGCGTTCACTCCGTCACGAGAGGCCATTGTCGGGACCTTATCGACCGAACGGCTCCCCGTGCAGGGGGACCCCGGTCGGCGGCGGTACGAAATAGGGTCGCCCCGCCGGTGGAGAGGCTGGTAGGCGTGGCGTACGCCCCCGGAACGGAGCGGGCCGGAGCATCCGGGGCGGGCGCCGGGTGCGACCTTGCCGGAACATGCTTTCGATGGGGTGGAAGCGCGCGCAGCGGGGTACGCGGCGCCCCCGGCGTACGCCCGGCACCGGACCGGCCGGCGCGTCAGCGCTTCTGGCAGGTGGGGCACCAGAAGAGGTTGCGGGCCGCCAGTTCGGCGGTGCGGACGTCGGTACCGCAGATGTGGCAGGGGCGCCGGTCGCGCCGGTAGACGTAGACCTCGCCGCCGTGGTCGTCGACGCGGGGCGGGCGGCCCATCGCCTCGGGCAGGTGCTCGGGACGGACGGTGTCGATCCGGTTGTTCCGTACGCCCTCGCGCATCAGCAGGACGAGGTCGGCCCAGATCGCGTCCCACTCGGCGCGGGTGAGGTCCTTGCCGGGGCGGTACGGGTCGATGCCGTGGCGGAAGAGGACCTCGGCGCGGTAGACGTTGCCGACGCCGGAGACGACCTTCTGGTCCATCAGCAGGGCGGCGACGGTGATCCGGCTGCGGGAGATCCGCTGCCAGGCGCGGGTGCCGTCCTCGTCGGTGCGCAGCGGGTCCGGGCCGAGGCGCTCGTGTATCGCCAGCTTCTCGGGCTCGGTGATCAGGGCGCAGGTGGTGGGGCCGCGCAGATCGGCGTACTGGTCGTCGCCCAGCAGCCGGAGGCGGACCGTGCCGGAGGGCGGTGGGGCCGGGACCGTACCGAAGCCGAGCTTCCCGAAGAGGCCGAGGTGGATGTGGACCCAGCCGGTGGGGCCGAAGCCGAGGAAGAGGTGCTTGCCGTGGGCGTCGACGGCGTCGAGCACCTGGCCGTCGAGGAGCGCCGCGCCGGCGGCGAACTTCCCCTGCGGGCTGCTGACCCGCACCGGCCGCCCGGCGAACCGCTCGCGGTGGTCGGCGGCGAGGCGGTGGATGGTGTGTCCCTCGGGCACGGGCGGCTTCTCCTGACGGGCTTGGGACGGACGGGGACGACGGACCGCGGGGCGGGCGCGGACGTCGGACGCGGTGGGCGGGCGGCGTGGGGAGGCGGCGGAAACGGACGTGCCGCCAGGGCCTGGTGGCCTGGCGGCACGGTGGGTGGTCGGGCGGGTGCGGCCCCGGGGGTCAGCCCTGCTGCGGGTGGTGGGCGGGGATCGGCGGGAGCGCGCCGGTCTCCTCGTACGCCGCGAGCATCTCGATGCGCCGGGAGTGGCGCTCCTCGTTCGAGTACGGCGTGTTCAGGAAGATCTCGACGAACTTGGTGGACTCCTCCTGGGAGTGCATCCGGCCGCCGATGGCCACCACGTTGGCGTTGTTGTGCTCGCGGCCGAGGGCGGCGGTCTGCTCGCTCCAGGCCAGCGCCGCACGGACGCCCTTTACCTTGTTGGCGGCGATCTGCTCGCCGTTGCCGGAGCCGCCGATCACGATGCCGAGGCTGTCCGGGTCCGCGGCCGTCTTCTCGGCGGCGCGGAGGCAGAACGGCGGGTAGTCGTCCTGGGCGTCATAGATGTGGGGTCCACAGTCCACGGCCTCGTGGCCGTGGGCCGTCAGCCACTCGACGAGGTGGTTCTTGAGTTCGTAGCCGGCATGGTCCGATCCGAGGTACACGCGCATGCCGGAAAGTGTGGCACGGACGCGGCAGGGTAGCCGTCAGCGGGGTCGGAGCCCTTCGCGGGGTGGCGGCCGGATCGTCACCGGAACCGCCGCGGAGGCAGGGGCGGTTCCTCGCGGTCCGCCCGGACCACGTGAGGAGACCTCCATGACCTCGGGGACCACGGTGACGGAGCCGGGTGGCGAGCCGGAAGGCGGAGCCGCCGGGGCCGGAGGTGCGCGCGGCCCGGGAGAAACCGGCGGCCCGGGCCCGGGCCCGGGCCCGGGCGGCGAGAGCGGCCCGGGCGGCGAGCTGAAGGCCGGGCTCAAGAACCGGCACCTCTCGATGATCGCCATCGGCGGGGTGATCGGCGCGGGCCTCTTCGTGGGTTCCGGCGCGGGCATCGCCGCGGCCGGTCCCGCGATCCTCGTCTCGTACGCCCTGGTCGGCACGATGGTGGTGCTGGTGATGCGGATGCTCGGTGAGATGGCGGCCGCGCGGCCCAGCTCGGGTTCCTTCTCCGCCTACGCCGACCAGGCGCTCGGGCGCTGGGCGGGGTTCTCCATCGGCTGGCTGTACTGGTTCTTCTGGGTGGTCGTGCTCGCCGTGGAGGCCACGGCGGGCGCCGCGATCCTGGAGAGCTGGGTGCCGGCCGTACCGCAGTGGGGGTGGGCGCTGATCGTGATGTCCGTGCTGACCGCCACGAACCTGATCTCGGTCGGCAGTTACGGCGAGTTCGAGTTCTGGTTCGCCGGGATCAAGGTCGTCGCCATCGGTGCCTTCGTGATCGTCGGGCTGCTCGCGGTCTTCGGGGTGCTGCCCGGTTCGGACAACGCGGGTTCCGGGTTCGCCCATCTCACCGACAGCGGCGGCTTCCTGCCGAAGGGGCCGGGGGCGATCCTCACCGGGGTGCTGATGGTGGTCTTCTCCTTCATGGGCAGCGAGATCGTCACGCTCGCCGCCGGTGAGTCCTCGGACCCCCGGCGTGCCGTCTCGAAGGCGACCAACAGCGTCATCTGGCGGATCGCCGTCTTCTACCTGGGCTCGATCTTCGTGGTGCTGACGCTGCTGCCCTGGAACGACCCGTCGATCGTGGACAAGGGAAGCTACGTCGCCGCGCTCGACTCCATCGGCATCCCGCACGCCGGGCAGGTGATGGACGTCATCGTGCTGACGGCCGTGCTGTCCTGCCTCAACTCCGGCCTCTACACGGCCTCCCGGATGGCCTACTCGCTCGGCGGCCGGGGCGACGCGCCCCGGGCCTTCACCCGGGTGAACAAGCGGGGCGTCCCGCAGGCGGCGATCCTCTCCTCGGTCGTCTTCGGCTTCGTGGCGGTCTTCTTCAACTACCAGTGGCCGGACACCGTCTTCGCCTTCCTGCTGAACTCCTCGGGGGCGGTGGCGCTCTTCGTCTGGCTGGTCATCTGCTTCACCCAGCTGCGGATGCGCCCCATGATCGAGCGCGAGTCGCCCGGGAGGCCGGTCGTGCGGATGTGGCTCTTCCCGTATCTGACCTGGGCGACGATCGCGATGATCTCGTTCGTCCTGGTCTACATGCTGACCGACGACGCGGGCCGCGAGCAGGTGCTGCTCTCCCTGCTGGTCGCGGCGGTGGTGGTCGCGGTGGCGCTGGTACGGGAGCGGCGCGGGCGCCGGGCGGCGGTGCGGGGCTGACGCCCGTACGCGGACAGCGCGAAGGGCCCGCGTACGCGGACAGCGCGAAAGGCCCGCCGGAACGCGTCCGGCGGGCCTTTCGGGGTCGTACGGGAAGGGTCAGCCGCGGCGGCCGAGGAGCTTCCAGGAGGCGGGCAGCGCGCCCATCGCCAGCAGGGCCTTCACGGCGTCGCCGATGAGGAAGGGCGTCAGGCCGGCCGCGACGGCCGCGCTCGCCGACATGCCGGTGGAGAGGGCGAGGTACGGGACGCCGACGGCGTAGGTGACGGCGGAGCCGACCACCATGGTGCCCGCGGTACGCAGCACGGAGCGGTCACCGCCCCGGCGGGCGAGGGCGCCGACGACGGTCGCGGCGAGCAGCATGCCGAGGATGTAGCCGAAGCTGGCGCCGCCCGCGCCGGAGGTGCCGCCGGAGAACCACGGCACGCCCGCCATGCCGACGACCGCGTACAGCGCCATCGAGAGGAAGCCGCGGCGGGCGCCCAGCGCGCTGCCGATGAGGAGCGCGGCGAAGGTCTGGCCGGTGACGGGGACCGGGGAGCCGGGGATCGGGACCGAGATCTGCGCGGCGAGACCGGTGAGGGCGGCGCCGCCCAGGACGAGGGCCGTGTCGACGGCGGCGCGGTTGCGGACCGCGGGCAGCAGGTCGGCGAGGACCACTCCGGTACGGACGGGGGCGGCAGCAGTGCTCATCGGGACTCCGCGGGTGAGGGTGGGGCGGGACGGACGGGAGGGCTGGAGCCGAGAAGGCGAGCCTGCGGCTGACGTTAGTCGAAGGGCCTGCCGCTGATCACCGTGTGTCGCCCACAAAGGGCCGGGCCGTGACTTGGTGAGGTTCACACAAAGACGCCGGGGCAACCACGCCTCGGCGTGAGCCTCATCACTCCGGCACGTGCAGCACAGACGGCTTCCTCGGAGCTGTCTCGCTCCGTGAGACGCTGTAGGTTCCCCACTAAATCGACTCAGAGCGGCCTCACCCCCCATGCGCGACGCACCACCCCCCGCCCCCGCCGAGCCCCTCTCCCACGGACTCAAGCAACGGCATCTGACGATGCTCGGCCTCGGCGGGGTGATCGGGGCGGGGCTGTTCGTCGGTTCGGGCGCCGGGATCGCGGTCGCGGGACCGGCCATCATCGTGTCGTACCTGATCGCGGGCGCCCTGGCGATGCTGGTGATGCGGATGCTCGGGGAGATGTCGGCGGCGATGCCCGCCTCGGGCTCCTTCTCCGTGCACGCGGAGCGCGCGCTGGGGCGCTGGGCCGGGTTCAGCGTGGGCTGGCTCTACTGGTTCCTGCTGGTGGTGGTGCTGGCGGTGGAGGCGACGGCGGCGGCGCGGATCGCGAACGGCTGGGTGCCGGCGGTCGAGCCGTGGGCGTGGGTGCTGCTCTTCATGGTGGTCTTCACCACCGCCAACCTCACCGCGGTGAAGAACTTCGGCGAGTTCGAGTTCTGGTTCGCCGCGCTGAAGGTCTGCGCCATCGTCGCCTTCCTGGTGCTGGGCACGCTCGCCGTCTTCGGGGTTCTGCCGGACACCGGTCCGGTGGGCCTGACCAACCTCACGGGCCGGGGCGGGTTCCTGCCGAACGGCTGGAGCGGGGTGGTCTCCGGGGTGCTGACGGTGGTCTTCGCCTTCGGCGGGCTCGAAGTCCTCACCATCGCCGCCGCCGAGACCGACGATCCGGCGCGCGCGGTGGGGCGGGCGGTGCGCAGCGCGGTGGTGCGCATCCTCTTCTTCTACGTCGGCTCGATGCTGGTGATCGTGACGGTGCTGCCGTGGACCGCGCAGCAGGCGGGGCTGAGCCCGTACGTGAAGGTGCTGGACTCGATCGGGGTGCCGTCCGCCGGGCAGATCATGAGCGTCGTGATCTTCGTGGCGCTGCTCTCCGCGCTCAACGCGAACCTCTACGGCTCCTCGCGGATGATCTTCTCGCTGGCCGAGCGGGGCGAGGCGCCGCGCGGGCTGCTGAAGGTGTCGGGGGTGACGAGGAACGGCGGCGGGGTGCCGCGCCGGGCGGTGCTCGCCTCGGTAGCCTTCGGCTTCGTCTCCGTACTCCTCAATCTGGAGTGGCCGGAGACGGTGTTCCTCTATCTGCTCAACTCGGTCGGGGCGGTGCTGCTGTTCGTCTGGGCGCTGATCGCCCTCTCCCAGCTGCGGCTGCGCCCGCGCATCGACCGGGAGGCGGCCGCGCGCGGGCCGGAGCGGGGGCCGGTGCTGCGCATGTGGTGCTTCCCGTATCTGACCTGGGTGACGCTGGCGGCGCTGGCCGCGGTGCTCGTGCTGATGCTCGCCGACGGCTCCGCGCGCGGGCAGGTGCTGTGGTCGGCGGGGGCGACGGCGCTGGTACTCCTGGTCGCGTGGGTACGTGAGTTCGCGGGGCGGCGGGGCGCGTCGGCGGGCCGCTGAGCAGACGTCGCGACGGGCCCGGGGGTGGGCCCGGTGGACGTGGTGTGCGGACCTGGTGACCGTATGGCGGACACATCTGCCCGCTGAGCGGTACTTCCGCTCAGATTGAGGGGTCCCCCGGGCCGCCACCCCCAAGCCAGGAACCTCCCTGGTCAGCGGCTCGACCGCCCTCGCGGACCCGCCCCCGGGCCCGCCGACCGAACTGAGCTCGTCGATGCCCCGCACCCCCGCCTCCTCCCCCGCCGCCGGTCCGCCGGCGCCCACCGGGTCCCCCACCCCGGCCGCCGTACCGCCCGGCGCGCAGGCTGCCGCCCCGGACGGTTCCTCGCTCGGCAACGGCCTCCGGCAGCGCCATCTGTCGATGATCGCGCTCGGCGGGGTCATCGGCGCCGGGCTCTTCGTCGGCTCGGGCGCGGGCATCGCCTCGGCGGGTCCCTCGATCGTCATCGCCTACGCGGTCTCCGGGCTGCTGGTCATGCTCGTGATGCGGATGCTCGGCGAGATGTCGGCCGCCCACCCGGCGTCCGGCTCCTTCTCGGTGCACGCCGAGCGGGCGCTCGGGCCGTGGGCCGGGTTCACCGCGGGCTGGTCGTTCTGGGTGCTGCTCTCGGTCGCGGTCGGGCTGGAGGGCATCGGCGCGGCGGACATCGTGACGGGCTGGCTGCCGGGCACCCCGCAGTGGATGTGGGTGGCGCTCTTCATGGCCGCCTTCCTGGGCACCAACCTGGCGGCGGTACGGAACTTCGGCGAGTTCGAGTTCTGGTTCGCCGCGCTGAAGGTCGGCGCCATCTCGCTCTTCCTGGTCCTCGGCGTACTGGCGATCACCGGGGTGCTGCCCGACGTGGACGCCCCCGGCTCCGCCAACCTCACCGGTGACGGCGGGTTCCTGCCGCACGGGGCGAACGGGTTCATCATCGGGCTGCTGGCCTCCGTCTTCGCGTACGGCGGGCTGGAGACGGTCACCATCGCGGCGGCCGAGTCGGAGAACCCGGTGCGCGGGGTCGCGAAGGCGGTCCGGACCGCGATGTGGCGGATCGCACTCTTCTACGTCGGGTCGATGGCGGTCATCGTGGTGCTGGTGCCGTGGGACGACCCGAAGGTCGTGGAGAAGGGCCCGTACGTCGCCACCCTCGACCACCTGGGCATCCCGGCGGCGGGCCGGATCATGGACGTGGTGATCCTGGTGGCGCTGCTCTCCGCGATGAACGCCAACATCTACGGCGCCTCCCGGATGGCGGGTTCGCTGGTGGCGCGCGGTCAGGGCCCGAAGGTGCTCGGCCGGATCTCGTCCGGCGTGCCGCGCAACGCGGTGCTGGCCTCCTCGCTCTTCGGCTTCGTCTGCGTGCTGCTGAGCTACTGGCGGCCCGACGACGTCTTCCCGTGGCTGCTCAACATGATCGGCGCGGTGATCCTGGTCGTCTGGGTCTTCGTCGCCCTCTCCCAGCTGGTCCTGCGCGGCCGCACCGAGCGCGAGGCGCCGGAGAAGCTGGTGGTGCGGATGTGGCTGTTCCCGGTGGCGACGGTGGTCGCGCTGCTGGCGATGGCCGGGATCTTCGTGCTGATGCTCCGCCAGCCCGACACGCGCGACCAGCTGCTGGCCACCGGCGCGCTGACGGTGGTCCTGATCGCGGTCGGGCTGATCCGGCAGCGGCGGGGCGCGGCGACGCGCTGACGGCCGTACGTCGGGAAGGAGCGGCGGTCCGGGGAGATTCCCCGGGCCGCCGCTCCTTTTCGCGTACGGGCAGGTCCGACGGACCCTCTCCCTCTCCCCTCTCCCTCGCCTGATCTTCTTCCTGCTAGCCTGCACTTGCACATAGGTTGCAATAACAACTGCTGAGCATCTGAAGGGTCCCCACCATGGCCACCTACACGCTCCCGGAACTCCCGTACGACTACGCGGCGCTGGAACCGGTCATCAACCCGCAGATCATCGAGCTCCACCACGACAAGCACCACGCGGCGTACGTGAAGGGCGCGAACGACACCCTGGAGCAGCTGGAGGAAGCGCGGGACAAGGAGGCCTGGGGCGCGGTCAACGGCCTCCAGAAGAACCTCGCGTTCCACCTCTCCGGCCACATCCTGCACTCGATCTACTGGCACAACATGAGCGGCGACGGCGGTGGCGAACCCCTCGCGGCGGACGGCGTCGGCGACCTCGCGGACGCGATCACCGCCTCCTTCGGCTCCTTCGCCGGTTTCAAGTCCCAGCTGACGAAGGCCGCCGCCACCACCCAGGGTTCGGGGTGGGGCGTGCTCGCGTACGAGCCGCTGAGCGGCCGGCTGATCGTCGAGCAGGTCTACGACCACCAGGGCAACGTCGGCCAGGGGTCCGTACCGATCCTCGTCTTCGACGCCTGGGAGCACGCCTTCTACCTTCAGTACAAGAACCAGAAGGTCGACTTCATCGAGGCGATGTGGCGGGTCGTCAACTGGCAGGACGTGGCCCAGCGGTACGCCGCCGCCAAGGCGCGCGAGAACGTGCTGCTGCTCGCGCCCTGAGCCCGGCCGCCGAGCCCCGGCGCTGAAGCGTCCTGCCTCGTGATCGTCTTCTCAACCCTCACCCGGCAGGCGGATGGACGGAGAGCCCCCACGGAGACATGGTCCGCGGGGGCTCTCCCCTGTCCGCCTCGGGAGCGCCGTACCCCTCAGACCCGGAACACCGCGCCGATGAACTCCGCGAGCAGCCGCTCCTTCAGCCGTCCCGGCAGGGCGTCCAGCAGCACCAGCACCGGGGCCATCCGGCCGGGCAGACCGGCGTCCCCGTCCAGCCCGGCGAAGGCGAGCACCCCGGCCACCTCCTCCGGCCCGAGCGTGTCCGCGTCAAGACCGGCGGCGAGCGCGGCGAGCGCGGGGTCGACCGCGACCGGTTCCAGCGCGCGGGCGGAGACCAGCGCCTTCGCCAGGTCGGCGAGGAGGGCGTCGACCTGGCCGACCGTGGCCGGGGTGAGCGTGAGGTGCAGGTTGGGCGGGAGGCCGTCGAAGGAGAGCTGGGGCTGGAGGTACCAGCCGAGCTCGCGCATCTCGTCGGCGAGGTGGAGCAGCAGGCTGAGGTCGGGGGCTCCCTCACCCGGCGCCCGGTCCGCCCCGTCCTCTCCGCCGTCCCCGTCCGCCCCGCTCTTTCCGTCGGCCCCCGCCTCCGGTCCGAGCACGGTGAACGCGACCAGTCCGGCGGCGGGTTCGCCGAGGACCCGGAGGCCGGGCAGGGCGCGCAGCCCGGCCAGCAGCCGGTCGGACGCCTCGGCAACGCGGCCGGCGAGTGCGGTGTACCCGTCCTCGCCCACGTGGTGGAGGGCCGCCCATGCCTGGGCGAGCAGTCCGCCGGACTTGGTGCCCTGCACGGTGGGGTTCACGACCGGATAGCCCGGCCACCCGGCGTGCGCGAAGTACTGGTGGCGGCGGAGTTCCGCGTCCCGGTAGAGGACCACCGAGGCGCCCTTGTCGGCGTACCCGTACTTGTGGAGGTCGACGGAGAGCGAGGTGACACCGGGCACCGACAGGTCGAACGCCGGGATGTCCCGTCCGGCGCGCCGCAGATGGGGCAGGAGCCAGCCGCCGATGCAGGCGTCGACGTGGCAGAGCACCCCGCGCGCGGAGGCGGCGGCGGCGATCTCGGCGACCGGGTCGATCACCCCGTGGGCGTACGAGGGGGTGGAGGCGACCACCAGGGCGGTGCGGTCGGTGAGGGCGGCGGCCATCGCCCCGGCGTCGGCCCGGAAGGTGACCGGGTCGACGGGGACGACGACCGGTTCCAGGCCCAGGTAGTGGGCGGCCTTGTGGAAGGCCGCGTGGGCGGTGGACGCCAGCACCAGCTGGGGGTCCGTCACCCCGCGTACGGCACGGGCGTGGTCGCGGGCGGTCTTGACGGCGAGCAGGATGCTCTCGGTGCCGCCGCTGGTGAAGGTCCCCTGGGCACCGGGGACGCCGAGGAGGTCGACGGCGGCCCGGACCAGGTCGTTCTCCAGCCGGGCGACGCTGGGGAAGACGGTGGGGTCGAGCCCGTTGACGGTGGCGAAGGCGGTGTACGCCTCGGCCGTCAGCTCGTCGAGTCCGTCGAGCCCGGCGTCGTAGACGTAGGCAAAGGTGCGCCCGCCCCGGGTGGGGGCGTCGGCGCCGCGCAGGGCACGGAGTTCGGCCAGCACCTCGGCGGCGGGCCGCCCGGTCGCGGCGGGGGCGGGTACGGGGTCAGTCGGCACGGGTCAGGTCCTCGTTCGGGGCGGCTTTCGGGGCGGAAGGGGTCACGGCGGTGGGCTCGGGCTCCTCGCGGTAGCGGTGCAGCAGCCAGAGGCTCGCGGCGGCGAGGACGGCGGGCAGCAGGCTCATCCCGGCGGTGATGCCGGTGAGGGCGGCGGCGGGCTGGGCGACCTCGTGGTCGGCGTCCGAGGAACGGAACCCCGTCACCGCGAGGACCAGCGCGAACACCCCTGCGCCCAGGGCGAAGGCGAGGGTCTCGGCGGCCGTCCACAGTCCGGTGAAGGTGGCGGTCCTGCGCCTGCCGGTGCGGACCGCGTCGGCGGCCAGCGTGTCGGCGAGCAGGGTCAGCGGCAGCAGCTGGAGACCGGCGTACGCGATGCCGACCGCGGCCACCGCGAGGTAGCCGGCCACCGGACCGGCCACCCCGGTGAAGGCGAGGGCGACGGCCCCGGCGATGTAGAGCAGCGAGGCGCACCACTGCGCGTACCGGGTGCCCTTGCGGCGGGCGAGCCGGTTCCAGAGCGGCATGAAGAGCACCAGCGGGCCGATCATGCAGGCGAAGAGCGGGGTCACCGCGGACGCCGAGCCCAGGGTGTAGGTGGCGAAGTACTGGACGCCCGCGAGCATCACGCCGATCGCCAGGGCCTGGAGCGTCCACATCCCGGCGAGGTGGAGGAAGGGGCGGTTGGTGCGGGCGGCCGCGAGCTGGGCCCGCAGGGAGGGTTCGGCCTCGCTGCGGGCGACGGTGGGGGCCCACCGGGTGGTGAACCAGGCGCCGAACATGCCCGCCGCGAGGAGCACGGCGACGACGACGCCCATCAGCCGGTAGCTCGCGGGGGTGTCGCCGTCCGCGTGCGCGATCGCGGGGGCCAGCGCGCCGGAGAGCAGGATGGCGACGCCGAGGAACGCGACCCGCCAGGCCAGTACCCGGCCGCGCTCGACGGGGTCCTCGGTCATCTCGGCGGGCATCGTCACGTACGGCACCTGGAACACGGCGTACGCGGTCGCGGCGAGCAGGAAGAGCACGGCGACGTATCCGGCGGCGGCTCCCCCGCGCAGGTCCGGCGCGGCGAAGATCAGCGCGAAGGACGGCGGCAGGGTGCAGGCGCCGATGAGCAGGAAGGGGCGGCGGGGGCCGCCGCGCAGCCGGCTGCGGTCGGAGGCCGCGCCGACCAGCGGGTTGACGAGGACGTCCCACGCCTTGGGGAGGAAGACGGCGGCCCCGGCGACGGCGGCGGGCACGGCCAGCACGTCGGTGAGGTAGTAGAGCAGGACGAGACCGGGCACGGTGGAGAAGGTGCCGGTGGCGAGGGAACCCAGGCCGTAACCGACGCGCACCCGGCGGGGCAGGGCGGGCGCGGGTCGCGGGGGTCTGTCGGCGGGCATGCGCCGATCATGCGGCGGACGCACCGGGGGAACAAGGGTTCGCGTGTTGCGGGTGTGCGAACGAATACGGGTGGGCGCCGGGCCGTCCAGGCCCCGCGCCCACCCGTGCCCCGTACGGCGGTGCGGATCAGTCGAAGATCGGGCCCTGGGTGCGGGTCCGCTTGATCTCGTAGAAGCCGGGGACCGAGGCGACCAGCAGCGTGCCGTCCCAGAGCTTCGCCGCGGCCTCGCCCTTGGGGGCGGGGGTCACGACCGGGCCGAAGAACGCGACCTGCTCGCCGTCGGCGCCGGGCACGGCGATGACCGGGGTGCCGACCTCCTGGCCGACCTTGTCGATGCCCTCCTGGTGGGAGGCGCGCAGCTCGGCGTCGTAGGTGGCGTCGTCCATGAAGTCGGCGAGCGAGGCGGGCAGGTCCACCTCGGCGAGCGCGCCGAGGACCGCTTCGCGGGTCGGGCCCTCGCCGTTGTTGTGGAAGCGGGTGCCGAGCGCGGTGTAGAGGGGGCCGGTGACCTCGTCACCGTGCAGCTGCTGGGCGGCGACGACGACCCGGACCGGGCCCCACGCCTTCTTCTCCAGCAGGTCGCGGTACTCGTCGGGCAGCTGGTCCAGCTTGTCCTCGTTGAGGACGGCCAGGCTCATCACGTGCCAGCGGACCTCGACGTCGCGTACCTTCTCGACCTCCAGCATCCAGCGGGAGGTCATCCACGCCCACGGGCAGAGCGGGTCGAACCAGAAGTCCGCGGGGGTCTTGCCGGGTGCGGTGGTGGTGTCGGACATGTCTCTCCTTGGCAGCGTCGGTCTCCGCGCGGCACAACGCGTGGAACCGTCGGGAGATTCCCCGGGGACCGGACCGTGAGGAGATTCCCCGGGGATTCCCCACGGAGCGGCATGCGAGGATCAAAACATTCGAAATCGAGTCACGAAGGAGTGCCGGTGCCCGGTGAGAACCTTTCCCGCGAAGAGGCCCGCGAGCGGGCGGAGCTGCTGACCGTCGACGGATACGAGATCGCGCTCGACCTGCGGTCCGCCGTCGGAGGGGCCGAGGAGGAGGGCGCCCCGCGCACCTTCCGGTCCGTGACCACGATCCGTTTCCGCTCGGCCCGCGCGGGTGCCTCCACCTTCGCCGACCTGATCGCCCCGGGCGTGGACGCGGTGACCCTGAACGGCACCGCGCTCGACCCGGCGGCCGTCTT
Organism: Streptomyces sp. NPDC001493; assembly: GCF_053597235.1. NCBI lineage: Bacteria > Bacillati > Actinomycetota > Actinomycetes > Kitasatosporales > Streptomycetaceae > Streptomyces > Streptomyces sp. NPDC001493. Next base: position 281,371 of record NZ_JBSFHV010000004.1, read on the forward strand.
CGACGGGACCCGGGTGGCGCTGGACGGCCTCGCCGAGGGCGAGAACGTCCTGGTGGTCGACGCGCGGTGCGCGTACAGCCGGACCGGCGAGGGGATGCACCGGTTCGTCGACCCGGAGGACGGCGAGGTCTACCTCTACACGCAGTACGAGCCGGCCGACGCCCGCCGGGTCTTCGCCAACTTCGAGCAGCCCGACCTCAAGGCCCCGTACCGCTTCGAGGTGGCGGCCCCCGAGGGCTGGCGGGTGTGGAGCAACGGCGCCGAGGAGTCCCACGAGGACGGGGTGTGGCGGTTCGCCGAGACCAAGCCGATCTCGACGTACATCACCGCCGTGGTGGCGGGGCCGTACCACTACGTGACCGACCACTACTCCCGTACCCTCGCGGACGGCAGCACGCTGGAGATCCCGCTCGGCGCGATGTGCCGCAAGGGTCTCGCCCGCCACTTCGACGCGGACGACGTCTTCCTCATCACCAAGCAGGGCCTGGACTTCTTCCACGACCACTTCGACTACCCGTACCCGTTCGGGAAGTACGACCAGGCGTTCGTGCCGGAGTACAACCTCGGCGCGATGGAGAACCCGGGTCTGGTCACCTTCAGCGAGGAGTACATCTACCGCGGCAAGGTCACCACCGCGTCCTACGAGCGCCGGGCCAACGTCATCCTGCACGAGATGGCGCACATGTGGTTCGGCGACCTCGTCACCATGAGCTGGTGGGACGACCTGTGGCTGAAGGAGTCCTTCGCGGACTTCATGGGCTCCTTCTCGATGGTCGAGGCGACCCGCTTCACCAGCGGCTGGATCACCTTCGCCAACAACCGCAAGGCGTGGGCCTACCGGGCCGACCAGCTGCCCTCCACCCACCCGATCACGGCCGACATCCGCGACCTGGAGGACGCCAAGCTGAACTTCGACGGCATCACGTACGCCAAGGGCGCCTCCGTCCTGAAGCAGCTCGTGGCGTACGTCGGGCGGGACGCGTTCCTCGAAGGCGCCCGGCGCTACTTCAAGCAGCACGCCTACGGCAACACCCGCCTCGGCGACCTGCTGTCGGTGCTCGCCGACACCTCCGGCCGCGACATGACGGCCTGGTCCCGCGCCTGGCTCCAGACGGCGGGCGTCAACAGCCTCACCCCGGTGGTGTCGTACGACTCCGAGGGCCGGATCGCCGAGCTCGCGGTGGTCCAGGAGGCCGCCGCCTCCCACCCGGAACTGCGCCCGCACCGGATCGCGGTGGGCCTGTACCGGCACGACGGGAACGGCGCGCTGACGCGGTACGCCCGCGTCGAGACGGACGTGGCAGGGGCGCGGACGGTCGTCGCCGGGCTGGCCGGGGCCGAGAAGCCCGAGCTGGTCCTCGTCAACGACGACGACCTGACGTACTGCAAGGTCCGCTTCGACGAGCGGTCGCTCGCCACCCTGCGCGACCACCTCGGCGCGATCACCGACCCGCTGGCCCGCGCGCTCTGCTGGTCGGCGCTGTGGAACATGACCCGCGACGGGCTGATGCCGGCCCGCGAGTTCATCGCCCTGGTCCTCGCCTTCGCCGGGCGCGAGACGGACATCGGGGTGCTCCAGATGCTGCACAACTGGGCCCACTCCGCGCTCACCCACTACGCGGCCCCGGCCTGGCGCGAGGAGGGCGGCCGACTGCTGGCCGAGGGCGCGCTGCGCGAGCTGCGGCTCGCCGTGCCGGGCGGCCAGGACCAGCTGACCTGGGCCCGGTTCTTCGCCTCGACGGCCTCCTCGGACGAGGACTTCCGCCTGCTGGGCGAGCTGCTCGACGGCTCCGCCACGATCGACGGACTCGACGTCGACCAAGAGCTGCGCTGGGCGTTCCTCTTCCCGCTGGCGGCGCACGGCGTGGCCGGCGAGGCGGCGATCGCCGCCGAACTGGCCCGCGACGACACGGCGTCGGGCAAGCGCCACCAGGTGCGGTGCCTGGCGGCGCGCCCCTCGGCGGCGGTCAAGGACCAGGCGTGGGCGGCGGTCGTGGAGTCCGACCGGCTCTCCAACGCGCTGGTGGGGGCGACCATCGCCGGTTTCGTCCGGCCCTCGCAGCGCGAACTCCTCGCGCCGTACGCCGGTAAGTACTTCGCGGCGATCGAGCGGGTCTGGAAGGAGCGCTCCATCCAGATCGGGATGGACGTGGTCTCGGGTCTGTTCCCGGGGCTCCAGGACGACCCGGCGACCCTGGAGGCCACCGACGCCTGGCTGAAGGAGCACGAGGACGCCGCGCCCGCGCTGCGCCGTCTGGTGCTGGAGGCCCGCGACGACCTGGCGCGCTCGCTGCGCGGTCAGGAGTGCGACGCGGCGGCCTGACCCGGCCGCTCCCCGTGCGGGCCGTCCCCCCTCTTCCCGGGGGGGGCGGCCCGCACGGCCGTGTACGGCCGACCCTGATGCCGGGGGAACCCCCGGTCGCGTACGGCTCCGACGCCGGGGCAACCCCCGCACGGCGGGCCATTTCGATCATCGGTCCGTACGCAGCGGAGCCGGGCTGTCCTGGTATGGCGACGGGCCTGTAACAGGGGTTAGCGGCCGGTCCGTCGGCGGAAGGCCCCTGTGCATGAACCACGACACCTCCCTGTCCTCCCTCCGCGCCGCCCTCCCCCGCACGCCCGGGGCGGACCTCCGGGTGGTCAGCGGCGCGCAGCTGCGGCGGCGGGGCCTGACCGCCGCCCAGGTCTCCGAGCGCTGCACGCCCCGCGGCCCCTGGCAGCGACTGCTGCCCGGCGTCTACCTGCTGCACACCGGACCGGCCGACGGGCGGGAGCGGCTGCGCGCGGCGCTGCTGTACGCGGGGCGCCCCGCCACCGGGCGCCGCGGCACGGACACCGCGGCGGGTACGGACCTCACGGCGGGTACGGACCTCACGGCGGGTACGGGTGCCGCCGCCGGGGACGCCGTCGTCACCGGGGTGGCGGCGCTGGCGCTGCACGGTTTCGCCGCGGCCCCGCCCGTACCGGCGCTCACCCGCGTCGACGTGCTCGTGCCGCGCACCAGGCGGCTGCGGGCGGCGGGCTTCGTCCGGGTGGTGCGCGCGGCCCTCCCCCGGGAGCGGACGACGGTCGGCGGGATTCCGGTGGTGACCGCGGAGCGGGCCGTCGCCGACGTGGTGGCCGGGCTCGACGAGCCGGTCGCGGTACGCCTGCTGCTGACCGAGGCGGTTCGCGACGGACACTGCGAACCCGGCCCGCTCGTCGCCGAGTTGAGCGCGGCGAAGCTGCTGGGCCGGCCCGCCGTGACCCGCGCGGTGGAGCTGCTGCTCGCGGAGGGCCGGAGCATCGCCGAGGAGCGGCTGTACGCGATGGTGCGGCTGCACCGGCTGCCCGAGCCGGTGTGGAACGTGGACCTGCGGCTGCCCGGCGGCCCGCACCTGGGCAGCGTGGACGCCTACTGGCCCGAGGAGGCGGTGGCGGTGGAGCTGGACACGGCCCACGCGTCCCGCCACGCCGCCGCCTCCGCGCCCTGGCCCGCCCCGCGCGGGCCCCGCGGCCGGGCGGAACGCGACCGCTCCCGCGCGGGCCACGAGCACGACGGCGGCCGGGCGGAGGGCGACGGCGGCCGGGCGGAGGGCGAGCCGGCCCCGGTCGCGCACGCGGTGCGGCGGGAGCACCTGGAGCGGCTCGGGGTCACCGTGGTGCGGCTCCGCGCGGAGCGGCTGCGCGAGGCGATGGAGGAGCAGGCGGACGCGGTCCGGACGGCGCTGAGCGCGGCGCGGGACCGCGAACCCGCTGCGTACGTGGTCGCGTTGCCCCGCTGACCGGAGGGGCGGGCTCCGGGCGGGACGGGACCGGAGGCTTCGACAAGGTCATGATCTGACACCTTTTCTCCCCGGTGACGCAGGGGCAACGGTGGCGGATCTACGCCATGTCGTCTACGCGCCTCCGTCAACTCTCCACAAAACCCTGTCGGATACGAAAGGGTGAGCGGTCATCCGGTACCGAATTCCGGACTCATTCTTTCCGATCGCAGGGATGCTGATGACCAAGGATTCCCCCGGCTCCATACCGACGGCGAGACGGGTCGCCCGGGTGGCGGCCGCAGCGGGTCTGGTGGCCGCGCTCGCCGCCACCGCCACCACCCCGGTCTTCGCCGCCGACGACCCGGCCCCGACCACCGTCAAGCCCGCCGCCGCGAGCCCGTCCGGCGACAAGCTCGGCACCTCCGACGCCGAGGTCCTGGCGCAGGCCGAGGCCCAGGGCGAGAAGTCCGTCACGCTGATGGTCGCCACGAAGCCCGGCGCGACCGAGCAGGTCAAGAGCCAGCTCGACGCCGTCAGCGGCTCGGTGCCCGGCATCACGTACGACAAGCTCGGTTACGTCCGGGCGACCGTCCCGACGAAGACGGCGAAGGCCACCATCGCGTCCGCCTCGAAGCTGTCGTCGGTGCTGGGCATCGACCTCCAGCAGGAGATCGAGCTGGACGACCCGACGCCGCAGGCCGACCGCGCCCAGGGCGCCAAGAAGGCCACGACGTCCTCCACGTACGCGGCGCCGTCGAAGAAGACGCCCGCGAAGAACCCGTACAACCCGTCCTTCGAGACGGGCGCCGTCGACTTCGTGAAGCAGAACCCGAAGGCGGACGGCCGGGGCATCACCATCGGCATCCTGGACTCCGGTGTGGACCTCGCCCACCCGGCGCTCCAGAAGACCAGCACCGGCGAGCGCAAGATCGTCGACTGGGTCACCGCGACCGACCCGGTCAGCGACGGCGACGGCACCTGGCTGCGGATGACGCAGGCGGTCTCCGGCCCGTCGTTCACCCTCGGCGGTGTCACGTACAAGGCGCCCGCGGGCTCGTACAAGTTCAGCCTGTTCCGGGAGTCCGCCACCAACGGCGGCGAGATGGCGGGCGACCTCAACCGCGACGGTGACAACACCGACAGCTGGGGCGTGCTGTACGACCCGGTCACCGGCGTGACCCGGGTGGACCTGAACAGCAACGGGGACTTCTCCGACGACACGGCCCTCAAGCCGTACAACGAGAAGTTCCAGGTCGCCTACTTCGGCACCGACGACCCGCGCACCGACGTCGCCGAGCGCATCCCGTTCGTCGTGGAGACGCGCAAGAACGTCGTCTACAACGCGGCGGGCGCCACCTCGGACTACGTCAGCATCGGCATCATCGAGGGCGAGCACGGTACGCACGTCGCGGGCATCACCGCGGCCAACGGCCTGTTCGGCGGCGCGATGAACGGCGCGGCCCCCGGCGCGAAGATCGTCTCCTCGCGCGCCTGCACCTGGAGCGGCGGCTGCACCAACATCGCGCTCACCGAGGGCATGATCGACCTCGTCGTGAACCGCGGTGTCGACGTCGTCAACATGTCGATCGGCGGCCTGCCGCCGCTCAACGACGGCAACAACGCGCGCGCCGAGCTGTACAAGCAGCTCATCGACATCTACGGCGTCCAGCTGGTCATCTCGGCCGGCAACGACGGTCCGGGTGTGAACACCATCGGTGACCCCGGTCTCGCCGACCACGTCATCTCGGTGGGCGCGTCGATCTCCAAGGACACCTGGGCGTCGAACTACGGCTCCCTGGTCACCAAGAAGTACGACATGCTGCCCTTCTCCTCGCGCGGTCCGCGTGAGGACGGCGGCTTCGCGCCGATCATCACCGCCCCCGGCGCGTCCATCAACACCACCCCGACCTGGCTGCCCGGTGTCCCGGTCGCCGAGGCGGGCTACTCCCTGCCGGCCGGCTACTCGATGCTCCAGGGCACCTCGATGGCCTCCCCGCAGGCCGCCGGCGCCACCGCGCTGCTGCTCTCCGCCGCGAAGCAGAAGCACATCGAGCTGCCCCCGGCCGATCTGCGCACCGCGCTGACCAGCTCCGCGACCCGGATCAAGAACGTGCCGGCGCACGCCCAGGGTTCCGGTCTGATCAACATCCTGGACGCGTGGAAGCTCATCAAGAAGGGCGCCACGGCCAACGAGTACGCGGTCAAGGCCCCGGTCGACACCTCGATCGACTTCGCGCTCAAGGACCCGGGCTTCGGCACCGGCCTCTACGACCGTGAGGGCGGCCTGAAGACCGGCCAGAAGAAGACGTACGACGTGGTCATCACCCGTACGACGGGCGCCGACCGCGACGTCGCGCACAAGCTGTCGTGGAAGAACGACGACGGCACCTTCAAGCTGGTCGGCCCGAGCACCGTCAAGCTGCCGCTCGGCACCCCGGTGACCGTGAAGGTCCAGGCGCAACCGCGCTCGGCCGGCACGCACAGCGCCATCCTGGAGGTGAACGACGCCAAGACCGTGGGTGTGGACCAGCAGATCCTGACCACCGTCGTCGTCGCCACCGACATCAAGGCCCCGACGAACGCGTTCAAGGCGTCCGGCTCGGTGCAGCGCAACAGCACCACGTCGTACTTCCTGAACGTGCCGGAGGGCGCCAAGACGCTGGAGGTCGCGCTGAGCGGCCTGCGGTCGGGCAGCCAGACGCGGTTCATCTCCATCCACCCCTACGGGGTCCAGATGGAGGACAGCTCCACGATCTACTGCTACCCGAACTACACGAGCCCGACCAACACCTGCCGTCCGGACGCGCGTGCCTACCAGGACCCGCAGCCCGGCGTGTGGGAGATCGAGGTCGAGGCCCGCCGTACGTCCCCGCTCCTGGACAACCCGTTCAAGCTCGACGTGTCGCTGCTCGGCGCGACCTTCGACCCGGCGGTGCAGACCATCGCCGAGGCGAAGATCGGCACCCCGGCGGCGGTGCACTGGACCGTCACCAACGAGGCCGCCGCGCTGACCGGCAACCTCAAGGGCGGCAGCCTCGGTTCGGCCGACGTCCAGCGTCCGTCGATCTCCACGGGCCAGTCGCAGACCTTCCAGGTGACCGTCCCGGCGGGCGCCGAGAAGCTCGACGTCGCCATCGGCTCCACCTCGGACACCAACGCGGACATCGACCTCTACGTCTTCCTCGGGGGCGTCCAGGTCGGCGCGTCGACCACCGCCGGTTCCGAGGAGTCGGTGAGCATCGCCTCGCCGCCCGCCGGTACCTACACGGTCGAGATCGACGGCTACGACGTACCGTCCGGCACCACCGCGTACGACTACCGCGACGTGTACTACTCCGCGGCGCTCGGCACGATCAAGGTCGACGAGTCGACCCCGGTCAGCCTGGCGAGCGGTGCCTCCGCCGAGTTCGGCGCCGAGGTGCTCGTCGCCGCCGCGGCCCCCGCGGGCCGGCAGTTCTTCGGCGAGGTCCAGCTGGTGAACTCCCACGGCACCGCCGCGGGCACCGGCAGCGTCCTGATCGACAAGGTCGTCGGGTAACACCCCCGGCGGCCGGTCCCCGGACCGGGCGGGGCGGGCGCTCTCACGGGCACCCGCCCCGCCGCATGTCCGGGGCCGGGCCGGGCGGGGCAGGGCAGGGCCGGACGAGCCGACGGGCTCCGGCGGAGCCTCCGTACCCCGCCGAAGATGTTCGCTCCCCGGGCCCGCGCGACGGCAGAACCTGCGGCCGGGGCCGCGGGAGTCCGCAGGCCGGACAATGGATTGGACAAGGTGGGCAGGGACATACGCATCATGGGGCGGCAAAGGGCCGCACCTCGCCCCGCTCACCAGGGGCGACGGGACGAGCCCCCAGGGCCGCACACACGTACAGAGGAGTCTTCCGTGAAGGTCGGAATCGTCGGCGCCACCGGTCAGGTCGGCACAGTCCTGCGCAAGATCCTGGCCGAGCGTGAGTTCCCGGTCACCCAGCTGCGGCTGTTCGCCTCCGCCCGCTCTGCGGGCTCCACAATCGACTTCGAGGGCACCGAGGTCACCGTCGAGGACGCCTCCACCGCCGACTACACGGGTCTGCAGATCGTCATCTTCTCCGCCGGCGGCGCCACCTCCCGGGCGCTGGCCGAGAAGGTCGCCCAGCAGGGCGCCGTCGTGATCGACAACTCCTCCGCCTGGCGCATGGACCCCGAGGTCCCGCTGGTCGTCTCCGAGGTCAACCCGAAGGCCGCGCTGGACCGCCCCAAGGGCATCATCGCCAACCCGAACTGCACCACGATGGCCGCGATGCCCGTGCTGCGCCCCCTGCACGACGAGGCGGGTCTGGAGACCCTCACCGTCGCCACCTACCAGGCGGTCTCCGGCTCCGGTGTCGCCGGCGTCTCCGAGCTGCACGGCCAGGCCTCCAAGGTCGTCGCCGACGCGGACAAGCTGACCCACGACGGCGGGGCCGTGGACTTCCCGGAGCCCGCCGTCTACAAGCGCCCGATCGCCTTCAACGTGGTGCCGCTCGCCGGTTCGATCGTGGACGACGGTTCGTACGAGACGGACGAGGAGCAGAAGCTCCGCAACGAGTCCCGCAAGATCCTCGGCATCCCGGAGCTCAAGGTCTCCGGCACCTGCGTGCGCGTGCCGGTCTTCTCCGGCCACTCGCTCCAGATCAACGCCCGGTTCGCACGTCCGATCAGCGTCGAGCGCGCCTACGAGCTGCTCAAGGACGCCGAGGGCGTCGAGCTCTCCGAGATCCCGACTCCGCTCCAGGCGGCCGGCAAGGACCCCTCGTACGTGGGCCGCATCCGGGTCGACGAGACCGTCGAGCACGGCCTCGCGCTCTTCGTCTCCAACGACAACCTCCGCAAGGGCGCGGCCCTGAACGCGGTGCAGATCGCCGAGCTGGTGGCGGCCGAGCTGAACGGCTGACCCACCCGGCACCACGAGGACACGGCCGAGGGGGCGGCCACCGGTGACCACCGGTGGCCGCCCCCTCGCGCTTGGTTCCGCGGCTCCGCTCCGCGCGAAAGCCCTTAACGCGGCCACCCCCTGACGTGGAAAGATGACCCGAAACGTCACGATCGAAGGAGATGACCGGGTGCCTGGCACGAATCTGACCCGCGAAGAGGCACAGGAGCGGGCCCGCCTGCTGACCGTGGACTCCTACGAGGTCGAGCTCGACCTCTCCGGGGCGCAGGAAGGCGGGTCCTTCCGGTCCGTCACCACGGTGCGCTTCGACTCCTCGGAGGCCGGTGCGGAGACCTTCATCGACCTCATCGCCCCCGCCGTGCACGACGTCGTCCTCAACGGCACCGCGCTGGACGTCGCCGCCGTCTTCCGCGACGCGCGGATCGCCCTGCCGCACCTGCGCGAGGGCGCGAACGAGCTGAAGGTCGTCGCCGACTGCGCCTACACCAACACCGGTGAGGGCCTGCACCGGTTCGTCGACCCGGTGGACGAGCAGGCGTACCTCTACACCCAGTTCGAGGTGCCGGACGCGCGGCGGGTGTTCGCCAGCTTCGAGCAGCCCGACCTGAAGGCCACCTTCGCCTTCACCGTCAAGGCCCCCGCGGGCTGGACGGTGATCTCGAACTCCCCGACGCCCGAGCCGGCGGACGACGTCTGGACCTTCGCGCCGACGCCCCGCATCTCGACGTACATCACCGCGCTGATCGCCGGCCCGTACCACTCGGTGCACAGCAGCTACGAGCGCGACGGCCAGACCGTGCCGCTCGGCATCTACTGCCGTCCCTCGCTCGCCGAACACCTCGACGCGGAGCACATCTTCGAGGTCACCCGGCTGGGCTTCGACTGGTTCCAGCAGAAGTTCGACTACGCGTACCCGTTCGCCAAGTACGACCAGCTCTTCGTGCCGGAGTTCAACGCGGGCGCGATGGAGAACGCGGGCGCGGTCACCATCCGCGACCAGTACGTCTTCCGCTCGAAGGTCACCGACGCCGCGTACGAGGGCCGCGCGGAGACCATCCTCCACGAGCTGGCCCACATGTGGTTCGGCGACCTGGTCACCATGGAGTGGTGGAACGACCTCTGGCTGAACGAGTCGTTCGCCACCTACACCTCGATCGCCTGCCTGGCGGACGCCGAGGGGTCGTGGTGGCCGCAGTCGTGGACCACGTTCGCCAACTCCATGAAGACCTGGGCGTACCGGCAGGACCAGCTGCCGTCCACCCACCCGATCATGGCGGAGATCAACGACCTCGACGACGTCCTCGTCAACTTCGACGGGATCACGTACGCCAAGGGGGCCTCGGTCCTCAAGCAGCTCGTGGCCTACGTCGGCAAGGACGAGTTCTTCGCGGGCGTGCAGGCGTACTTCAAGGCGCACGCCTTCGGCAACACCCGGCTCACCGACCTGCTGGGCGCGCTGGAGAAGACCTCCGGCCGCGACCTGAAGACCTGGTCGAAGTCCTGGCTGGAAACCGCCGGTATCAACATCCTGCGCCCGTCGATCGAGACGGACGCCGAGGGCCGCATCACCTCCTTCGCCGTGCTCCAGGAGGCCCCGGCGCTCCCGGCCGGCGCCAAGGGCGAGCCGACGCTGCGCCCGCACCGCATCGCGATCGGCTTCTACGACCTCGGCGCCGACGGCAAGCTGGTCCGCGGCGAGCGGATCGAGCTGGACGTGGACGGCGAGCGCACCGAGGTGCGGCTGCCCGAGGGCACGAAGCGCCCGGCCGTCGTCCTGCTCAACGACGACGACCTCAGCTACGCGAAGGTCCGGCTCGACGAGGAGTCGCTGCGGTTCGTCACCGAGCACCTGGGCGACTTCGCCGAGTCGCTGCCGCGCGCGCTGTGCTGGGCCTCGGCCTGGGACATGACCCGCGACGGCGAGCTGGCGACCCGCGACTACCTCGCGCTGGTGCTGTCCGGCATCGGCAAGGAGTCGGACATCGGCGTGGTGCAGTCGCTGCACCGTCAGCTGAAGCTGGCGCTCGACCAGTACGCGGCGCCGGAGTCCCGCGAGGCGCTGCTGACCCGCTGGACGGACGCCACCCTGGCGCACCTGAACGCGGCCGAGGCAGGCAGCGACCACCAGCTGGCCTGGGCCCGCGCCTTCGCGGCGACCGCCCGTACCCCGCAGCAGCTGGACCTGCTCCAGGGTCTGCTGGACGGCACCAAGGCGGTCGAGGGCCTGGCCGTCGACACCGAGCTGCGCTGGGCGTTCGTGCAGCGCCTCGCCGCGACCGGTCTGCTCGACGAGGAGGAGATCGCCGCCGAGTACGAGCGCGACCGGACCGCGGCGGGCGAGCGGCACGCGGCCGAGGCCCGCGCCGCGCGTCCCTCCGAGGAGGCCAAGGCGGAGGCCTGGGCGCTGGTCGTGGAGTCCGACAAGCTGCCGAACGCCGTCCAGGAGGCCGTCATCGGCGGCTTCGTCCAGACCGAGCAGCGCGAGCTGCTGGCGCCGTACGCGGAGAAGTACTTCGCGGCGGTCAAGGACGTCTGGGACAGCCGCAGCCACGAGATGGCCCAGCAGGTCGCGATCGGCCTCTACCCGGCGATCCAGGTCTCCCAGGAGACGCTGGACGCCACGGACGCCTGGCTGGCCTCGGCCGGACCGAACGCGGCGCTGCGCCGGCTGATGTCGGAGTCCCGCGCGGGCGTCGAGCGCGCCCTGCGCGCCCGGGCGGCGGACGCGGCCGCCGCGACCGCGTAACGGCTCGGCACGCGAGCGACGCGAGGGCGCCCTCCCCGGGCGGTACGTGCCGGGGAGGGCGCCCTCGCGTGTGGCGGGGGCTCACTGCGGGTGCGGGCGCCCTCGTGCGTATCCGGTGGCGCGGGCACGCCCGTATCCGGACATGCGTGTGCGCCGCGCGGTATCCCGTACCGGCGGCGCACACGGCGTGAGCGTGTGAGGCGGTTACGCCTTCTTCTTGGACTTGTCGAGCACCACGACCAGGCCCGCGATCACCACGAACAGCGCGAGGGGCGCGAGGACGTACAGGCTGATGGTCTCGATGACCGACAGACCGTGTTGACCCGGGTCGTCGCCGTCGTCGCGCGTGAGCGCGAGAGCGGGGGACGACATGAGCAGCATCATCAGCGTCGTACCGGCCGCAACGGCGCCGGCGCGCATAGCGTTCTTCTTGTCCACGGTGCAAACGTAGCGAACGCCTAAGGACGCCGCGCGTCCGGGGGTGCCGTACGTGGGGTGCGGGGGGCCAGTCCGTCCATCAGGCGGTGGAGCCGGGGCGAGCCCGTGATCTGCTCCAACGTCAGGGGACGGCCCTCCCCGTCGGCGATCGGCAGGCGCCAGTTGGGGTACTGGTCCCAGGTCCCGGGGAGGTTCTGCGGGCGCCGGTCGCCCACGGTGTCCGGGAGCCAGATGCCGGTCAGCCGGGCGGGGGTGCGCAGCAGGAAGCGGTGCACGGCCCGTACGGCGGCCTCCTCGTCGCCCTCGCCCTCGGGCAGCAGCCGCAGCCGGGCGAGCAGGCCGAGCCATTCGGCTGTGTCGGTGGCGTCCTCGGCGAGTTCCTCCTCCAGGGTGCGGGTGAGCAGGCCGAGTTCGTGGCGGAGCGTCACGTGGTCGCCGGAGAGGCGGGCGGCGGTGGACGGCAGGTCGTGGGTGGTGGCGGTGGCCAGGCAGTCCTGGCGCCACCGCTCCGGAGTCAGGGGGCGGCCGTCGCCCTCCCAGTCGCGTTCGAACCAGAGGACGGAGGTGCCGAGGACGCCGCGCCGGGCGAGCGCCTCGCGGACGCCGGGCTCGACCGTGCCGAGGTCCTCGCCCAGCACGACGGCCCCGGCGCGGTGGGCCTCCAGGACGAGGACGGCGAGCATCGCCTCGCCGTCCTGGCCGACGTAGGTGCCCTCGGTGGGCGGCTTGCCCTCGGGGACCCACCAGAGCCGGAAGAGGCCCATGACGTGGTCGACGCGGAGCGCCCCGGCGTGGGCGAGGAGGCCGCGCAGCAGGCGCCGGAAGGGGGCGTAGCCGGAGGCGGCGAGGGCGTCGGGCCGCCAGGGCGGCAGGCCCCAGTCCTGGCCCCGGGCGTTGAAGGCGTCCGGGGGCGCGCCGACGGACATGCCCAGCGCGAAGTGGTCCTGGCCCGCCCAGGTGTCCGCGCCCGCCGGGTGCACGCCGACGGCGAGGTCGTGGATGACGCCGACCTCCATCCCGGCGTCCTCGGCGGCCCGCTGGGCCTCGGCGAGCTGGATGTCGGTCAGCCAGGCGAGCCGGCTGTGGAAGTCCACCCGGTCGAGGAGTCCGGTGCGGGCGCGGGCGGTCTCCCGCGAGCGGGGGTCGCGGAGCGGCTCGGGCCAGGTGTGCCAGTCGGGGCCGTGCACCTCGGCCAGCGCGCACCAGAGCGCGTGGTCCTCCAGGGCCTGGCCCCGGGCGGAGAGGAAGTCGCAGTACGCGGCCCGGCGGCCGGGGGTCAGCGGCACCTGGTGGACGAGCTCCAGGGCCTGCCGCTTGAGTTCCCAGACGGCGTCCCGGTCGATCAGCGCGCCCTTGTTGAGCACCGCCTCCGAGAGCGCGGCGGCGTCCTGGCGGAGGTCGTCCAGCACCGCCCGGGCGCGTACCTGGCCGTACTCGGGGATCGACTCGACGTGCAGGTGGACGGGGTCGGGGAAGAGCCGCGAGGAGGGGCGGTACGGGGAGGGGTCGGTGGGGCGTCCGGGGACGGCCGCGTGCAGCGGGTTGATCTGGACGAACCCGGCGCCGAGGGTGCGTCCGGCCCAGGCGGCGAGGTCGGCCAGGTCGCCGAGGTCGCCCATGCCCCAGGACCGCGCGGAGAGCAGGGAGTAGAGCTGGACGAGGAAGCCCTGGGCGCGGGCGGGGGGCTGCGGGGCGCGGGCGGGCGCGACGACGAGGGTGGCGGTGCCCTGCCGGTGGTCGAGGGTGCGCGCGGTCACCCGGTGGACGCCGAGGGGCGGGTCGGTCCACCAGACGGGGACGGCGGACGGCGGGGGCGTGTCCGGGACGTCGGCCTGCGCGCCGGTGACGCGCAGCCGGACCGGCTCGGGCCGCGCGGCGCCCGGTTCGGCCTCCGGGGCGACCGTCAGGGCCGTCCCGATCGGCAGCGTGGCGAGGGCGGGCGGCAGCGGCTCGCCCGCCCAGACCACCACGGTCGGCGGGAGCAGCCGGGAGCCCGCCCTCGATTCGGCGGCGGCGAGCGACCTCCGTACGCCCTCCGGGGTGGCGGCGTCCACGCCCAGCGCGGCGAGCACGGCGGTGACCGTGTCGTCGGGGACGGGCACCGTGACACCCGCGGACGGGGAGTAGGACGTGGCGACGCCGTGCAGGGCGGCGAGCCGGGAGAGGCCCATTCAGACTCCTGGAGACTCCATGGCCCCCGCGACACCGGGGGCGGTCGGTTCGCTGGTGAGCGGAGCGACGACGGCGAGCGGCGGCTCGCTCGTCAGCGGGGTGGCGTCGACGAGCGGCGGCTCGCTGGTGAGGGGTGCGGCACCGGCGGCGCGGGGCACGTCGAGCGGGGCGGTGACGACGGTGCGGGGCGGTCCGCCGAAGGGACGGGGGACGGCTGCGGGCGGGAGGGGCTGTTCACTGGTCAGCGGCTCACTGGTCAGCGGCTCCGGGCCGGCCGGACCGGGGACCTGTTTGGACAGGGCGGGGAGCGGGACACGCGCGGCTGCGGACAAGGTGGGCCTCCTGGCCGTGGGAGCAGGACGGATGAGAGACCTACCCAGCCCTCGGGTGCGCAGACGTGAGCGTGGCATAGGTCCGATGCCGAGGTCTTCAACGTGCCGTGGGTCACATCTCGTTCCCCCGGACGGCAGATTTGAGCCATTTTCAGCCAATCCACCTGCCGATGCGCCTCCCGATCCACCGGCCGATCCGGCTGCCCTCACCGTCCTGCCGTCCCGGTCCCGCGACCGGGGCGGCAGGCGGTGCTCACGCGGAGACGCCGTCGATCCGGGCCATCGCGTCGTCCGCGCCGAACGGCTGGAGGTAGGGCAGCCAGCGCGGGTCGCGGTGGCCGGTGCCGATGATCCGCCACGCGAGGCCGGTGGGGGGCGCGGGCTGGTGGCGCAGGCGCCAGCCGAGTTCGGGGAGGTGCCGGTCGGCCTTGACGTGGTTGCAGCGGCGGCAGGCGGCCACCACGTTCTCCCACGCGTGCAGACCGCCCCGGCTGCGCGGGACGACGTGGTCGACGCTGGTGGCGGCGGCCCCGCAGTACACGCAGCGGCCGCCGTCCCGGGCGAAGAGCGCCCGGCGGGTGAGCGGGACGGGCCCCCGGTAGGGGACCCGGATGAAGCGCTTGAGGCGGACCACACTGGGCGCCGGTACGGCGGTGGTGGGGCTGCGGAGGAGGGCGCCGGACTCTTCGAGGCAGACGGCCTTGTTTTCGAGGACGAGGACGAGCGCGCGGTGGAGCGGTACGACGCCGAGCGGCTCGTACGACGCGTTGAGAACCAGGACGTGCGGCACGGTGGATGCCTCCTTGTACGCCGGCGGCGCGTGGCTCGCGCCGGGACGATCCGCTCTCAGTCTCTCCTCATGGCCGGTCCGGGCGCCACCACGTGCGGGTAATGGGCCGGGCGGATTCCGCCCGACGGCCGCACGGACGGCCCGCACCCGGCGGCCCGCACCCGACGGACGGCCGGGCGCGGTCGGGCTGCGCGACGAAACGCGCACAAACGTGTGATGAAGGGATGAGATGCGTCTCTCGGTGGGCTGCGGACATCATCCGGGCCGCGCCCGTCGTTAACCTGGTTGATCAGCTGTCGCCCGTTCTGGAGGTCCCACCGTGTCCCCGTCCGTTCTGTTGGCCGCCGCCCCGTCGACCGGGTCGGGAGGCTCGCTCGACGAGGCCGCCCGGCAGGCCGGCGACGCCGCGGGCTGGGTCGAGCAGAACTGGTCCACTTGGCTGAACACCGGTCTGCGCATCATCCTGATCGCCGCCGTGGCGATCGTGCTGCGCTACCTGATCCGCCGCGCCCTCACCAATCTGATCGAGCGGATGAACCGCAGCGCCCAGGCCGTGGAGGGCACCGCCCTCGGCGGACTGCTGGTCAACGCCGAGCGGCGCCGCCAGCGCTCGGAGGCGATAGGTTCCGTGCTCCGGTCGGTGACCTCCTTCCTGATCCTGGGCACGGCGGCGCTGATGATCCTGGGCGCCTTCGAGATCAACCTGGCGCCGCTGCTGGCCTCCGCCGGTGTCGCCGGTGTCGCGCTCGGTTTCGGCGCGCGCAACCTCGTCACCGACTTCCTCTCCGGGGTCTTCATGATCCTGGAGGACCAGTACGGCGTGGGGGACACGGTGGACGCGGGCGTCGCCTCCGGCGAGGTCATCGAGGTGGGGCTGCGGGTCACCAAGCTGCGCGGCGACAACGGCGAGATCTGGTACGTCCGCAACGGCGAGGTGAAGCGGATCGGCAACCTCAGCCAGGGCTGGTCCACCGCCGGTGTCGACGTGACCGTCCGGCCGACGGAGGACCTGGACCGGGTGCGCGCCGCCATCTCCGCCGCCACCGAGGTCATGGCGAAGGAGGAGCCGTGGAGCGAGCGGCTCTGGGGCCCGGTGGAGATCCTCGGCCTGGACGCCGTCCTGCTGGACTCGATGACCGTACGGGTCACCGCGAAGACCATGCCGGGCAAGGGGCTGGCCGTGGAGCGCGAGCTGCGCTGGCGCATCAAGAGGTCGCTGGACGAGGCGGGCATCAGCATGATCGGCGCGGGGCCGGCGCAGCCGGAGGCCGAGTCGAAGGCGGACCCGACGGCCGCGATGGCCGCCCCGTCCGCGTACGCCTCGGCGACCTCGCCGCAGTCGCTCGCCGCGACGCCGCTCACCCCGCCGAGCATCAGCAAGTAGCCGAACCACACGCCCGTACCCGCACGTCAGGAGGGCCTTCGCGCATGCCGCGGAGGCCCTCCTGCGTGTTTCGGCCCCATTCCACGCGCCCTCCGCCGGTAACGCTTTCGTTGCCCGGCCGCCTCGCCATTGACGCCCCGGGTACGGACGCCTACCTTGCTCCCACCGGATAGGAAACTTTCCTAACAGAGAGCGGACCACCTCCATGGCAGGAACCACCCCGGGCACCGGCGTGCCCGGCACCCCCCGGCTGCTGCGCGCCATGAACGACCGCGCCGCTCTCGACCTGCTGCTGGAGCTGGGCCCGCTCTCCCGTACCCGGATCGGCAAGCTCACCGGTCTCTCCAAGCCGACCGCCTCGCAGCTGCTGGCCCGGCTGGAGGCGGCCGGGCTGGTGCGGGCCACCGGCACCACCGAGGGGCGCCCGGGGCCGAACGCGCAGCTGTACGCGGTCAACCCGGAGGCGGCGTACGTGGCCGGGCTCGACGTGAACGCCCAGCGCATCGTGGCCGCCGTCGCCGACGTCACCGGCGGGACGGTGGGCGAGTTCGAGCTCCGCACCCCCGGCCGGGGCGCCGAGAGCGCGGTCGACCAGGTCGTCCGGGCGCTGGACGGCGCGGTGGAGCAGGCCGGTCTCGACCGGTCCGCGGTCCACCGGGTGGTGATCGGCACCCCGGGCGCCTTCGACCCGGGCACCGGCCGGCTGCGCTACGCCTCGCACCTGCCGGGCTGGCACTCCGCCACCCTCCTCGACGAGCTGGCGGCGGCGCTGCCCATGCCCGTGGAGTACGAGAACGACGTGAACCTGGTCGCGGTGGCCGAGCAGCGGCGCGGGGCCGCCCGGGGCCACGACGACTTCGTCCTGCTCTGGAACGAGGAGGGGCTCGGCGGCGCGCTCGTCATCAACGGCCGGCTGCACCGGGGCTTCACCGGCGGCGCCGGGGAGGTCGGCTTCCTGCCGGTGCCGGGTACCCCGCTCGTACGCCAGGTCGTCAAGGCCAACGCCGGCGGCTTCCAGGAACTGGCGGGCGCCCAGGCGATCCCCCGGCTCGCCGCGTCGCTCGGCATCGACACCCCGCAGCAGCCCTACCCGGAGGTGGCCGCCGCCCTGGTGACCCGCGCCGCCGCCGCGTACGGCGAGGACGAGCGGCTGACCGAGCTGCTGCGGAGTTACGCGCAGCGGCTCGCGACCGGGCTCGCCTCCCTGACGGCCGTGCTCGACCCCGGGCTGATCGTGCTGGCCGGCGGGCTGATCTCGGCCGGCGGCGAGCGGCTGCGCGCCCTGATCCAGTCCGAACTCGCCGAACTGGCCGCCTCCCGGCCCCCGCTCGTCCTCGCCGAGACCGTCCGGCTGCCGGTACTGCGCGGCGCCCTGGAACGCGCCCTCGCCGACACCCGCGACGAGGTGTTCGACACCTCCCGCCCCTGAACTTCCCGCACTCCGTACCGCTGTCGCCTCTCCTTCACCGTCTTCAAGGAGCTTTGCCATGCGCAGAAACAGCCTCACCACGGCCGCCGTCGCGGTCGCCGCGATATCCGTCCTCGCCACCGCCTGCACGGGCCAGTCCCAGAGCGGCTCCACGGACGACCCGAACGCGAAGACCACCATCAACTTCTGGCACGGCTGGAGCGCGCCGTCCGAGGTCAAGGCGGTGCAGGACAACGTCGACCGGTTCGAGAAGGCCCACCCGAACATCAAGGTGAACGTCGTCGGCAACATCAACGACGACAAGCTCAACCAGGCGCTGCGCGCCGGGGGTTCGAACGGTCCGGACGTCGTGTCGTCCTTCACCACGTCGAACGTCGGCAAGTTCTGTTCGTCCGGGGCCTTCGCGGACCTGACGCCGTTCATCGAGAAGTCGAAGCTGGACCTGGAGAAGACCTTCCCGAAGGTGCTCCTGGACTACACGCAGTTCGAGGGCAAGCGCTGCTCGCTGCCGCTGCTGGCCGACGCGTACGGGCTCTACTACAACAAGGACGCGTTCGAGAAGGCCGGGATCGCCGCACCGCCGAAGACCCTCTCCGAGTTCGCCGCCGACGCCAAGAAGCTCACGGTCACCAAGGGCGACAGCTACCAGCAGCTCGGCTTCATGCCGACCTTCCACGGCTACGAGTCGGTCGCCGACCACTACCTGGGCTCCTGGGACCACGCGTACTTCGACGCGGACGGCAAGTCCAACATCGCCAAGGACCCGGCCTTCGCCGAGATGTTCACGTACCAGAAGAAGCTGGTCGAGGACCTCGGCGGCTACGACAAGCTGGAGAAGTTCCGCGGCTCCTTCGGGGACGAGTGGGGCGCGAAGCACCCGTTCCAGACCGGCCAGGTCGCCATGCAGATGGACGGCGAGTGGCGGCTCGGGATGGCCGAGGAGGCGGGCACGGACTTCGAGATCGGGGTCGCGCCGATGCCCGTCGCCGACGACGAGGCCGACACCTACGGCAAGGGCTTCCTCTCCGGCACGATCATGGGCATCGCGCCCGCCAGCAAGAAGCAGAACGCCGCGTGGGAGCTGGTCAAGTTCATGACCAGCGACACGCAGGCGGTGGTCGACTTCGCCAACGGCATCAAGAACGTGCCCTCCACCTTCGAGGCGCTGAAGTCGCCCGACCTGAAGTTCGACCCGCGCTTCAAGACCTTCCTGGACATCGCGCAGAACCCGCACTCCAACACCCCGGACGGGGCCGTCAACGGGGCCACGTACCAGCAGACCCTCCAGGACTTCGGCTACCAGTACGAGAAGGGCTCGGTGAAGGACCTCCGGGCCGGTCTGGAGAAGACCGCCGCGCAGATCGACACCGACATCGCCAAGGCCAAGTAGCCCGCGATGACCACGTACACACTCCGCTCCAAGCGCCGCAGGTCGGCGCTGCGCACGGTGGCGTTCCTGTCGCCCTGGCTGATCGGCTTCTGCTTCTTCTTCGCGTACCCGATGATCTCGACCGTCTACTTCTCCTTCACGAAGTACGACGGGTTCGGGGCGCCGGTCTTCAACGGGCTGACGAACTGGACGTACGTCTTCACCGACTACCCGATGTTCTGGCCGTCGCTGCGCAACACCCTCTGGCTGGTGATCGTCATGGTCACCTGCCGGGTGGTGTTCGGGCTCGGCGTCGGGCTGCTGATCACCCGGATCAAGACCGCCACCGGGCTCTTCCGCACCCTCTTCTACCTGCCCTACCTCGCGCCCCCGGTGGCCGCGACCCTCGCCTTCGTCTTCCTGCTCAACCCGGGGACGGGGCCGGTCAACTCGATCCTGGGCGACCTCGGTCTGCCGACGCCCGGCTGGTTCAACGACGCTTCCTGGTCGAAGCCGGCGCTGACCATGCTCGCGGTCTGGGGCATCGGCGACCTGATGGTGATCTTCATGGCGGCGCTGCTGGACGTGCCCGTCGAGCAGTACGAGGCGGCCGAGCTGGACGGCGCCTCCGCCTGGCAGCGGTTCCGCTTCGTGACCCTGCCGAACATCTCGCCCATCGTGATGTTCGCCGTGGTCACCGGGGTCATCCAGGCGATGCAGTACTACACGCAGCCCCTGGTGGCGGGGAAGGTGGCCTCCGGGGTGATCGGCGGCTCCGGGCAGTCCTTCGAGCCCGGCTATCCCGACAAGTCGACCCTGACGCTCCCCCAGCTCGTCTACAACCTCGGCTTCCAGCGCTTCGACTACGGCTCCGCCTGCGTCGTCGCCCTGGTCCTGTTCGCCCTGGCCATGGCCTTCACCGCACTGCTGATGCGGGGCCGCAACAACCTCGTCCAGGCCGGTGACTGACCCATGACCCAGCTGCTCGACACACCCGGCACCCCTGCCGGTGGCGTCCGTTCCGCACGCACGGCCGCCGAGCGCACCGCCCGCCGCAAGGCACTGCTGCAGTGGATCGCGGTGCACTCGCTCGGCGTCGCCGCCGCCCTCTTCTTCGTCCTCCCGCTGGTCTTCGTGGTGCTGACCTCGCTCATGAGCGACCAGCAGGCGCTGACCCGCGACCTCACCCCCGACACCTGGGAGTGGGCGAACTACCGGCGGGTCTTCGACACCCCCGGCTTCCTCACCTGGTGGCGCAACACCCTGCTCTACGCCGGGGCCGGCACCGTGCTGACCGTGGTCTCCTCGGTGCCCGTCGCCTACGCGCTCGCGAAGTTCCGCTTCAAGGGCCGCAAGCTGTCGCTGATGCTGGTCATCTCGATGATGATGCTGCCGCCGCAGGTCGTGATCATCCCGATGTACCTGTTCTGGGCCAAGCAGATGGACCTCTCCGGCACGCTCTGGCCGCTGATCATCCCGATGGCCTTCGGCGACGCCTTCTCCATCTTCCTGCTGCGCCAGTTCCTGCTGACCATCCCGGACGAGTACCTGGACGCGGCACGGATCGACGGCTGCGGCGAACTGCGCACCCTGCTGAGGGTGGTGCTGCCGATGGCGAAGCCGGGCATCGCCGCCATCGCGCTGTTCCAGTTCTTCGCCGCCTGGAACGACTACTTCGGGCCGCAGATCTACGCGTCCGAGAACCCGGCCGCCTGGACGCTCAGTTACGGCCTGGAGTCCTTCAAGGGCGCACACCACACCGACTGGAACCTGACCATGGCCGCGACCGTTCTGGTCATGGCCCCCGTGATCGCCGTCTTCTTCTTCGCCCAGAAGGCATTCGTCGAGGGCGTCACACTGACCGGAGTGAAGGGCTGAAATGAAGCTCGCAGTAGTGGGTGGCGGGTCCACCTACACACCCGAACTGATCGACGGGTTCGCCCGTCTGCGGGACACCCTGCCGATCGAGGAGCTCGTGCTCGTCGACCCGGCGGCCGACCGCCTCGACCTCGTGGGCGGCCTCGCCCGGCGGATCTTCGCCAAGCAGGGCCACCCCGGCACCATCACCACCACCTCCGACCTCGACGCCGGGGTGGAGGGCGCCGACGCCGTCCTGCTCCAGCTGCGCGTCGGCGGACAGGCCGCGCGCAACCAGGACGAGACCTGGCCGCTGGAGTGCGGCTGCGTCGGCCAGGAGACCACCGGCGCGGGCGGCCTCGCCAAGGCGCTGCGTACCGTGCCGGTCGTACTGGACATCGCCGAGCGGGTCCGCCGCACCAACCCGGACGCCTGGATCATCGACTTCACCAACCCGGTGGGCATCGTCACCCGGGCGCTCCTCCAGGCCGGCCACAAGGCCGTCGGCCTCTGCAACGTCGCGATCGGCTTCCAGCGCAAGTTCGCCCGGCTGCTGGACGTCTCCCCCGCCGAGGTGCACCTCGACCACGTCGGGCTGAACCACCTCTCCTGGGAGCTCGGGGTGCGCCTCGGCGGCCCGGACGGCGAGAACGTGCTGCCGCGCCTGCTGGCCGAGCACGGCGAGGCCATCGCCGCCGACCTGCACCTGCCGCGCGCGATCGTGGACCGGCTCGGCGTGGTCCCCTCGTACTACCTGCGGTACTTCTACGCGCACGACGAGGTCGTCCGGGAGCTCGGCACCAAGCCGTCCCGGGCCGCCGAGGTCGCCGCGATGGAGAAGGAACTCCTCGCGATGTACGGCGACCCGGCGCTGGACGAGAAGCCCGCGCTGCTCGCCAAGCGCGGCGGCGCCTTCTACTCCGAGGCGGCGGTCGACCTGGCCTCCTCGCTGCTCGGCGGGGGCGCCCCCACCGTGCAGGTGGTCAACACCCTCAACAACGGCACCCTGCCGTTCCTCCCCGACGACGCGGTGATCGAGACGCAGGCCCGGGTCGACGGCTCGGGCGCCGTGCCGCTCGCCGTCCCGGCGCTGGACCCGCTCTACGCCGGGCTGATCGCCCAGGTCACCGCGTACGAGGACCTGGCGCTGCGGGCCGCCCTGCACGGCGGCCGGGACCGCGTCTTCAAGGCGCTGCTCGCCCACCCGCTGGTGGGGCAGTTCGAGTACGCCGAGGGCCTCACGGACCGGCTGATCGCGCACAACCGGGAGCACCTCGCGTGGGCGTGAACCCTTCGGTCCTCGCCATCGACGCGGGGAACAGCAAGACCGACGTGGCACTGATCGGCGAGGACGGCACGGTGCTCGGCACGGGCCGGGGCGGCGGTTTCCAGCCGCCCGTGGTCGGGATCCCCGCCGCGCTGGACGTGCTCGCCGCCGCCGTGGCGGGGGCGTTCGCCTCGGCCGGGGAGCCGGCCGGACCGGTCGCGCACGTCTCCGCCTGCCTCGCCAACGCCGACCTCCCGGTCGAGGAGGAGGAGTTGGCGGCCGCGCTGCTCGAACGCGGCTGGGGGCACACGGTCGAGGTGCGCAACGACACCTTCGCCGTGCTGCGCGCGGGGGTGGACGAGCCCCGGGGCGTCGCGGTGGTCTGCGGCGCCGGGATCAACTGCGTGGGCATGCTCCCGGACGGCCGCACCGCCCGGTTCCCCGCGATCGGCCGGATATCCGGTGACTGGGGAGGCGGTTCAGGGCTCGCCGAGGAGGCGCTCTGGTTCGCCGCCCGCGCCGAGGACGGCCGGGGCGGGCCGACCGAGCTGGCCCGGGCGCTCCCGGCGCACTTCGGGCTCGCGTCGATGTACGAGCTGATCGAGGCGCTGCACCGGGAGCACATCCCGTACGAGCGCCGGCACGAGCTGACCCCGGTGCTCTTCGCGACGGGCGCGGCCGGTGACCCGGTGGCGCGCGCGGTGGTGGACCGGCTCGCGGACGAGGTCGTCGCGATGGCCTCGGTGGCGCTGGACCGGCTGGGTCTTCTGGAGGAGCACGTTCCGGTGATTCTCGGCGGCAGCGTGCTGGCCGCGCGCCACCCGGACCTGGACCGCCGGATCACCTCGTCGCTCACCGCCCGCGCACCCCGGGCCGAGATCCGCGTGGTGGCCCAACCACCGGTACTGGGAGCGGCGTTGCTGGGCCTGGACCACACGGGGGCGGCACCCGAGGCGCACGCCAGGCTGCGCGCGCGGTACGCCTGAGGGGCGGGCCGGGGAGGCCGGCCGACCGGTGTCCGCTCGTCAACTTCCGTACTCCGTCGGCAGGGACGGCCCTCACGTACGGGAACCGATCACCTGTGCCGATCGTGTTCACAGCGGGGGCGGTCCGGTCATGGGCGTAAGGCTCAAGTCCGGTGCGAGATCCAGGTATTCCTGGTGGATGCCGGTCGCTGCGGCCATACTTCAGCCCGGGCGCCACTCCCCCGACCGGCCGGGGGCGGGAGCGCCGTCAGTGACCGAGGGGGAAGCCGAGTGACACACCCGCCGATCGGGGGCCCGCCGCGACAGCAGGGAGCGGTGCGGACCTCCGGCGTGCCCGCGCAGCGGCGCGGGGCGGCATCCGCGCTGGCGGGACGGCTGCGCGACGCGGCGACGACCGAGCCGGGGCGGCTGCGGCTCGTCGGAGCCGTACTCGCCCTGCTCGTCGTGGCGTTCGGGGCGGTGACCGCCGTGGAGGTCTCCGGGCGGGCCGCCGCCGCGGACGACGTGGTCAGCCGCAGCCAGCCGCTCAGCGCGGACGCGGCGGCCGTCTACCGCTCGCTCGCCGACGCGGACACCATGGCGGCGAGCGGGTTCCTCGCGGGCACCCAGGAGCCTTCGAGCGTCCGCGCCCAGTACGAGAAGGACATCCTGAACGCCTCCCGGCTGCTGGTGAAGGCGGCGGCGAACACCGAGGCCACCACCTCGTCGGGCCGTGAGATCCGCACGATGAACGAGCTCCTCCCGGTCTACACCGGACTGGTCGAGCGGGCCCGCGCCAACAACCGCCTCGGGCTGCCGCTGGGCGGCGCCTACCTCCGGTACGCCAACCAGAAGATGAGCGGCGAACTCCTGCCCGCGGCCGAGCGGTTGTACACGGCGGAGACCGGCCGGCTCGACGCCGACCAGCGGGACGCCCGGCAGTGGCCGCTCGTCGCCCTCGCCGCCGGGATCGTGGCCCTCGCCGTACTGGCCTGGGCGCAGCGGCGCGACTACCGCCGGACCAACCGGGTCTTCAGCCGCGGGCTGCTCGCCGCGACGGCCGCGACCGCCGCCGCGCTGGTCTGGCTGGCCGCCGGGCAGACCCTGGCCAGGGCCGAGCTGCACCACGCCATGGCGGACGGCCAGGCCTCGCTGGACGTGCTGAACGGCGCGCGGATCGCCTCCCTCAAGGCCCGCGCCAACGAGAACCTCACGCTGGTCGCCCGGGGTGCGGTGCTGACCGCGGACGGTTCCGCCGACCAGTACCAGACCGACTACACCGCCGACATGGCCACGCTCCGCACCGAGCTGGGCAAGGCGGGCGAGCTGGCGGACGACTCCACCGGGAGCACCCCGGTGAAGACGGCCGTCGGCAGCGTGACGGAGTGGCAGAAGCGCCACGCCGACGCCCGGAAGACCGACGACGGCGGCGACTACGAGGGCGCGCTCGCCCTGGTCATCGGGGCGAAGGACTCCACCGGCGAGTGCTTCTCGAAGGTGGACGCCGCGCTGGAGACGGCCCTGGCCCACGAGCAGAAGCAGTTCGACGCGGCGGCCGGCCGGGGCCGCGGCGCCCTGGACGGGCTGCCGGTGGGGGCGGGGGTCCTGGCGGTGCTGGGAGCGGTCGCCGCGATCATCGGGATCGGCCGGAGACTCGGGGAGTACCGGTGAACGAGGACGTACCGGCAGCGGGAGGAGCGGTGGGAGGGGGAGCGATGGCACGGACACGGACCGGCGGGGGCAGGCTGCGCGGCTGGGGCGGGGTGACGGCCATGGCGGTGGCCTGCGCGCTCACCGCCCTGTTCGCCCTGCTGCCGCTGACGCACGGCACCGCCGCCTCCTTCGGCGGCGACCCGGGCCCGGGCACCGCGAAGGCCACCCAGGTGCGCGCCGACACCTGCGACAAGCCCGAGGCGAGCCTGCCGCCGTCCCGGAACGACGGCCCGGGCGTCGAGCGGATCAAGGAGCGCGGCAAGCTCGTCGCCGGGGTGGACCAGAACAGCTACCGCTGGGGGTACCGCAATCCGGCGACCGGGAAGCTGGAGGGCTTCGACATCGACCTGGTGCGGGCCATCGCCCAGGACATCCTCGGCGACTCCTCCAAGGTGGTCTTCCGGGCCATCCCGACCAGCCAGCGGATCGCGGCGCTGGAGAGCGGCCGGGTCGACGTGGTGGTGCGGACGATGACGATCAACTGCGCGCGGCTGAAGCAGGTCGCGTTCTCCACCGCCTACTTCCGGGCGGGCCAGCAGGTGCTCGCCCCGATCGCCTCCGACATCACCGGGTACAACGCCTCGCTGCGCGGGAAGCGGGTCTGCACCGCCGAGGGCTCCACCGCGTACGAGGCCCTGAAGAAGCAGTCGTACGGCGCGGTCTTCGAGGACGCGCACGACGGCACCGCCGGGGACGAGGACCGGCTGACCGTCCCCAGCCAGCTCGACTGCCTGGTGCGCCTCCAGCTCGGTGAGGTGGACGCGGTGGTGACGGACAACGCGCTGGCGGCGGGCCAGGTGGCCCAGGACCCGACGGTGGAGCTCAAGGGCGGCCCCTTCACGACGGAGTACTACGGCGTCGCCGCCAAGCTCGGCTCCGACGACCTGGTGGCCCGGGTCAACCAGGTGCTGGCGGACTACCGCAGTGGCGGTGCGGACAGCCCGTGGATGCGTTCGTACCGCACCTGGCTGGAGGCCGGGCTGCCCGGCGTCACGGCGCCCCCGGCGCCCTCGTACCGGAGCAACTGATCCCGGCGGCCCACGGGCCGGCGGGGAGAGCGGAGAGGTGAGCGATGAGCGTCGCGGGACCCTTCCCCAGCTACGCGTCCAGGCCCCCGGGCCCCGTCATGGACCGGGACGAGGCTGACCGTGCGCTGGCCCGGCTCGGCGCGGAGCACGAGGCGATCGAGACCTCTCTCCTCGCCCTGCAGGACCATGCGGGCCGACGCCTCCTGGAGGGTGCCGACCTGTCCGGGGTGACCAAGGAGCGCTGGGCCACCACCGAGCGGTCGATCACCCTGCTCTGGGGGTACTTCGACGCGTACGCCGACGCGCTCTCCCGGGCACGCGAGGTGCGTGCCCGCCGGCGTCACCCCGGCCGGGAGGACCTGGAGACCCTCACCGGGCTGCTCCGGGGGCGCGAGATCACCGTGGCGCACGGCGCGGCGCCGCCCGACCCCTCGGCCGAGGGTCCGGCCCGGCTCGCGACACGCTTCTCGCTGGAGGAGCTGGTGAGCCGGATGAACACGCTCTACGCCCACTCGCTCGACATGGTGGTGGCCTCCGACTCCGTCTGGTCGGCGCTGCCCGCGAGGATCGACCTGCTCGCCGCCGAGCTCCACCGCACCCGTTCGCTGGCCCACTCCGTGGGGGTGCGGCCGGGCGAGCACCCGTCCGGCGACGACCTGGAGTCGATCACCCGGGAGCTCGCCGAGCTGCGGGCCCTGGTGATCGCCGATCCGCTGGCGTTCTGGCTGCCGGGTCCGGGCAGCGCGGCGCCGGGCGGCGGGCGCGCGGACACCGCGCGGTACGACCGGGCGGCCCGCGCGCTGGAGGAGGTGCGGCGGGAGATCGAGGCGGTCCTCGCGGTCCGGCAGGACGCCGAACACCGGCTCGCCCGGCTGCGGGACGTGCTCTCGCGGGCCGACCGCACGCTGGCCGAGGCACGGAACGCCCGGGGCGAGGTGCTGGCGAAGATCGCCGCTTCGGAGGTGCCCGCCGTCAGCGGTCCGCCGACCGCGCTCCAGGAGCGGCTGGCCGCCGCTTCCGAGCACCGCAGGCACGCCCGCTGGCACCGGCTCCCGCCGCTCCTGGAGCAGTTGGAGCGGGAGGCGGAGGAGGAGCTGCTGCGCGCCCGCGAGTCGCTGACCTCGGTGACCGCCCCGCTCGCCGTCCGCGCGGAGCTGCGGGGCCGGCTCGACGCGTACCGCGCGAAGGTGGCGCGCCACGGGCTGGCGGAGGACCCGCTGCTGATCGAGCAGTACGACGCGGCGCGCCGGATGCTGTGGAGCGCGCCCTGCGATCTGCGGGTCGCGGACCAGGCGGTGCTGCGCTACCAGCGCACGGCCGCCGAGATGACGGCTCCGGGCCGGACGCCCCCGCCCGAGGACCGGCGGTACGACGAGCCCGGCGCCCACGACGGGCACGACCGGCACGGCCGGCACGACGAGCGGGAGACGCGATGAGTAGCCGGTGCCAGCGCCCCACGTGCGAGGGCGCGTACGAGGACATGGGCGAGGGCGAGCTGTACTGCGACACCTGCGGTCTGGCCCCCGTCGTCTCCCCGAACGGCATGGTCGCCTCCCCGCCCACCGGCGTCGCGGGCGGCGCCTTCGCCGCGCGCGCCGGCAACTCGGCGTCCGCACCGGCCGGTTCGCGCTCCTCGGGCCGTGCCTCCTCACGTTCGTCGACCTCGCGGCGGTCCGTCTCGGGCCGGCTCTCGCGGGGGCTGTCCGGCGGGGCGAGCGTGCCGTCGGTGTCGGTACGGGCCTCCGGCGCGTCGGGCGGCTCCTCCGGCCGGGGGCGCCTCGGCGCGGGCCTCGTGCAGGTGCCGGACGTGCCGCGCCCCGATCCGCGTGCGGCCGTGATGGCGCACGCCGAGGTCCCCGAGCGGAAGCGGTTCTGCTCGCGTTCGGACTGCGGGGCGCCGGTGGGCCGGGCGCGCGGCGAGCGGCCGGGCCGCACCGAGGGGTTCTGCACCAAGTGCGGGCACCCGTACTCCTTCGTACCGAAGCTGCGCGGCGGTGACGTGGTGCACGGGCAGTACGAAGTCGCGGGCTGCCTCGCGCACGGCGGGCTCGGCTGGGTGTACCTCGCGGTGGACCGGGCCGTCTCGGACCGCTGGGTCGTCCTCAAGGGCCTGCTGGACACCGGTGACCAGGACGCCATGGCGGCGGCCATCTCGGAGCGCCGCTTCCTCGCCGAGATCGAGCACTCCAACATCGTGCGGATCTACAACTTCGTCGAGCACCTCGACCAGCGGACCGGCTCGCTGGACGGCTACATCGTGATGGAGTACGTCGGCGGCAAGGCGCTGAAGGAGATCGCCAACGACCGCCGCACCCCGGCCGGGAGGCGCGATCCGCTGCCGGTCGAGCAGGCGTGCGCGTACGGGATCGAGGCGCTGGAGGCGCTCGGCCACCTGCACAGCCGCAACCTCCTCTACTGCGACTTCAAGGTCGACAACGCGATCCAGACGGAGAACCAGCTCAAGCTGATCGACATGGGCGCGGTCCGCCGGATGGACGACGAGGAGTCGGCGATCTACGGCACGATCGGCTACCAGGCCCCCGAGGTCGGGGAGGTCGGCCCGTCGGTCGCCTCCGACCTGTACACGGTGGCGCGGACCCTCGCGGTGCTCACCTTCGACTTCCAGGGCTACACCAACGTCTTCGTGGACTCGCTGCCCGACCCGGAGAACATCGAGGTCTTCCGGACGTACGAGTCCTTCTACCGGCTGCTGGTGCGCGCCACCGACCCCGACCCGGCACGGCGTTTCGCCTCGGCGGAGGAGATGGCCGAGCAGCTGACGGGGGTGCTCCGGGAGGTCGTGGCGCTCCAGTCGGGCCGCCCGCGCCCGGCGCTCTCCACCCTGTTCGGCCCGGAACTGCGGGTGACGGACACGGAGTTGTTCGCCGAGCTGACCGGTGACGTCTCCCGCCTCGGCGGCCGTGGCGGGCGGACGGAGGGACGGTCGGGACGCCCGGGACGCCCGAAGCGGCGCGGGAAGCCCACCGCGGGCGCCCTCGCGGGAGCCGCCCCGCAGGGCGCGGTCGCTCCGGGCGCGGTGGCTCCGGCGGTGGCGGCGGCACTGCCGGTGGGCCCGGGGCCGTACGGCAGTGTGCCCCCGGCCCGCACCGGAGCACCCGGCCCGCAGCCCGCCGGGTACGCACCGGCCCCGGGGTACGCGGCACCCGCCCCGTACTCCCAGCCTTCCGGATACACGGGGCCCTCCGGATACGCGGCGCCCTCCCCGTACTCCCAGCCCTCCCCGTACTCCCAGCCGTCCGGGTACACCCCGCCGGCCGGGTACCAGCCCTCGGCGGCGGCCCTCGGCGCCCCGCCCACCCATGTGAGCGGTCCGACGAGCGGCCGTCCGCCGGCCGGCGGGGCGTCCCCGTACGTGCCGTCGCAGCAGGCGGCTCCGCCGTACGCCCACCCGGCGGCGGCCGTTCCGGTCCCGCCGTCCGGGGCGGGACCGGCACCGTCCGGGGCCGGCCAGTGGCTCGACGGTCTCGACGCCGGTGCCACCGCGCTCGCTCTGCCGGTGCCGCGCGTCGACGCGAGCGACCCCAACGCCGGTTTCCTCGCGGGGGTGATGGCGGCGGCTCCGCAGGAGCTGATCGGTGCGCTGCGCACCGTACCGGCCCCCTCCCCGGAGACCAGGCTGCGCGAGCTGCGCGCCCTGCTGGAGCTGGCGGAGTACGGCGCGGCCGGCCATGTGCTGGGCGAGCTGGAGGCCCGGCACCCGGACGACTGGCGGGTGGTCTGGTACCGGGGGGTCGTCTCCCTGGTGACCGGTGACCGCGAGCGCGCGGCGCTCTCCTTCGAGGCGGTGTACGACGCGTTCCCGGGCGAACCGGCACCCAAGCTGGCGCTCGGCGTCTGCGCGGAGGTGCTCGGGCAGCTGGACAACGCCGCCGACTACTACCACCTCGTCTGGACCACCGATCCGAGCTTCGTCAGCGCCGCGTTCGGGCTCGCCCGGGTGCGCTTCGCCGTCGGGGACCGTACGGGTGCCGTACGGACGCTGGAGTCGGTGCCCGCCGCGTCGATCCACTTCACGGCCGCCCGGGTCGCCTCGGTCCGCGCGCGGCTGCGCGGGCGCGACCCGGGAGAGCCGCTGGCGGACGACCTGGCCGCCGCTTCGGAGCAGATCACGGCGCTGGCCGGGCTGGGGCTGGACGCGGTGCGCCGCGAGCGCCTCTCGACGGAGGTGCTGGGGACCGCGCTGGACTGGGTACTCTCCACAGGACCCGCCCGTCCGTCCGCGGGTCCCGCGCTCTCCGGGCCGGGCGCGCGGACGCTGCTCGGCAGCGAACTGGACGAGCGGGGGCTCCGGTTCGGGCTGGAACGCGCTTATCGGATGCTCGCCAGGCTGGCTCAGCAGGGCGACGAGAGGATCGAACTGGTGGAGCGGGCCAACCGTTTCCGCCCCCGGACGTGGGTGTGAAGATGTCACAGATCCACCAGCAGGCGGCTCCCCTGCCGACGTGCCCCAGCTGCGCGGAACCGCTGGAGCCGGGCGACCTGTTCTGCGGCGCCTGCGGCTACGACCTGTCGGCCGTGCCCGAACGGCCGGGCGACCGGCCGACGATGGCGATCACCACCCCGCCTCCACCCCCACCGGCCCCGCCCGCACCACTTGTTCCGCCCGTACCGCATGTTCCGCCCGTGGCCCCTACGGCTCCCGCCCCGCCGGGAGCGGCCCCGGGTGCTGCGGCTGCGACTCCGGCTCCGGCTCCGGCTCCGGCTCCGGTCCAGTGGCCGCCCGCGTCCGAGACCGACACCTCGGACCAGCCCGCGCCCGTCCACCGTCCGGCCGACCTCCCGGGCCTCGACTCCGCGGGGCACCCGCTGTACGCCCGCGCGGCGGCGGCCCCCGCCGCGCCGGTGGCCCCGCCCGCCGTGCGCCACGACGACCGGGCGGTACCGGGGCAGCGCCCCGGCCACGCCCCCGGCTCCCTCAGCCCCGGTTACGCCGACCCCGGTTACGTATCGGGGGACTTCGAGCTGGCGGCACCGGCGTCCGCCCCCGAGGGCGTACCCGCCGCCGACCCGCGCGCCCCCGGGGCCACCGCGGCCCCCGGCACCGTCACGACCGCCACGGCCCCCGCCGCGGGTACGAGCGCCCCGGCCGGCACCAAGCTCTGCGTCGCCTGCCGGGCCGGCCGGGTGGACACCGACGGGTACTGCGAGACCTGCGGCCACGCCCAGCCGCGCGAACGCGACCACATGGAGCGGGAGCTCGGCCCGGTGGCGGCGGTCAGCGACCGCGGGCTGCGCCACCACCGCAACGAGGACTCCTTCGCCGTGTCGACGACGGCGCTGCCGGACGGTTCGCCGGCCGTCGTCGCGATCGTCTGCGACGGGGTGTCCTCCGCGCACCGGCCCGACGAGGCGTCGGCAGCCGCCGCGCACGCCGCCGACGCGTCCCTCCTGGAGTCCCTGCCGCGCGGCACCCACCCGCAGCAGGCGATGCACGAAGCGATCGTCGCGGCCTCCCGGGCCGTCAACGCGCTGGCCGAGGAGCAGGAGGGCGCGACGGAGCACGATCCGCACCGTCACCAGAACGCTCCGGCCTGCACCCTGGTCGGCGCGGTCGTCGCCGCCGGTCTGCTGATCGTCGGCTGGGTCGGCGACAGCCGCGTCTACTGGGTGCCGGCCGACCGTACCCAGCAGCCGGCCCGGCTCACCGAGGACGACTCCTGGGCCGCGCAGATGGTGGCGGCGGGCCTGATGAGCGAGGAGCAGGCGTACGCGGACGAGCGGGCCCACGCGATCACCGGCTGGCTCGGCGCCGACGCCTACGAACTCGACCCGCACACCGCGGCGTTCAAGCCCGACCGGCCGGGCACCGTGGTGGTCTGCACCGACGGGCTCTGGAACTACGCGGAGTCCGCCGAGGAGATGGCCGCCGCCGTACCCCGGGACGCGGGCGAACGCCCGCTGCACGGAGCCCAGGTGCTGGTGGGACACGCGCTCGACGGCGGGGGCCACGACAACGTAACAGTGGCGCTGCTGCCGTTCGCCGTACCGGCCACCGGGGCACACTCCGGCTGACGGGCTCCCGACCGCTCCCGGCCGTTTCCCACCGCTTCCGGCTGTTTCCCACCGCTTCCCGCTGCTTACCGCTGCTTCCGGACCGTTTCCCGCCCGGTCACCGACCGCCAACCGCACGCCCGTATCCGTCCCACCGGTGGGGCACCGAGGAGCCGCTCCATGGCCAACTTCTCCAAGTCGCAAGCGCCGCGGTTCTCCGTCGACGTGTACCAGAACAGCTACCTCCCCGAGGGGGGCCGGGAGGTCAACGCGATCGTCACCGTCACCTCCACGGGAGGCGGTACGACGGGTGGGGTGCCGCTCGCCGGGGACGCGGCCGCGTCCGCGTCGAACGCGGCGGTCGTGCTCATGGTCGACTGCTCCGGGTCGATGGAGTACCCGCCGACGAAGATGCGCAACGCCCGGGACGCCACCGCGGCGGCCATCGACACCCTGCGCGACGGCACCCGGTTCGCGGTGGTGGCCGGTACGCACGTGGCGAAGGACGTCTACCCGGGCAACGGCCGGCTCGCCACGGCCGACCGGCTGACGAAGGCGCAGGCCAAGGACGCGCTGCGCGGGCTGAGCGCGGGCGGCGGCACGGCGATCGGCACCTGGCTGCGCCTCGCCGACCGGCTGTTCGGCACCGCCGGGGCGGATCTGCGGCACGGCATCCTGCTGACCGACGGGCGCAACGAGCACGAGGCGCCGGAGGATCTGCGGGCGGCCCTGGACTCCTGCGCGGGCCGCTTCACCTGTGACGCCCGGGGCGTCGGCACCGACTGGGAGGTGAAGGAGGTCACGGGCATCGCCTCCGCCCTGCTGGGCACCGCCGACATCGTCGCCGACCCGGCCGGGCTGGCCGCGGACTTCACGCGGATGATGGAGA
The DNA here is from genome assembly GCF_053597235.1 of Streptomyces sp. NPDC001493. Lineage (NCBI taxonomy): Bacteria > Bacillati > Actinomycetota > Actinomycetes > Kitasatosporales > Streptomycetaceae > Streptomyces > Streptomyces sp. NPDC001493. The sequence continues at coordinate 314,417 of NZ_JBSFHV010000004.1, forward strand.
ACGCCATGGGCAAGGAGGTCGCGGACGTGGCGCTGCGGCTCTGGACGCCGGTGGACACCGAGATCCTCTTCGTGAAGCAGGTCGCTCCGTCGGTCGTCGACCTGACCGGGCGCAGGACGGGGGCGGGACCGCGCGCCGGGGACTATCCGACGGGTTCCTGGGGTGACGAATCCCGCGATTATCACGTGTGCGTCAGGGTTCCCCAGGCCCGGATCGGCCAGGAGATGCTGGCGGCGCGGGTCTCCCTGGTGCTCCCCGCCCCCTCGGGCGGGGGCGCTCCGGTGACCCTCGCGCAGGGGCTCGTACGGGCGGTGTGGACGGACGATCTGGTGGCGTCCACGGCGATGAATCCGCAGGTCGCGCACTATACGGGCCAGGCCGAGCTGGCCCGGGTGATCCAGCAGGGACTCGACGCCCGCAAGGCCGGGGACCTGAACGGGGCGACCGCGAAACTGGGGCGCGCGGTGCAGCTCGCGTCGGTCTCCGGCAACGAGGACACCGCGAAGCTGCTTTCGAAGGTGGTCGACGTGGTCGACGCCGCGACAGGTACTGTGCGACTGAAAGCGAAGGTCGCGGAAGCGGACGAGATGACACTCGAAACGCGCTCCACCAAGACCGTTCGCGTCAAGAAGTAGCAAGAGAACGACACAGACGAAGCCGAGCGACAGAGTCGTCCGCACGGCCGAGGGCGGACCCTCCGCCCCGCCGCGCGCACGGCGATCGACGAGCATGACGGCCCCCTGGGCCGGACGAGGAGAGGGGGAAGCGCCGACATGCCGACCTGCCCGAACGGACACCAGTCGGGTTCCGAGGACTGGTGCGAGGTCTGCGGACATCGCATGGCCGGAGCCCGCCCGCCCGGTACCGTCCCCCCGCCTCCCCCTCCGCCGCCCGCGCCCGGGTACGGCTACCCGCAGGGCTCCGGCCCCGGCGGTCAGCCGACCGCCGGCGTCGAGCTCTGCCCGCAGTGCCGGACCCCGCGTGAGCCCGGGGGCCCGTTCTGCGAGGAGTGCCGGTGGAACTTCCTCACCAACACGGCCACCTCGTACACCCCGCTGGCTCCGCAGCCCGGCGCCGGTGGCGGAGCCGCGCCCGGTCTCAACCTGCCGCCCGGCTTCCAGGCGCAGCCCGGCCCCCGGCAGGCCCCGCAGGCCCCGCAGTCGCAGGGCCCGCACACCTCGGCCCCGCAGGCCCCGCAGCCGCGCGACCCCTTCGAGTACCAGGGTTCGCGCCCCTCGCAGCTGAACCGCCCGGCGGAGCCGCTCGTACCGGACGGCGACGGACGGCAGGCGCCGCCGAGCGCGTTCCAGCAGGGTCCGCCGCCCTCCTCCTTCCAGCAGGGCCCGCCTCCCCCGGCCTTCCAGCAGGGCCCGCCGCCGGCCTTCCAGCAGGGGCAGCAGGGCCGTCCGGGGCAGCCGAACCCCCAGGGCGGGCCGGGCCCGCAGCCGCCGTTCCCGCAGGGCGGTCAGCAGTTCCCCGGGCAGCCGTCCTACCCGCAGGGCCAGCAGGTCGGTCAGCAGGGCGGTCCGCAGGGCCAGCAGGGTGGTCAGCAAGGTGGTCAGCAGGGTCCGCCGGCCGGGTTCCAGCAGAGCCCGCCGCCGTCGTTCCAGCAGAGCGCGCCGCCCGCGCCCGGTCCGGCGTCCGCGCCGGAGGCGGACGACTGGATGCTGCCGCCGCCCTCGCGGGGCCAGGCCGGGGCGCAGGCGGGTGCCCAGGCGCCGCACGCCCCCGCGCCGCACCAGCAGCCGCCGCACGCCTTCCAGCAGCAGAGCCCCCAGGGGGCCTTCCCTCCGCCGTTCCCCGGTCAGGGCGGCTTCCCCGGTGCCCAGGCGGGTCCGGGGGCGCAGGGCGGCCAGGCGGGTCCCGGTGGCCAGGAGCCGCCGCGGCCGGCCACCTGGACCGCGGTGATCGCGCCGGACCGTGACTACTTCCTGGCGATGATGCAGCGCAGCGGCCCGGAGGCGACCGGGCTGAACCTGCCGGCGTACTCCCCCGAGCAGCACCTCGAACTCGCGGGCAGCCAGGTCACCATCGGGCGCCGTCGGCACTCCACCGGCGAGTCGCCCGACATCGACCTGGCGGTGCCGCCGGAGGACCCGGGCGTCTCGCACCAGCACGCGGTCCTGGTGAAGCAGCCGGACGGCGGCTGGGCGGTGGTGGACCAGAACTCCACCAACGGCACCACGCTCAACGGCGCCGAGGACCCGATCCAGCCCTACGTACCGGTCCCGCTCCAGGACGGCGACCAGGTGCACGTCGGGGCGTGGACGACGATCACGGTCCGCCGGGGCTGACCCGCCCCGGCAGCCCGCCGGGACTGCCCCCGCCCCCAGCCGCACCCCGTATGGCCCCTCACCGCTCCTCGTGACCGGTGAGGGGCCATACGTACGGGCCCTCCGGATCGTCCAGCCAGGCCCACTGCCGGCCCCGGTCGACGGTGAGGCCGAAGCGTTCCCGGTCGGGGCGCCCCTCGCCCTCCCAGAGGTTCATCGCCTCGTCCGCGCCGAGCGTGCCGCCCGCCAGGGTGAGCAGGAACGAGTAGAGGTCGTTCCCGGTCATGCGCCGGGCCGGGCCGCCGTACCGCTCCCGTGTCCCGCGCAGCGGTACGAAGAACGCCGGGGTGTGCAGGAAGTGCCCCTCGGCCCGCCGCCCGCCCGCCGTCTCCCGTACCCGGAGCAGGATCAGCCCGGTCGCGAAGGGGGCCAGGATGCGCGCGTCGGGGGCGCACTGGGCGAGCCAGTCCTCCGGGATCAGCGGCAGGGTGCAGGTGGCGATGATCCGGTCGTACGGGCTCCGCCCCGGGCAGCCGCGTGCCCCGTCGCCGGTGACGACGGTGGGGCGGTATCCGGCGGCGGCGAGGTGGCGGCGGGCGGACTCGGTGATCTCCGGGTCGAGGTCGACGGTGGTGACCGCCCGGTCGCCGAGCCGGTGGGCGAGCAGGGCGGCGTTGTAGCCGGTGCCCGCGCCGATCTCCAGCACGCTCTGGCCCTCGCGCACGTCCAGCGCTTCGAGCATGAGCGCCATCAGGGAGGGCTGGCTGCTGGAGGAGACGAGTTCGCCGTCCTTCATCCGGGTGGCCAGCGGCCCGTCCGCGTACGCCCCGCGCAGCCACTGCTCGCGGCGTACGGGGTCGGCGTCCTCGCCCCAGAGGCGGACGTGGCCGAGGAGCCCGCCCTCGTAGTAGTACGGCACGAACAGGTGGCGGGGCACGTCCTCGAAGGCCGCACGCCAGGCCGGATCGCGCAGCCCGCCGTCGGCCACGATGAGCCGCACCATGGCCTGCCGGGCCGCCGCCCCTGCGGCTTCGAACGGATCGCGCGCCGCGCGCTCTGGTCCACCCATGCCTCCACTCTCCTGCGGCGGCGCCCGCCGGGCGAGCGGCGGCGGCCCGCCGGGTGTCTCGGCCGGGTGCCTCGGCCGGGTGCCTCGGCCGGGTCCGTCGCCCGGGTGCGTCGCCCGGGTCCGTCACGGGGACGGGTGGGTGGCGTGGGCGGCGGCGTACAGGATGTCCCGCAGGCCGGGCAGGGCCTCGCGGTCCTCGCGCCAGACGAGGCGCAGGCTGAGGTCGGGCAGGGGAAGGCCGAGCCGGACCAGGGTGCCCGCCCGGAGGCTGTCGGCGACCGCGAAGTGCGGAAGCAGCGCGATGCCGAGGCCGTGCTCCGCCCAGGCGCGCATCACCGTCACCCCGCCGGCCCGGACCCGCTCGGGGCCGGTACCGAGGATCCGGTCACCGGCCATCCGGAACGAGCACTCCGGGACGTTGACCAGGAGCCGCTCGCGGCCGAGGTCGGCGGGGACCAGCGCGCTCCGGCCGGCCAGCGCGTGCGCGGGAGCGGCGACCAGGGCGAGCGGGACCGGGTCGAGATCGACGAAGGCCAGCGGTTCGGACGGGGGCGGAAAGCCGAGGCCGCCGATCTCCTCGCCGGAGTCCAGCAGCAGCGCGGCGTCGAGCCGCCCCGCGACGACGTCCGCGAAGAGTGCCTGGCGGCTGCCGTCGGCGTGCACCTCGACGTCCGTCCCGGGCCGCCGCTCGGCCAGCCGGGCGAGGACCAGCGGGACGTGGGAGCCGGCCAGCGTCTCCAGAGCGCCGAGCCGCAGCCTCCGGCGCTCGGCCCGGACGTCGCGGACGGCCCGCTCGGCCGTGTCGAGCAGGGAACGCGCCCAGCCGCGCAGCCGCTGCCCGGCGGCCGTCGGCTCCATCCCCCGGGGCCCCCGGTCGAACAGGGACACCCCGAGCGCCGATTCGAGGGAGCGGATCTGCTCCGAGACCGAGGAGGGGGCGAGACCGAGCGCGACGGCGGCCGCGGTCACGGTCCGGTGGTCGAAGACGGCCGCGAAGACCCTGAGTTGGCGTAGCTCCATGACGGAGGAGAACGCGGGCGGGCGTTCGGAGATTCCGAACGCCCCGTGCGGACGAGCCGGTGGAGCCCGCGCCCCGCGACGGCCAAGGTGGGCTGCCTGCACCCGAGTTCGCCCGGACGCCCCGCTCCCGTTCCCGACCGCGCGGCCGAACTCCCCGCACTTCCCGCACTTCCCGCACTTCCCGAACTTCCCGCACTTCCCGAACTTCCCGCACTTCCCGAACTTCCCGCACTCCCCGAACTCCCCGAACTCACAGGAGGCCGTCCCGTCATGGCTGTCGTCGACCCGCCCACGTCCACGGGCGTCTCCGCCCCGAAGAGCCCGAAAGGACGGCGGGCCCGTGCGCTGACGGGCATTTCGCTGGGCTACTTCATGGTCCTCCTCGACACCACGGTGCTCTCCGTCGCCGAGCCCGATCTGGCCTCCTCCCTGGGCACGTCGATGGCCGGACTCCAGTGGGCCGTGACCGGTTACACCGTGGCCTTCGCGGCGCTGCTGCTGTCGGCCGGGGCCGCGGCCGACCGGTTCGGGGCCGAGCGGCTCTTCCGGGGCGGTGTCACGGTGTTCGTCCTCGCGTCGGTGCTCAGCTCCGTCGCTCCCGGCCTGACCACGCTGCTGCTGCTCCGGGCGGTCTCCGGCGCGGCCGCGGCGGCGTGCGTACCCGCCTCCCTGGCGATGATCGGCCGGCTCTACCCGGAGCCGGCCGAGCGGGCGCGGGCCATCTCGGTGTGGGCCGCGGTCAGCGGGGCGGCCGTCGCGGCCGGCCCGCTCGTCGGGGGTCTCCTGGTCGAGGCGGCCGGGTGGCGTGCGGTGTTCTGGGTCAACGTGCCCGTCGGGCTGGTGGCGCTGGCCCTCACCCGGGGGCGTTCGGTGGCCTGTCCGCGCGGTGACCGCCCCATCGACTGGCCCGCCCAGGCGGCGGCCGCGGTGGCGCTGGCGCTGCTCACGGACGCGCTGATCGCCGCCGGGGCGCGGAACACGGGGCACGCGGTGTGGTCGTCGGCGGGATTCCTCCTCGCGGCGCTCGCCTTCCTCGTACGGGAGCGGGGGAGCCGGTCGCCGGTGCTGAACCGCGCGCTGCTGCGGTCCGCCCGGGTGCGGGCCGGTCTCCTGGCCGGTGCGGCCGTCGGCTTCGCGCTGGCCGGCGCGCTCTTCGTACTCCCCCTGCTGCTCCAGCGGCAGTGGCACCTGACCGCGCTGGAGACCGGGCTCGTCTTCCTCCCGCTGACGGTCCCGTTCGCCGCCAATCCGCCGCTGACCGGCCGGATCGTGGCGCGCAGGGGTCCCCGGCCCCCCATCCTGACCGGTCTGTCCCTGCTGACCGCCGGGGGTGCGGCGCTCGCCTTCCCGGCCTTCACCGGGGTCAGCTGCCTCTGGCTCGCTCCGGGCCTGCTGCTCACCGGCTTCGGGATCTCCTTCGTGCTGCCGGCCCTCGCCGCGGCGGTGGTCGGCGCCGCCCCGGAGGGCACCGCGGGCTCGGCCGGGGGCCTGCTCAACGCGGTACGCCAGGTCGGCGCCACCCTCGGCGTCGCCCTCATGGGCGCCGCGGCGGCCGCGCACGCCGGCTGGTCCCTGCTGCTGTCGGCCGGGATCTGCGCGCTGGCCGGACTCGTCTTCGGGTGGGCCCGCCCCACCGCCGGTCCGCAGGGGTCCTAGGACCCCGGACCTGGGCCGGTACGTCTGCGACCATGGAGACGTGACAGAGAACCCGCGCGACACGCTTCAGGAGCAGACCTTCTACGAGCAGGTCGGCGGCGAGGCGACCTTCCGGCGCCTGGTGCACCGCTTCTACGAGGGAGTGGCCCAGGACCCGTTGCTGCGGCCGATGTACCCGGAGGAGGACCTGGGTCCGGCCGAGGAGCGGTTCGCGCTCTTCCTGATGCAGTACTGGGGCGGCCCCCGGACGTACAGCGACCACCGCGGCCACCCCCGGCTGCGGATGCGGCACCAGCCGTTCCGGGTGGACCGGGCGGCGCACGACGCCTGGCTGGCCAACATGCGGGTGGCCCTGGACGAGCTGGACCTCGCCCCCGAGCACGAGCAGCAGCTGTGGTCCTACCTCACGTACGCGGCGGCCTCGATGGTGAACACGGCCGACTGAAGCATCTGTGCGGGGGCCGGCGCGGGGGTTTCAGCGTCGGCCGACCGACACCTGGAGCGCTCCGAGCCCGCCGCTGCCCTCGGCGCGCAGCGCGACGGAGCCGTACGGGGTCCGCAGGCGCAGCCAGGAACCCGCCGACAGCAGGCTGACCGGAAAGTCCGGCTGGGGGCGGAGGAAGCCGAGCGACTGGGCCGCGTGCACGGCACGCAGCGGGAGCGGGGTCCCGCCGACCTGCCGGGACCAGATCTCGCGGCCGATCAGATCGCGTTCGGCCCGGGTGCGGCGCTCCTCGGGGAGCGCCTCGTCGCGGGCGCGGAACTCGCCGACGGCCACGGTCAGCGCGGTCCGCAGGTCCTGCGGACCCGGCAGACCGGGGATCTCCCGCCAGGGGCCGCGCGGCGGCAGCAGCCCGGTCCAGGGCGGTCCGGTGACGGGGGCGGGCAGCACGCCGGCCCCTCCGTCGGAGTCCTCGGGGCTTTCGGGGCCGAGGGTCTCCAGGAACTCCCCCGCCGACACCGTGACGTCGAAGGTCTCGACGGTCCCGGGGCTCCCGGTTCCGGCCAGGCGGGCGGTACGGATCGCCAGCACGTCGAACGACGGCGGGCGCCCGAACACGGCCAGCGCTCCGCCGGCCGCCTGGAGGCGGACGGCGGCGGCGCGGTCGTAGTGGAGCAGCCGGCCGAGGAAGGCGGCGAGGTCCGCCGCCTCCCTCGCGTCGGCGAAGAGCACGGAGTGCACAGGCACGGTCATGCCGCGGCGGGCTCCTGCTCCATGTATTCCTGGAGGAAGAGCTTCTCCTCGGCGGAGATCCGCCGGGGCCGCCCTTCCACCAGGTTGTAGGGCACGACGACCGTGGAGGCCCGCACGTACACCAGATCCGCGTCCTTGATCTCGTACGCGATCGTCAGGGACGCCGCGCCGATCTTGGTGACCCAGGACTCGACGGTGACCGGCTCGTGGCGGTGGACCAGCGGCCGGAGGTAGTCGATCTCGTGGCGGGCCACGACGGAACCGCCCGCGAAGGACGGCGAACCGTCCCCGGGCGCCAGCCGGAACATGAAGTCGATGCGCGCCTCCTCCAGGTAGCGGAGGAAGACCACGTTGTTGACGTGGCCGAAGGCGTCCATGTCCGACCAGCGCAGCGGGCAGGGGTAGAGGTGACGGGCCACGGTGATCAGCCCCGGGTGAGCTTCTTGTACGTGGCGCGGTGCGGGCGGGCCGCGTCCGCGCCGAGGCGCTCGACCTTGTTCTTCTCGTACGACTCGAAGTTGCCCTCGAACCAGTACCACTTGGAGTCGCCCTCGTACGCCAGGATGTGCGTGGCGACTCGGTCCAGGAACCAGCGGTCGTGGGAGATGACCACCGCGGCGCCCGGGAACTCCAGCAGGGCGTTCTCCAGCGACGACAGGGTCTCGACGTCCAGGTCGTTGGTGGGCTCGTCGAGGAGCAGCAGGTTGCCGCCCTCCTTGAGCGTCAGCGCCAGGTTCAGGCGGTTGCGCTCACCACCGGAGAGCACACCGGCCGGCTTCTGCTGGTCCGGGCCCTTGAAGCCGAACGCGGAGACGTACGCCCGCGACGGCATCTCGACCTGGCCGACGTTGATGTAGTCCAGCTCGTCCGAGACGACGGCCCAGAGGGTCTTCTTCGGGTCGATGTTGGCGCGGGACTGGTCGACGTACGAGATCTTGACCGTCTCGCCGATCTTGACCGTGCCGGAGTCCGGCGTCTCCAGGCCCTGGAGCATCTTGAACAGCGTGGTCTTGCCCGCGCCGTTCGGACCGATGATGCCGACGATGCCGTTGCGGGGCAGCGTGAACGACAGGTCGTCGATCAGGACCTTGTCGCCGAAGGCCTTCGAGAGGTGCTCGACCTCGACGACGATGGAACCGAGGCGCGGGCCCGGCGGGATCTGGATCTCCTCGAAGTCCAGCTTCCGCATCTTGTCGGCCTCGGCAGCCATCTCCTCGTAACGGGCGAGGCGGGCCTTGGACTTGGTCTGGCGGCCCTTGGCGTTGGACCGGACCCACTCCAGCTCTTCCTTGAGCCGCTTGGCGCGCTTCTCGTCCTTGCGGCCCTCGACCTTGAGGCGCGCGGCCTTCTTGTCGAGGTAGGTGGAGTAGTTGCCCTCGTACGGGAGCGCGCGGCCGCGGTCCAGTTCGAGGATCCACTCGGCGACGTTGTTGAGGAAGTACCGGTCGTGGGTGACGGCGACGACCGCACCCGCGTACTTCGAGAGGTGCTGCTCCAGCCAGTTCACCGACTCGGCGTCGAGGTGGTTGGTGGGCTCGTCGAGCAGCAGCAGGTCGGGCGCCTCGATGAGCAGCTTGCAGAGCGCCACGCGGCGCTTCTCGCCACCGGAGAGGTTGGTCACGGGCCAGTCGCCGGGCGGGCAGCCCAGGGCGTCCATGGCCTGCTCCAGCTGGGCGTCCAGGTCCCACGCGTTGGCGTGGTCCAGGTCCTCCTGGAGCTTGCCCATCTCTTCGAGCAGCGCGTCGGAGTAGTCGGTCGCCATGAGCTCGGCGACCTCGTTGAAGCGCTTGAGCTTGCTCATGATGTCGGCGGCGCCGTCCTGGACGTTCTCCAGAACGGTCTTCTCCTCGTCGAGCTTCGGCTCCTGCATGAGGATGCCGACGCTGAAGCCGGGCGAGAGGAAGGCGTCACCGTTGGACGGCTGCTCCAGGCCGGCCATGATCTTCAGCACCGTGGACTTACCGGCGCCGTTGGGGCCGACGACACCGATCTTCGCGCCGGGCAGGAAGTTCAGGGTGACGTCATCGAGAATCACCTTGTCGCCGTGCGCCTTGCGCGTCTTGCGCATGGTGTAGATGAACTCAGCCAAGAGAAACCGTCCGGCAGCAATAGAGGTGTGGGCAGATACACCCCATCTTGCCTGACGACAAGCCCACGGGGGAAACCCGTCCCACCCGGGGCCGCTGACCTGGGCTGCGGCGGGGGGCCGCGAGCGGCGGCAAAGGCGACATCGCCGGACGAGACGCCACCGGAGGCGGCCGGAAGCCGCCGGAGAATCGGGCTCGCGGGGGCGCGGGCGGGGCGCGTCGGGTACCTGCGGGTACGTGCGAAGGCCCCGGCCCCCGGGGAATCCGGGGGCCGGGGCCTTCGGTCGTACGGTCCTGCGGCGGTGCGGCACTCCTGCCGCCACGCCGTCACACCGCTACGGCGTGGTGCGCGCGGTCACCGCGCGCACCCGGCGGCCACTACTGGGCGCCGGCTGCCGACTTCTTGCGGCGGAGGAAGACCATCGTGCCGATGCCGAGAACGACGAGCACGACGGCGACGCCGGCGATGACCGGGGTCGCGCTGGAGCCACCGGTGGCGGCGAGGTCGCCCTCACCGCCGGTCGTGTCGGCAGCGGCGGCGGTCGCGACGGGGCTCGGCGAGGCGCCGGCCTGCGTGTCGGTGCCCTCGTCGCCGGGGGCGGGGGTGGAGGCGGTGACGCAGTCGAGCACGCCCTTGAAGTTCTGCTTGAAGTCGCTGTCGACTCCGGAGACCGTGAGGTCGTACGCCTTGTCCTCACCGACCGGGACCGACACGGTCTTGGTGCCACCGGCCTCGACGGTGTAGTCGGTTCCGGCCTGGAACGTGAACGTGAACGGCTGGTCACCGCTGTTGGTCACGGTGAAGTCCACGCTGCCCTTGGCGCAGTTCTTCTGCGCGGTCACCGCGGGAACCGGGCCCTTGGCGGCCCAGGTGGCGGTGGCCTGCGCGGAGACGACGGACTCGCTGGAGCCGGCCAGGATCTGCGTCTGGCTGGTGGTCGTCACGCCGGTGAAGACACGGCCGACCGGGACGGAGGTGGTGGCCTGCACGGTGAGTGCGGCGGTACCGTCCGCGGCGCCCTTCGGCACGTCGAAGTAGAGCTCGGTGCCGTCGGTCGCCTTCGAGACGGGGTTGCCGTCCTTGTCGGTGATCTTGATGCCGCTGGCGACGGCGTCGGCGGGCGGGGCCACCGCGGCCTCGGCCGCGTCGGTGTGGACGGTGACCGGTCCGAGCAGGCCGCCGGCCTGGCCGGAGACGACGGCGGGGCTCACGGTGAGCGACGCCTGGGGCTCGGCCGAGTTCTGGGCCGCACCCTGGAGGTAGTCGGCGAGCTTCTCGGCGTCCTTGTTCACCGCGGTGACGTCGGCGTTGTCCGAGAACCGCCAGATGGCGACCTGGGTACCGGCGGCCGCGGTGCCCTCGGTGAGCGAGTCGGCGCCGGCCGCCTTGGCGAGCGAGGCGAGGTCGTCGACCTGCGGGTAGGAGTGCTGAAGGATCCAGAGGATGCGGCCGGCGTTCTCGTTCTTGCCGAGCGAGGACTCACCCCAGGCCTTCTCCTCGTACTCCGCCGCCGGCTGGGTGGGGTTGTGGATGTCGATGCAGTAGGTCTTGAGCTTGCCGCCGCCGTCGACGGTCATCTCGAAGAGACCGGCGGAGACGCGCAGGTCGTCCGCTCCGGCCGTCTTGATCACGGCCTTGTCGGACGTCTTCAGCCCGTCCAGGACGGCGGTCGCGCCGCCCTGGTGCTGGGGTGCCTCGTCGGCCGCCGCCGCGCCCGCGCCGGTGAGGGCGCCCGCCGCGACGAGACCGGTGACCAGTGCGGTGGAGGCCAGGCGGGCGAGCCCGTGGCCCCGTCCCCGCAGCGGCCGGCGCACGGCCCGGCCGGCACCGAGGGCCGGTCCGGTCGATATGTCGGAATCTTGAAGCGCTGAAATCTCAGAAAACGCAGAAGTCACAGAATTCCCCTCCGGGGCGGAGCCCTCGCGCTCTGTACGCGTGTGGGGAGTGCCCCGCCGAAAGACTCAAGTGCCCATGAGTACGGGGGAATCCTATGGAGGGGGGCCGAAACCGCTCCCCCGTCTTACGGTCGTACAACCATTCCGAATCGCAATCGTTATCGCCGCCACTCCCGCCCCACGGCGCACGCCACAAACCATCAGCACCCCGTCACCAACCGTGCACCGAGCGCTCGTCGACACCCTCAGGGAGCCGACACCAGGCCCACAGGCCGTTTCTGACGGGCCGTCGGCTCGCGTGATCGCGTCGCCGCACGAGGAGCCTCCGCGGCCCCGGCGCGGCCTCCCTCCTCACCAGCGGGCCCGAGCTCCCAGGAGGGACCGTCACCGACCGGTTCGCTCGCGAAAACCGGACCGTCCGCGTCCTGTCCCCACGGCCCTCCCGGCCCACCCCCCGGGCCCTCTCCCCGGCCTCCTCCCGGGCCACCTCCCGGACCCGCGCCGGCTCTCGTTCGCACACCCTCACCTGCACCGGCGCCCTCTCCCGTACCCGCGCCTGCGCCCATGCCCGGACCTGTGCCCGGACCTGTGTCCGGTCCTGCGCCCGTACTTGTGCCCGTACTTGTGCCCGGACCGCCCCCCGCCCCCGGCCCCGCACCTGCTCTCGCGCCCACGCCCACTCCCACGCCTGCCTCCGCGCCTGCCTCCGCGCCGAACGGCGGCTCGCGTCGTGTCGCGCGCCGGAACGCGGCGGAGCCCCGGTTCAGGTCGTGGCCCACCGCCACCGCCTCGACGTCCACGAACGTCCGGCGGGCGCCCTCGCGTTCCTCCTCCCGGACCTTCAGTCGGCCGTGCACCAGCAGTGGTTCGCCCACGGAGACGGAGGCGGCCACGTTCGACGCGAGGCCCCGCCAGGCCCACACCGTGTAGAAACTCGTGTGCCCGTCGGCCCAGAGCTGCTTCTCCCGGTCCCAGCGGCGTGGTGTCACGGCGAGGCGGAACCGCGCCATCCCGCCCGAGGCCGTCTCGCGGAACTCCACCCCCGTCGCGGCATTGCCGACCAGCGTCACCAAGGTCTCGTTCATGTCCTGTCCCCCGCCTTCGCTTCCTGTCCGTGCGGGCGAGCCCGCCCTGTGCGAGCAGCCGGGGGTACGAGGTCGCCCTCGCGTACGCCCCGGAACGCGGGAGAGCCCCGCGCACCGGTGGGTACGCGAGGCTCTCCCCGCTCCCCCGTACTGCCGCCTCCGCCACCGCGCCCGTGTGCGGGCCGGTGCGAGGACTCCATGCTGGACGAGGTGCGGCGATCCTGCCGGGGCCTGTGGATTACCGGCCGGTTGTGGACAACTCCGTCACCGCCCCGTACCGCTCGCGTACTTCGCGGTACCGGGCGAGTTCGGCGGCCACCGGGTCGAGGACCCTGGCGCGGCCGCATCCGGCCGCCGCGTCCCGCAGCCGCCGCTCGACCTCCTGCCCGTACCGCCGGGCCGGGCCGCGTGCCGCTGCCGCGCACGCCCACTCCACCAGCGGCCCGCCGACGACTCCGGCGAGCATCACGAGCGCGGGGACGACGAGTCCCGGTTCCAGCACCCCGGCGATCTGGCCGACCAGCCACAGCCCGCCGAAGATCTGCAGCAGGGTCATGGACGCCTGCACCACCACCGCGGCCGGCCACCACTTGGGGCGCGGCGGCTTGGCGGGCCGGCCGAGCGGCACGGGCGAGCCCTGGACACGGCCGCCCCCGGTCTCCGCCCCGGCCCGCCGGAACCGGTTCCGTCCGGACCGCCCCGAGCCACGCGTACCGCCGCCCCCGCCCACTTTCGCGCCCCCGCCCGACGTACCGGCCCCTGCTGCACGGCCTCCCGCCGCGCCGCCTCCCGTCACGTCGGCCGCCGCTGCGTCGGCTCCGGCCCTCCGGCCACGGGCGGGGGCGGCCGAACCCGCCTTCTGCGCCAGCTCGTCCAGCGCCTCGGACAGCCCGTTCGCCCCGTTGTACGCGGCCTCGCGCACGGCCTGCGCCCATGGGTCCGGGAGCCCTCCGGCGGCGTCGTCGGCCACCAGCCGTACCGCCTGCTCGACCCGTTGCCGTGCGGTCGCCTCCTCTTCCTCCCGCGCGGGTGTCAGGACCTGGCCGATGCGCTCCAGGCCGCCGAGCCTGCGCGTCGACTCGTACCAGCGCCAGAGCCGCAGCCACGGGGTGCCGCAGGCGCGGCCCGCGTTCCGGCGCCACTCCCGCTCGGCCGCCTGCCCGGCCGCCGAAGCGCCGACCGCGTCGGCGAGCCGGTCGGTGAACTCCTCCCGGGCCCGCTCGCCCAGCCCGGACCGCCCCTCCGCGACGTACACCGGGCGCAGCCGCGCGGCGGCGGCGTCCACGTCTGCGGAGAGCCGGCGCTGTGCGGCCGTACGCTCCTGCACGAACTTCCCCAGCAGCTCGCGCAGTTCGCCGACCCCTTCGCCGGTGAGGGCGGAGAGGGCCAGCACGGTGGCGCCGGGGTCGCCGTGCTCGCCCACCGCCATGCCGTCCTCGTCGAGCAGCCGGCGCAGATCGTCGAGGACCAGGTCGGCGGCTTCGCCGGGCAGCCGGTCGATCTGGTTGAGCACGACGAAGCTGACCTCCGCGTGACCGGCGAGCGGGCGCAAGTAGCGCTCGTGCAGGGCGGCGTCGCCGTACTTCTCCGGGTCGACGACCCAGATCACCGCGTCGACGAGGGCGAGGACCCGGTCCACCTGTTCCCGGTGCCCGGCGGCGGCCGAGTCGTGGTCGGGGAGGTCCACCAGAACGAGCCCCTGGAGCGCCGCGTCCGCCGCCGCCGTCCCCGAGTGCGGCCTGCGGCGGAGCCGTCCGGGGATCGCCAGCCGGTCGAGGAGCCCGGCGGCCCCGTCCGTCCAACTGCACGCGATCGGGGAGGAGGTGGTCGGCCGTTTCACCCCGGTGTCGGAGATCTGCGCTCCGGCGAGGGCGTTGAAGAGGGAGGACTTCCCGCTGCCCGTCGCTCCGGCGAGGGCGACCACGGTGTGCCGGGAGGAGAGCCGCTGCCGCGCGGCGGCCTCTTCGAGTACCCGGCCCGCCTCGGCGAGCGTCCCCTGGTCGAGCCGCGCCCGGGAGAGCCCGACCAGCTCGCGCAGTGCTTCGAGCCGAGGCCGGAGCGTGCCTCCCGACGGTACGTACGCCTCGACCTCGGGCCCCGGTTCGGCCTCCGGCACGGCCGGCTCGCGCTCGTCGGCCTTGGCCGCCCGGGCTGCGGCCCGGCGGGCGATGAGCCCGTCGTCCCAGTGCGAGGGCACGCCCGCCGGGGTGACGGCGGTGCCCTGCGGGTCCGGGTCGCCCGCCGGTTCACGTGCGCCCGCCTGTGCCCCGGGTACGGCGTCCGGTGCGTCCACCGGCCCGGCAGCCTCCGTGCCCGCCTTCCGGTCCGGGTTCGGGTCCGGCTTCAGGTCCGGCTTGAAGTCCGCGCTACGGTCCGTGTTCCGGTCCGGGTTCCGATCCGCGCGTGCGGCCCCCGGCACCTTCGGATCGCCGATGGCAGGGACCTCGGGCCTGCCGTCCTCCCCCGACGCCTCCGGTGCTGTGGACGCATCCGGCGCCGGGGACGTCTCCGGCGCCTCGGACGTCCCGGGCGCTTCGGATGTCTCCGGCGCCGTCACGTCGCCGTCGCCCCTGCCGCCCGCATCCTCGTTCCCCTGGCCCCTCCCCCTCCCCCGGCCCTGATCGCCCTGCTCCCGGTCCTGATCCACGACGGCAGTCATCGCTGCCTCCTCTCCCTCTGCAACACGGACAGTGCGGCGATCAGCTCCGCCTGCGGTTCCGGGGCGATGTCGAGCGCGTCGAGCGGGGCGAGCCGCCGCTCCCGCTCCACCCGCAGAACCTGGTCCAGATAGCTGGTGAGCAGGGCCCCGCCCTTGTCCCGCAGTCTCAGGGCGCCCTGGGCGCCGATGCGTTCGGCGAGCTGCTCCCCCGCGGTGCGGGCCCGGCGCCCGCCGAGCAGAGCGGCGGCGAGGAGCGCGGCGACGGTCTCCGGGTCCGGCGCGACACTGCGGTCGAGCCGGCCCACCTCCTCCTCGGCCAGCTCCTCGACGACCCGCCGCCACCGGCGTACCGCCACGGCGATCCGGCCCTCGACGTCCTCCGTCGGGCCCCAGCCGCCGCCCTCCCTGCCCACGCTCTCGAAGCGGAACGCCGCCGCGGCCGAATCACGCCGCCAGGCCGTACGGATCTTCTCGTCGGCGGCGGCGACGGCGCACTGGATGAGTGCGACCAGGCTCTCCACCAGCGCTTCCAGCACCTCGCAGGCCGAGCTGTCCAGCGGGTACCCGCGCCAGCGCGTCCGGGCGTCGCCCGCCAGCACGGCACCGTTGCGGAGCCGACGGCGGATGCGCTCGGCCTCCTTCTCGTACGCGTCCTCCACCGCACCGGTGAGCCGTACGGCCGCCGCGTACTGCTGGGCGACGGCCCCGGCCAGGGCGGGCATCCGTACGCTCAGCGAGTCGATGACCCCGGCCGCCGTACGCCCCACCGCCTGCTGCCGGGCGGCGGGGTCCTGGGCCCGGTGGGTGAGCCAGGCACGCAGCGGGGCGACGGCCGTGGTGGGCAGCAGTCCGCTTGCGCCACCCGCCGACTCGGGGAGCTCGGGGATGGTGAAGCGCGGTACGTCCCCGAGCCCGGCCCGGGTCATCAGCGCCGCGTACTGGCGGGAGACCTCTCCCACCACCTGGTGCGGCACCCGGTCGAGCACGCTGACCAGCGAGGCGTCGTACTCCTTCGCCGTACGGAGCATGTGCCAGGGCACCGCGTCGGCGTACCGGGACGCCGTGGTCACCATCACCCACACGTCGGCCGCGCAGATGAGTTCGGCGGCGAGGACCCGGTTCCGTTCGACGAGCGAGTCGATGTCGGGGGCATCGAGCAGCGCGAGCCCGCGCGGCAGGCTCATCGCCGTCTCGACCCGCAGTTCCTGGGTCGCTCCCCGGGCCCGCCCGACGCCCGCCTCCTCGATCCCGTCCGCCCCGGCCCCCCGCCCCGGCGGCAGCCAGACCCGGGTCAGCTGGGGCAGCACCCGTACATCCGCGAACCAGTGGTGGTCGTCCGGGTGGCACACCAGTACCGGCGTACGGGTCGTCGGCCGGAGCACCCCCGCCTCGCTGACCCGGCACCCGACGAGCGAGTTGACCAACGTCGACTTCCCCGCCCCGGTGGATCCGCCGATCACCGCGAGCAGCGGCGCCTCGGGCGCCTTGAGCCGGGGCAGCAGGTAGTCGTCGAGCTGCGCGAGGAGTTCGTCCCTGGTCTGCCGGGCCCGTTCCGATCCCAGGAGCGGTAGTGGGAGACGCACGGCAGCGACACGGTCGCGCAGGGCGGAGAGTGCGTCGATGAGCTGAGGCCGTACATCCATGGTCACCACATGCGAAGAATGCCCGCTTTTGGCGCCTTTTTGAAGCGTATGGCCACCCGTGCGCGGCGGTTCCACCCCGAGAGCAGGCGGGACACGCACAGCGCGGGCATAACGAGTGCACAACACCCGCGCGATCCGGCCCGAAAACCGGTGCGCGATCCGTACCCAGCTGCGATTATCGGTTCGCTTCACCGAACCTCCACAAGGTGCCACGCAGGCGAAGCAACCGGGACACCGCGACAAGAGCCCTATCCTTGTCCCGGCACGGCGAGGGACTCCCCCACCACAGGGCTCCCGTCCGCCACGGCCCACACCCGGCCCCCGTAGCTCAGTGGATAGAGCAGGCGCCTTCTAAGCGCTTGGCCGCAGGTTCGAGTCCTGCCGGGGGCACTGCCTGAAGCCCTCCCCTCCGGGAGGGCTTTTCGCTGGTCAGGGCGGGTTTCGGTGGGAGCGACGAAGCCCCGGCATCCCCCTCTGTGACCAAGGTCGGACACCGGGGCTGTACGGCTGTCACCGGGTTTTTGCGGGTGGCCGAGTCGAATACGAGTCGAAGTTTTCGGCGAACGGTCAACCGGCGTCCTGCGACTCCGGGAGGTCTCCCGCCGCTTCGAGCCGCCTCTTGAGATCGGGAAGTTGCCCTTCCACGCACCGCGCGTAGGTGGCCAGAAGCACCGGAACGCTGTTGCCCGCCCAGTCCGCGACCTGGGCCGGCGGAACGCCGTCATTCAGCCACTTCGTCAGGCGCGTGTGCCGGTTGTCGTACACCCGCCGTCCGGTGGGCGATTCGATGACGTGCGGAGCCAACACCGCCTCGCGGGCACTCCGCCAGGCCCGCCGGATCACCGAGCCCGCGAGGACGCCGCCCGTCTCACCTTGGAAGAGCAGATCACCGCAAGATCGGCTGGTCCCTAGTGCAATCGGTGAAAGCAGAAGCACCGCAACCGATCGTCGCTGGAGATCATGATGCGTTCGCGCCTCGCCAAACGTTTCACTCGTCCCTTCCTCGCCGCCGCAGCCGGTGACCGCCCCTCGTCACCAGCTCTACCGCCACGACGACGCCGAAGGCGCCGACAGTTCCTCGGCTCCCTCCGCCGCAAGCCACAGCACATCCTCCGGCACGAGTACCTCCGCCAGCGCTTACCGTTCCGGAGCATCCACTCCCAACGGAGCTGGTTCCAGCAACTTCGGTTCCGGTGGCTTCACCTGGAGCGGATCCGGCGACAAGACCGCGGCTTCCGACAGCAACGGCGACAAGAGCGGCTACGGGCAGTCCTGCAACACCAACGACCTGCACTTCACGGTCACCGCGAAGTCCCAGGCTGGTGGTTACTACCTCGTCACCGCCAAGGCCAACTCCAGCATCACCAGCTACGTGGACGTCAGCACTTCCAGGTGTCCGTCGGCTCCGGAGCCGACGGCGTCGTCTCCCCGCTCGGACAGGGCGGCGACGACCCCATCAAGCTCACCGGATCCGCCGTCGTGTGCACCGGAATCAGCCCCAAGACCATCGCCAGCGACGGCGGCAAGGAGTTCGAGAGCGTCATCATCGCCACCACCGACGACGACCCCTACCCCGCCGAACTCAAGCTCCCCGACACCGCCACGGTCGACAAGCCCATCGTCACCAACTGGTCCACCAACCCCTCCGAGACCATCCCTCAATAGCAGTCCACGTCGCCACTCGCTTTGGTGCGGTGGGCTCGTAGGTGCCGATCAGGATGACCATTGCGCGTGGCTTCCGCAGACTCTCGACGTACGCAAGGTGGGCGGCCTGGGCCGAATTCACCCGGCAGGGCGGCGGTCAGGATACCTAGTCCGTACGACTCTGAACGGCTGAGCAGGCGCGGTCCGCGGCCGCGTAGGACCACGGGCACAGGCGGCCGTCTCCGCGCTCCACTCCCGTACGACCGGGCGGCGATCGCACTGCGCCGCACCCCACTCGGCGATCCGGAGCGCCCGGCACCTCTCAGCGAGCCGGGGAGGCTGCGTCGCACGTGTGGCCAGCCGGCGTCGAAGATGACGAAGCGATGCGCCATCTGTCACGGCGTTCGACATATCGGCCGTCATCACACCCGCCCCTCAAAGCACACGGAGGGGCCTTGGTGCGCACCAGCACCAAGACCCCGAAGGACCGCTCCAACTTCTGCCGACCGCCACAGCGTCGGCCTTCGGCTCCGCATCCCTCGCCGAACCGCTGGAGGAGGTGAGAGGGATCGTGCCTGCACGACCGGTAACCACATCGCTGTCTATGCACTGCAGGCACCGGGACTCATACGTTCACGCGGACGACCCTGCTGGTGCGAGGTTGCACCGCTTTCCCGGCCGCAGTCGATCATCTCCCGTGTCAGCTACGGCCGAGGAGCCTCACATCTTCCTCAGCGCCAGGGCCTGGTCTCTCAGTTCATCCAGCACCGTCACGGCCCGGAGCATCGTCTGAAGCGACTTGTTGATCTGCTGGGAAGGGCGGCGCAACTGTCGGCTGGAGGAGCCGAACATGCTGATCACGGCCATAACCTCATGGAACGCGCCAGCAGCGCCCTGTACTTCCTCAGAGGTCGTAAGCACCTGGTCCAGCGCCTCGTCCGCACCCGCGGGCCATTCGTTGCGTGGTGTGCTCGCAGCCCATTCCAGGAACGCCCGAAACGCGTCAACGCTGGCTCCCATCCGCGCCGCGAAGCGCTCGGCCGATGCCGCCAAGTCGTCGGCCGGTCCTTCGATGGCTTTGGCCAGGCGGTTGATCACGGTCATCCGCATGTTCATGGAAGCCCCGGGATGGTTGACTCTGTCCATGTCCTCGCCGATCAGCGCCATCATCTCCCCGAGGTCCGTCAGGGCGGACTCCACGTCGGCCATGTCGCTGTGGATGGCCTCCATCTGCGCTTCCGCCTCGACAATCCGATCGAACAGGCCCGGGGCGTCCTCGTTGCCCCCAGCAGCCAGTTCGGCATCGCGACCCGCGGGGGATGTCCCGAGGAGCGGCAGCGGGCCGCTCCCGCTCAGTCCCTCGGCGAGGACGCTGGTCAGTCGCCCTCGGATGGCGGCGGCTTCGGCGGAGTGAGACGGGAAAGGGATCCGGGGCATCGTTCCGGGGCCTGGGATCCGCTCGGTTCCCTCTGTGACGTGGACGGTGAACCGCCCGAGCGCGTGTCGCATGCCAAGCCCATAGAACAACTCCGCGCCGGATGCAGCGAGATCGGCGACAACGGCATCCGCTTCGATGAGCATGCGCAGCAGTTGGTCTGCGGGCAGGCCGGCTTCTTCGAGCAGGTCCGCTCGCAGGAGGGTGAGGCCGAGTTGTTCACAAGCGGGCAGCACGATGTCCTCGTAGAGGACCGTGGATCGTTGCCGCTCCCCTGGACTGGATTGACCAGGAGCATCGACAGCGGCGGAGGTTCCGCAGATGGCGAGGCAGGTGGGCATGACGGACTCCTTCGGATGGGGACGGGAGCCCCGTCGGTCGGCAGGCAGCGTCAGGCACCGGGCAACCGACGGGGTGATGATTGGAGGTGGCGATCAGTCGAAGAGGGTGAGCGCCACTCCGTCAGCGACCTCGTCCGCGAACACGGGGCGCTCCTCAATGCCCAGTGCGCTCAGGAGGTCCGCAGTGAGCACGCGGTGGCGTCGGCCGACGCGCACCGTAGGGCACGGGAATGCCTTCTGGTCCACCAGCCGGTAGGCCGTACCAAGGCACACCCCGAAAGCCCTGGCCGCCGTACGCAGACTGACGCTGACCGGAAGATCGAAGATCTCGCGGAAGGTGAGAGGCGTGTCGACGCGGTCGTTCATCCGTTCCTCCGTACGCGGCGCAGGGATACCTTGGCAACTTGTCGGCCTCGGCCCGAGAACCCGACGCTCGTGGCGGCATCGGCCACTCCCCACGTCCGGGCCAAAGCGCCGAGGCGCATGCCCTCGACCCGGTGAGCCGGGACGGTGACACGCACCGTGGCCGAGAGCCCGGCGTGGCGCGGAACCGGGTCGTAGTCCGCCTGCCAGCAGCCCACGGCCCCCGCTTCGCCGAGAGCGCCGCCGACCCGCTCCATGCTGTCCACGGCCATTTCACGGCGAGCGTCGCGCCACAGGTCGTACACGCGTGAGCAAGCTGTACGCAGCACAGTCGCACCTGGGTCCGGATCATCCGTCCCGAGGCCTGCCAGCGCTTCGAGATAGCAGGTGATCAACTCAGCTTCTGCGTCGCCTCGATCGACTCCGAAGCGCCGGCTGATCTTGTAGGCGGTGCGGCGGAGACCTGGTAGTCCCAGCCACACGACGGCCTCCGGCCATTCGCGCCCGACGACATCGGAATGAATACGCTCGGCGATTTGGCGCCACAGGCTCGAACGCGTCTCGGGGCACACGGAGCGGTCATAGAGCAGTTGACGGGCACGCACCAGAGCCAGTGGAACGCCGGCCCGTTCCGTTCCCTCGTAGAGACGTAACAGGGGTGTCGGCTCGCTGTAGGCACAGAGTCGTTCGACGGCGGCAAAGATGCCGGGGTGAGGGGGAAGTGACATCGGTGGTCCTCCTGGTCGATCGGAGTTCAAGACACGTGATTCGCCGCACGCCACGCGGCCAGCGCCCGAGCCGCCTGCTCCTTCCCGGGCATCGCTTCTGGGCCTCTGTCGATGGCCAGGAGCCATCGGAGTACGCCGGGTTGGCGGGAGGACACCAGGCCGTCGAGGAGTTCGCCCAATGCCCGGTCCCGCCGCTCCGCGGATGCCGCCTCGGCGCACCAGTCGAGGAGGACGTCCCGCATGGCCGCGAAGGCGGTTGGCTCGTTCAGAGCATGTGCTGCAAGCTGCACGGTGCTGGAGGCCGACCCGGCGTCAGCGAGAAGCCGGTTGCTCCACCATGCGAGGTCTCTGTTCACCACCGCGGGAAAGCACAGGGCCGTCAGCAAGCTCGGAATGCCCTCCAACTCCGTCCAGTCGCGCAGTCGGCGCTGGAGGGCTGCCCTGGCATCGGAGCCCCCCGCTTCGAAACGGCGCACCAGCGTCTCCACGATGGCAACGGCGGACGGGGCAGCACCCGTGCCCTCGTCCGTTGCGATGAGTCGTTGCAACAGCCGCAGGGCTTGCTCTTCCTCGACCTGGCCGCAATCCGGGTGGCAGGCGTGGACCACTGTCTCGCGGAGCGGCGCCTCGGCCGCGACACTCCACTGTTCCAGCAGGTCAGCAGCTACCCTTCCCGCGGTCGGATCCTGGACAAGCGCCCCCAGACACCATCCCGCCACCAGAGAAGCCGCACGTGACGGAGCCAGCGCCAGCTCACGCAGATTCTCCAAGGATCGGCCTCCAGTCGCCACCGCCATGGCGGCGACCGCCCGCCCGGCCCGTTCGACTTGGTCGGCCTCGGGGCCGGGGTCGGCGAGCCAGGAATGCAGCAGGGGGACGAGATCCGCATGGTCCCGACACAGGACTTCCCACACCCCCTCGCTCACGGCAGGCCAGAAGAAGGAAAGCGTGTCCGTCCTCCCGCCCTCGGTGCACCACGCACGACGTGCCCCGATCAGTCGCAAGGTCTTGGGCCATGCCTGACGGTAGGTTCCGCCCGCCGTGCGGCCGTGCAAACTGTGCGGATCGGTTTCGCAATCCACTCCCGGCACTACCAGTTGGAGCAGATCGTCGGCTCGCGCCCTCACCACGCTGTGCTGCAGCCCTCCGTAGACGGTGACAGCAAGCAAGGCGGCACGGAGGGCCGGATCCGTCTGAGTCCGGGCGACGACTTCAGCGCCCTCTGCCCGGGCCACATGGCGCAGCACCTCACCACCGTTCGCGCCACCCAGTCGGCGCACAGCCTCCGCCGCCCGCGCGGCGTAGCGGGGCGGCAACCCTTCTGGCAACAACTCGGCCAATTGGCGCGGCTCCAGGCTCCGCAGCCACCCGGCAACCGCTTCTCGGCCGAAGGACGCCTCGGCCAGATGGGCGCTGAAGACTTGCAGTGCGTCCGGTTGGCAGTGGTGCACCACGGGTATGCCCAGGCGTTCCGGCAGGGCGGCAGCCAGTCCCGGGACATCCGGCAGCACGATGACCAGACGAGCCCCCGCCTCGGCCAAGGCTGTCTCCAGACGGGAGAGTTCCCATGCCCGGAGCGCGAACGGGTCCGGGGGGTCCATCACCAGGTAGCCATAGACCCCTTGAGCCCGCGGCGCCCATCGAGCGAAATTGACGGCCCCGTCCACCTGGACGAGCACGGGCTCCTCGCCACCGTGGGCCAACAGGTTGAGGGCGTGCGTCTCGCGTCCCGACCCCGGTTCTCCGACAAGCACGGTGATGCCGGAGTCGAGTGCGGCGAGAGCGTCCTCGAAGCCGGGCGGCGGCACAAAGCGTCGCCTCAGCGTCTCCAGGTGCCGTGCCCGTACGGGGCCTTGTCGCATCGACCCCGAGACCGCGGCGCCCTCGGCCGGGTGGTGGGACGCGGTGTGCCGCTGGCCGCCAGTCACCAGGCCGGTATTGACGGTGCCGTGGGGCGCCACGACCACCATCTCCCGTCCGGCCAGGGCTGCTACGAAGGCGTCGAGGTCGCCGATTTGAGGAGTCTCAGATGTCCCCATCGGCCCCACCGTCGACGTGGTTGGAAAGTTCTGCGGTCGTGATGTGCTGGCCGCCGTGGACGATGCCGGTGTTGATGATGCCCCGTTCGGCGTTCAGGACCGTTCTCCGGGACGACTCCGCCTCGGAGTCGGCGCCCTGCTTCTCGCGTCGGGCCACCATCGACTCGGCACTCACCTGCGGCCGGGGAAACTCTACGACGCCGTCTTCACGTCGATTCTTTTCTGCTCTCATGTCGACCTTCAATGCCATGGACACCCGAAATATGGATCGGGCACCCGCGTCTCCTGGACGAATCGAGAATCCCGCGCATCGGCCTGCGCATCCGCTCCCGAAGACCAGAAGGCGGGTGACCGTGATCACAGAACCAGAATCCGGAAACCTTCCTCAAGGAAAAAGCGAGTGTGCTGCCCGAAGACAGCACACTCGCCCATTTATTCGATTATCGAGCGCATAGGCTGAGGTCAGATGGCCGCACCTGGAACGGGACGCCCGAGCGCGGAAATACGGTCCCGCAGGATGTAGGAGATCTCCTTGCGCTCTTGTTCTGTGAGCGTGCCCAGGAGGGCAGCCAGTTCCTCCTGCCAGTCACTGCGCGGAGGACTCAGCAGACCCTGGTGGTCCACGGCCCAGTCCAGTACCTGGCGCACCTGGTCGGGATGCCTGAGGAGCCAGAGTGCCGCCAGGGACACCGGCCCCGAATGCAGCGCCTGAAGGCAGAACTCGTACTCACCGCTTCGGTCAGCAGTCCAGGAGTAGCGGACTCCGTCGACCTTCTCCTGGCCGATCAGCAGCTCCTCGCCGCTTTCACGTAGCCGGACGTCGAACACCCGGTAGCTCAGACCCGTTTCGTCCAGGCGTTGCGGCACGCCCAGGTACTGCATGATCTCCGGGGCGCCCAGCCGGCCGCCCGCCACCGCCTGCGCCTCGGCCAGGTGATGCAGAGCGCCGGTAAGGGACGTCCGCACGACATGCCAGCCGTGCGCGGTCCTCGTACGTACTAGGCGTACGGGGTCGTGGACCCACCAGGAGACCCACAGATCCACGGATTCCGATCCGTACACGGTGGGGAGTCCGACCGCCCGTGTGTCCACGTGCTCGGTGACGTCAACCCGGAAGACATCCGTGTACCGCCCGCGCAGGCCGGGCGCAGCCGCCCCGTCCTGCACGGGTTCATAGGCTCCGGCGTCGTCCGGATCCGCACCACGGCCGAGAGAGAGGTAGTCCCCGGCCTCGTCCCTGAGCACCAGGGACCAGTCCTTGCTCCCGGACCAACGCTGCCGGAGGATCTCCCGCCAGGGCGGGCCGGCGACCCGGAAGAAGAGACGTTCGATCGATTCGGCCCTCATTCTGCCGCCACTCGTTCACCGGCGCGCCACCTGCTGAGCGAGGCCCGCGCAGTGTTCAGACCGGCCCACCCGGGCTCTCCCCTCCCGTCCATTTCGACGAACAACCGGAATTCACCGAATCGCATGTCACGGGCCAATTCGGTGATCAGGTACTCCATCGCTTGCGCCTGGGTCTCTTCCCATCGCGCCCAGTCCGCGCAGCGCAGTATGGCCGCACAGGTAGCGTCGAACGAACTCTTCCCGTTCAAAGCACGCCGGACGATTTCCACGATCGCCCCAGATTCCGGAGTCCCGTCCGCGAGTTCTCGCATGAACCAGTCGGGGGACTGGAGCAGCTCGCCGAACAGCGACAACACCTGTTCCGGGTCACCAAGCTCCGAATTCAGCCATTCGACAAGCCGACCGAACACCTTCGCTTCGTTGCCGGCCTGGAAAAGACTCAGTATCGCCACCCGCACGGCGAGCAGGACATCGTCATCGTCTTTCCGGCCTCGATCCCCGGGACGGCTGCGGACGCCGAGGAGGAGATCGCGAAGAAGCCGAAGGGCCAAGTCGGGGCGCGAAAGCCCGAACCCAGCCCCGCAGGTGTACGCCACCGTCGTCCTCAGGCCGACACCGGCTGCCCAGCTCCAGCTCTGGAGGCGATACCGCACCTCCGCAACGAGCACCGGGTCCTCGGCCGCGATGCCCAGCGCGTTCGCCGCGATGAGGCGGCTGGTCCTGCGATCCGACTCGGCGAGGGCCTGAATGTGCTGCAGAGCTTGTCGCCCACCTCCCCAGCTCGCCGCTCTGCCCATGAACTGGCCCACTGGACGTGTGAGTTCGGTGGTGCGCCGCACCTCCCGCAGCCACTCGACGAGAAGGTCCGACAGCTGCCCGTACTCGCGCCACACGTGCCTGAGTACCGCTTCGGCCTGCCGGTGCCTGACGAAGACGACCCTCTGCACACTGTGCGCGTAGGCTCCCTCCGTGCTGACCGCACGTTCCTGGCGGACGGCACGCACGCTGTGCAGTAGGTCGGTCAGGGACCTGCGGAAGACGAACTCCGGGTTCGGTCCCCCGGACTTCTCGGCCCCCGAGGTGTCCCTGGGCGGCAACTCTGCCGCCAGACGGCCTCCGGCGAGCTTCAGCAAGCGCGCGGCTTCCTCCATGACGAGCCGGTGATCCAGGCCCTCGTAGACGGAGGCTGCCAGCAAGAAGGCCAGAGCGTCCGGGTCATCGCGCAACTTCCGCATGAGTGCGGGAACCTCCCGCTCCGCCTGGAAGCTCAGCCTCGCTCCCAGATCACCGAGCGCGTCGGCATCACCATCGGCCTCCACAAGGGCCGTAACCAGCTCCACCACCTCGGCCGGAACCAGCTCCGGCACCAGCAGGTCGCTCAGCTCGTGGCGCGGATTCAGCGCGGACATGAGGCGCTCGCGCTCCCGCTGGTCCGGAACCATCGCCTCGAAGTAGCTTCCGAAGACCATGCCAGGCATCGGCGGGGTGCACTGGACAGGCTTGACGTGCAAGTCTCGTTCGAGGCGACGCAGTAACGCCGCGTCATCAGGCAACATGATCACCATCTGTGCCGTCGCCTTTTCGAGAAGTGAGCGCACATGTCCCAGGACAGCGGGCCGCAGAGGCCGGGCCGGGAACAGTCCGTCCATCAAGTAACCCCGCGCCGAAGAGTCGGTGGGTTGCCAGCGGTCGAGTTCGATGACGCTGTCCAACGCCCGCAGCAGAGCACCCTCCCCGCAGCTCTCGCGCAATAGGTTGAGCGCCGCAGTACGGCGGCCCGAGCCCGGTCTCCCGGCCAGGAAGAGCGGCCCCTTCTTCAACTCCGCGAGGGCTTCCCCGAACCAGTCGGGACGCGCGAACCCGAAGGCAGCGGCCCGCACCTCGGCCTCCGGGACGGGTCCCTCGCGCACCCGGCCTTCCCTGGGCCCCCGCCCTTCGCCCACGGATCCGTTGTGCACCCGCTGGCCCCCGTGGACCGCTCCGGAGTTGAAGTTTCCCCGTGGGGCGTACACGAACGGGCGCGCCCCCCTGACGGCTGCGCCGATGGCGTCGAGCAGCTCGGGGATGTCGTGCTCGGCTTCGGTACGCGGCGGTCCGTCGGCGGGTGACGGCTGCGGCGCGGACGGTGCAGAACCGGACGGCTCCGTCGACTGCGGCTCCTCGTCCGGGGTCACTGCCGCCCCTGGTACTTGTTGCCGCGAACCTGATCTCCCTGGAAACCGCGGACACAGCCGGCCTTGTTGCCCTCGACGTGATCCCCAGCGACATGGTGGTTGGCCACGCTCTGTCCGCCGTGGACCGTACCGGTGTTGATGTTGCCCCGGGGGGCAACATTGCTCGCCGGGGGAGTCGGCGTGCCGTCACGCGGCTGCGGATGCACCGTTTCCAATGCGGCTTCCTCGGTTGTGTCGGCGTCTGAGGTCTCCTCGTAGAGGGGTCCGGACGGCTGGGGCACATAGATCCAGGCCCGCTGGGAGAACGGCTTGCCATCGATCGTCGCGGCCACCTCCACGAAGTGGTCGGGATGCCGCCCGGTGTACCCACTGGCGACAGCATCCTCGTAGCAGCGGTCGGAGAGGATCGCAGCAACGTGGGTGACGTTCTCCCTGTGCGACGTGAGCACGGCCTTGACGGGACGTGAGTCGAGCAGCCGGTGCATGTCGTTGCGGGCCGTACCGTTGCCGCCGAACTCGTCGCCGGTGTCGGGCAGCGGGCCGACGTGCACGCTCGCCCTGAGCCTGATGGGCACCGCCCCGTACGACAGGACGTTGTAGTCGGTCAGTACGTCCTGGAGCGTGAGCAGCAGGGGGTGAATCACGAAGGGCAGGTGTGCGGGGTCGAACCCGAAGACGTAGCCGTCCCCGGTCGTGGCGGGGAAGGCGCGGTTCGCCCAGAGGTCTCCCAGTTCGGCCCTGGCCAGCGCGGTCTTGAGAAGCTCCGGTACAACCCGGCTGACGGCTTCGTGCTCCACAGCCGGGCGTCCCGTGAAGTCCTTGGCGTCCACCGCCAGGATGCCCAGATAGGGCGGCAGGGGCCGGCTGTGCGTGTAGGGGCCGGCGATTCGCCCGGGCAGTTCGCTGGTCAACTCTCGCATATCACTCCTCTGTGAAGCCCACCCGGCCTCTCGGAGGTCGGAGCGGGCCGTTCGTGCGTGGGGTGTCTCGCGTTTCGAGCCTCACAGGGGGCGAGAGAACGTTCTGCGCCGCAAGACCGGACGGGAGGTGACGTGGAGCACACCCCACTCCCGGGACGCCGGTCATCTCGCGCAGAGCTTCAGCATCGATCACCTCGATCCGGCGCTTCCCCGCCTTCACCCGGTCCTGCCCAAGTCGTTCCAGCGCCTTGCTGACGGCCTTGCGGCCCACGCCGATGTGCTGGGCCAGGTCTTCCCTGGAGAGATCGAAGGACTGGGCCCCGCCGGATACCTCGACCAGGCGAAGCAGGGCCACGGCAAGCCGCTCGTGGACAGCCCCGTCATGGATCTCGGTCTGCTCCAGCAGACGGCGGGACGCCATCACAGCGAGTGGATAGGCGAGCCGGTGATCGTCCACAAAACACCGGAATTTCTCCCCAGGGACGAGCACTGCTTTGCATTTGCTCATTGCCCACACACTAGCCATTCGCATGCCGGCGCCTTGGAGCGCCATCTCACCCAGGATCTCGCCAGGCCCCCGAAAGGCAAGTAGCCGCTGCCGCCCGTCGCGGTCGGTTCGGACTACCTTAACCAACCCATTGACCAGTGCAAGCACGTGAGTTCCCCTGTCGCCCTGGCGCAGCAACGCTCGACCGGCAAGGTAGGTCTGGGTCGGATTCCGCGTCAGCTCCGCCCACTTCTCGTGCGGCACCAGCGCACGAAGGGGCGACAGCGAGAGGGAGTGATCTTCGCTCATGCGATCACAGTAGAGGAGGGGGCTTCTGAGTGAGCGTCGAACTCCGCTTTCCGTGTCCGCGGAACGGCAAAGAGGCCGGAACTCTTCCATCCGGCGAAAATTCAGCCGCGCCCGACCGGGCCACGCCGCAGCTCGGAGTACTGGCCGGGGTGCCGCCAAAACCGCCTGCCGACCGGCCCAGGTGCTCGTGTTCGGTTCTCCCTGCCGTCGTGAGCGCGGCGTTCTGCAGGACCGCTCGATGAGGCTCTGCCAGCTCTCGTCCAGGGGGTTCCCCGCACCTTGGACGGCAAGCGCGTCGGGGTAGGGCAGGGCGGGGGCGGACCGTCCCTCCCGCTCAGGCCCACCCCACCGCAGGAATGGTCCGCGCGGGAGGGTGGGCCTGGGGGCAAGGTCGCGGGATGGGGCAGACGGGGCGTCAGCCGCGAGCGCAGACAGCCCCGTTGAGGCGGAAGACCGTCGGGTCCGGGTTGGGTCCGTCGTTGGCGCCGACGAATCCGAAGGAGACCGTGGAGCCGCCGTCCGGGGCCAGTGGCCCCGCGCCGTCGGGTGCGGTCACCCGCACGTGGGAGCCGGTCTGGTAGAACGTGGCGTTCCAGCCGGAACCTACCGTCTGGGTCCCGGTCGGCCAGTCCCAGTCGACGGTCCAGCCGGTGATCGGCGCGTCGGAGAGGTTGCGGACGGTGACGGTGGACACGAAGCCGTTGCCCCAGCTCGAGTCACGGTGGTAGGTCACCGAGCAGGACGCGTTCGACGGGACGCCGGTGGTGAAGGTCAGCGGGGAGGACGCGGCGGAGAGCCGTCCCGAGGCGTCGGCTGCCAGCACGTTGACCGTGTGGGTGCTGCCCGGGGGCAGGTTCCGCAGGGTCACGGACGTGCCGGTGGACTCACCGATCAGGTGGGTGTGCGCGCCGTCGCGCTCCTGGACGAGGTAGCGGGCGGCGCCCGTCGCGCTCCCCCAGGACAGGCTCGCGGTGGTGTCGGTCACCCCCTCCAGCTTCGGGGTGCCCGGGGCTCCGGCGGCCGAGGCTCCCGGCCCGGTGCCGGCCTGCGGTTCGAGGGTGAGGGAGAGCAGTCCGTACGCCGGCACGGTGACCCGGGAGGCGGACGTCTCCCCGGCTGCGAGCGCGGTGATGTCGGTGTCGCCCGGTGCGTAGCGGCTGCCTTCGGGCGCGGTGGCGGCCGGAGTGAAGCCCGCGTAGTCGAGGTCCACGGTCCGGGCGGCGTCCGGGTTCTTGTTGACGAGCAGGACGCTCAGCCGCCCGTCGCGACGGAGAACCGCGTGTGCCGAGACGTCCTGCGCGGAGGACGCGGCGGCGACCATGGTGTCGCCCGCGGTGCCCAGTCGGCTGGTCATCTTCATGCCGTAGTAGGGGTGGAACGGCGTGTTCGGCGCCGGTTCGCACACGTCGCCGTTGCAGGCACCGCTGGAGAGCATCCCCATGTCGCCGTAGTCGGTCTCGCCGTCGACGGTGGTGATCTCGCCGACGCCGTTGTGGGTGTTCCACCAGTCGACGTTGAAGACGCCGTTCTCCAGAGCCGTCATGAACGCGTCCGCGGCGAAGAGTCCGTTGGAACGGGCGGTGAGCCGGGCGCCACCGGTGTTGGTGTTGATCTCGGTGAGCGCGATGCCGATGCCCGGTGAGTCGGCGCCCGCGTAACGGTCGAGCTGGTTGCGTACCTCTCGCAGTTCACCGGGCAGCCTGGCCAGCTTGGCCGAGGCGTCCGCGGCGGTGGTGTCGGATCCTCCGGCGTACCAGTGGACGCTCACAAAGTCGATGACGTCGGCCACTTCGGGCAGCACGGTGTTGTTCCAGTCACCGGAGTCCCCGTCGCCGGTCACACCGTCCGGCCATTCGCCCGGAGCGGTGAGGACTGCGCCGATCTTGACGGTCGGGTCGACGGCCTTCATGGCCGCGGCGTAGGCGCGGACCTGGCGGGCGTACTCGGCAGGGCTCTTGTCCTGGTGGTCGTCGTGCTCCCAGCCGCTGCCGTAGTGGCCGTTGCCGTAGATCTCGTTGCCGATCTCCCAGTACTTCGCGCCGTACTTCTTCGTGATGTTCGCGTACCTGACCCAGCCGGCCGCCTCCTCGGGCGTGCCCGAACCGTAGTTGGCGATCAGGATGGGCTGTGCGCCGGTGGCGGCGACGGTACCCATGAAGGCGTCGAAACCGGTGCCCGGGGCGACGTAGCCACCAGGCGCTGTGTGCGTCTCCCAGTGGTAGATGTCCGAGTACGAACCGCCGGGGTAGCGCATCGCCCCCACGTCGGCCGCCTTCATCAGCTCGGCCACTTCGGGATCGTTCATGTGCGAGTCCCACACGGCCGCGTTGACGCCGCGGGCGGTGTCCGACAGCCGGCCCAGCGCCGCCTGGGCGTTGACCTGGACGTCCACGTCCGCGGGGTCGGTCGCCGACGACGCGGCGGGCGCGACGCCGACCAGCGACGTCAGCAGGGCTGAGGCCACGGCCAGAACGGCCGCGCCGCGTGCGAGGGGGCGTAAGCCGGTGGCGGCCGGGCGGCCGGGTCCGTGCGGTGCTGGCATGGGAGTCCTCACTGGGTGGTCCGTCGTCACGAGCGGGTCAGTGGATATCGGGCCGTGCCGGCTGAGCAGGCGTACGGCCGGCGTGGCAGGCGAAAGCGTCGTCCGGGCAGCGGAACGTTCCGCGCGGGCGGCGCGAAAGGCGAGACGTGTGCGCGGTGCGGTCGGGCACGTGCGGGTCGGCGGACCGGTCCCGCCGATGGGAGCGCTCCCATATTGGGAGCGGGGTGACGTCCTGTCAACGGCCGTACACCAACGTGACGTCGGATGTCTTACGAGGACGGGGCGCGACCCCCGTGACCGACCCCGGTCAGCGCACCCCGGCCACCAAGGCGGGCGGCCGGGGCGGGAGGCCTGCTCGGGGAGCGCACAGTTTCGGCCACACGGCGCGGAAGTGGCGTGTTCACACATTGCCGCTTCGTTTCACAGCGCGGCAGTCTGAGGCGCGGGAGCGCTCCCATCACGCCTCGCCGCCGCTGCCCATGGCCGACACTCC
The DNA here is from genome assembly GCF_053597235.1 of Streptomyces sp. NPDC001493. NCBI lineage: Bacteria > Bacillati > Actinomycetota > Actinomycetes > Kitasatosporales > Streptomycetaceae > Streptomyces > Streptomyces sp. NPDC001493. The sequence continues at coordinate 345,822 of NZ_JBSFHV010000004.1, forward strand.
CCACGGAAAGAAGACATCGATGATTTGTCAGGCACATGTAAAGCAGCGGATCGGGCGTCCGCTTCGCGGGCTGCTGCCGCGTTCACGTCCCACGTCGGGGACTCGATCCCGCTGGGGCGTCGCTCTCGCCGCCGTGACCGCCCTGCTCGCCGCCGCCCTCACGCCGCTCGCCGCGACCCCTGCCGTGGCCGCCCCCAAGTTCGCCTACGGCGAGGCGCTGCAGAAGTCGCTCTTCTTCTACGAGGCCCAGCGCTCCGGCCGTCTGCCCGACGACAACCGGGTCTCCTGGCGCGGCGACTCGGGTCTGGACGACGGCAAGGACGCCGGTCTCGACCTGACCGGCGGCTGGTACGACGCCGGCGACCACGTCAAGTTCGGTCTGCCCATGGCGTACAGCGCCACCGTCCTGGCCTGGGGCGGCGTCGAGCAGAAGGCCGCGTACGCCGCGTCGGGGCAGCTGAAGTACCTCAAGGACAGTCTGCGTTTCGTCAACGACTACTTCGTCAAGGCGCACCCGTCTCCGAACGTGCTGTACGGCCAGGTGGGAAACGGCGCCGACGACCACAAGTGGTGGGGCCCGGCCGAGGTGATGCCGATGACCCGGCCCGCCTACCGGATCGACGCCTCCTGCCCCGGTACGGACCTCGCCGGGCAGACGGCCGCCGCGATGGCCTCCTCCTCAATGCTGTTCGCCGACGACGACCCGGCCTACGCGGCGAAGCTGGTCACCCACGCGAAGCAGCTGTACGCGTTCGCCGACACCTACCGGGGCAAGTACAGCGACTGCATCACGGACGCTAAGTCGTACTACAACTCGTGGAGCGGGTACCAGGACGAGCTGGTGTGGGGTGCCGTCTGGCTCTACCGGGCCACCGGTGACGCCGCCTATCTCGCCAAGGCCGAGCAGTACTACGACGGCCTCTCCACCGAGCCGCAGACCACCACCCGTTCCTACCGGTGGACCCTCTCCTGGGACGACACCTCCTACGGCTCCTACGTGCTGCTCGCCAAGATCACCGGGAAGCAGAAGTACATCGACGACACCAACCGGTGGCTGGACTGGTGGACGTCCGGGGTGGACGGCGCGAAGGTCCGCTACTCACCCGGCGGCGAGGCCGTGCTGGACTCGTGGGGCTCCCTGCGGTACGCGGCCAACACCGCCTTCGCCGCGCTCTCCTACAGCGACTGGCTGACGGGCGACGCGACTCGCAAGGCGCGTTACCACGACTTCGCGGTGCGCCAGATCGACTACGCGCTCGGCGACAACCCGCGCGGGGCGAGCTACGTCGTCGGGTTCGGCAACACTCCTCCCACCAAACCGCACCACCGCACCTCGCACGGCTCGTGGACCGACCAGATCACCAGCCCCGTCGAAAGCCGCCACGTCCTGTACGGCGCCCTCGTCGGCGGTCCGAGCGCAGCCGACGACGCCTACACCGACGACCGGCAGAACTACACCAACAACGAGGTGGCCACCGACTACAACGCGGCGTTCACCGGAGCCCTCGCGCGCCTCTACGCCGAGTACGGCGGCGCCCCGCTCGCCGCCTTCCCGCCGGCCGAGCAGCCGGACGGGCCGCAGGTGCTGGCGCAGGCTTCGGTGAACGCTTCCGGGAGCAACTTCACCGAGATCAAGGCGTACCTGGTGAACAAGTCGGCCTGGCCCGCCCGATCGCTGACGAAGGCGTCCCTGCGGTACTACTTCACGCTGGAACCGGGAGTCTCGCCGACGGCCATCACGGTCACCACCAACTACAACCAGTGCGGTACCGCGAGCGGCCCCACGCTGTACGCGGGCAACGTGTACTACGTGAGCGTGGACTGTTCGAACACGGTGATCGCGCCGGCCGGGCAGTCGGCGTACCGCAAGGAGGTCCAGTTCCGCATCAGTTCCTCGGGCGCCTGGGACCCGTCGAACGACTGGTCCCTCCAGGGCCTGCCCACCACACCGGGCGCCACCCCGGCGGACGCGCCGAACCTGGTGCTGCTGGACGGGGGCGTATCCCAGTGGGGAGCGCTGCCGGACGGATCCGGCCCGACCCCCACCCCCACCCCGACCCCCACCCCGACGCCCACACCCACTCCCACGCCGACCCCGACCCCGACGCCGACCCCGACCCCGACGCCCACGCCGACTCCCACCCAGACGCCCGCTCCGGGCGCCGGCTGCGCCGTCTCCTACAAGGTCGGCTCCTCCTGGGGCAGCGGCTTCACCGCCGACGTCACCATCCGCAACACCGGCACCACCGCGGTGGACGGCTGGCGCCTCGTCTGGAGTTTCGCCGGCGCGGAGAAGGTCACCAGCGCGTGGAACGCGACCGCCACCCAGACCGGCGCGGCCGTGACGGCCACCGACGCCGGTCACAACAAGGCGATTTCGCCGGGCGGTTCGGTGTCCTTCGGATTCCAGGGATCCGGCGTGCCCGGCGCCGCCCCGACGGGCTTCGCCCTGAACGGCGTTCCCTGCACCTGAGAAGGCGATCGGTTGCACGGCGTCGGCATCGGCGGCGCCGTGCGGCCGTGGACGCGACGGCCCACCCCGGTCCCGCCCGCCAGGTGGGGGCGGCGGGCGGGACCCCGGTCGCGCGTGGCTGCATCGGTGTACCGGAACCGTGATCATCGCTGGTGCCTCCCGGGCCCGCGTGCCACCGGCCGTTACGTTCCTGGCATCCAACACCGGGAGAGGCCATGCGGGTCAGTCGTCGTTCGCTGCTGAGACTGGGGGGTGCCGGTACGGTCGCCGCCGGCCTCGCCGTCGTGGGACCGGGGGCCGCCGCCTCGGACAAGGACTCGGGCGCGAGCAGCAGAGGCGGCAACGGCGCCAAGGGCGTCGAAGCCCCGGCCGTCCAAGCCCCGGCCGTCGAAGGAGCCGCACCCGTGTCCGTGGGTCCCGTGACGCAGCCCGGGTCGGCGGCGGCCCGGGCGAAGGCGGTCGAGCTGGTCGGGCGGATGACGACGGACGAGAAGATCGCCCTGCTGCACGGGGTGAACGTCAAGGAGGTCGTCGCCAGGCCCGGGTACATCGGCAAGGTGCCGGGCAACGAGCGGCTCGGCATCCCCGCGACGATCCTGGCGGACGGGCCGAGCGGAGTGGGGAACGGGTCGACGGGGGTGACCCAGTGGCCCTGCTCGAAGGCGCTGGCGGCGACCTGGGACCCGGCCGCGGCGGAGACGTACGGGCGGGCGTACGGGGGTGAGCAGGCGGCCAAGGGGCACAACGTGGCGCTGGGGCCGTGCGTCAACATCCTGCGGACGCCCCGGTGGGGCCGGTCGTTCGAGACGTTCACGGAGGACCCGCACCTCAACGCGGCGCTGGCGGCGCCCGTCGTACGGGGCATCCAGTCGCAGCACGTCATCGCGACGGTGAAGCACTTCGCGGCCAACAACCAGGAGACGCTGCGGCACTCGATCGACGTGGTGGTGTCCTCGCGCGCGCTGCACGAGATCTACTTCCCGGCGTTCCGCGCCGCCGTCCAACAGGGCGGTGTGGGCGCGGTGATGACCGCGTACAACAAGGTCAACGGGGTCTGGACGCACGAGAACCGCACCCTGGTCCAGGACGTGCTGCGGGACGGCTGGGGCTTCGACGGCATGGTGATGTCGGACTGGGGCGGCACCCACAGCACGGTGCGGACCGCCGAGGCGGGGTCCACCACCGAGATGCCCGGGTCCACGTACCTCGGTACGGCGCTCGCCTCGGCGGTCGCGCGGGGCTCGGTCACCGGGGAGACGCTCGACACGATGGCCGTGCAGGTGCTGACGGCGATGTACCGGGTCGGGCTGTTCGACCACCCGCTCCCCGACCCGCTGACGCTGCTGGACACGGTCGTCTCCACCGAGGAGAACCGGCTGCTGGCCCGTCGGATCGGGGTCCAGGGCAGTGTGCTGCTGAAGAACGCGGGCGGGGTGCTGCCGTTCGCCGCCCCCCGGTCCGTGGCGGTGATCGGGGACGCGGCCGGTGCGGGGTACCGGTCGCACGGCGGCGGTTCGGGGAGCGTGAACCCGTACGGCGGGGTGGTGACCCCGCTCGCCGGGATCACGGCCCGCGCCGCGAGCGCCCCGGTGAGCGTCCCGGTGACGTACGCGCGCGGCACCCTCGGGGTCGGCGCCCTGCCCGCCGTACCCGCGTCCGCCCTGGGGACGGGGCTGCGGGCGGTCTACTACGCCTCGGCCGACCTCACCGGCACGGTCCTCGCCACCACGGTCACCGACCGCCTCGACTGGACGGCCGCGCCGCCCCCGGTGAGCGGCCGGACCGGTGCCTGGTCGGCGCGGTACAGCGGTACGTACACGGCGTCCGTCACCGGCCGGTACCGGTTCTCGCTGAGCGGCGGCGGGGCGGTGGTGCTCACCATCGACGGGACGGTCGTGGCGGATTACGCGACCGGGGCCGAGGTGGTGCAGAACGGCTTCGTGACCCTCACCGAGGGCCCGCACTCCATCGAGGTCACCTACCGCCACACCTCCGGCACCGCGAGCCTGCGGGTGGGCCACCAGCCGGGGCAGGACCGGCTGATCGCCGAAGCGGCCGCCACCGCAGCCGCGGCCGAGGTGGCGGTGGTGGTCGTGGTGGACGTGACGGCCGAGAGCATGGACCGCTCCACCCTGTCCCTCGCCGCCGACCAGGACGAGCTGATCGCCGCGGTCGCCGCGGCCAACCCCCGTACCGTCGTGGTGCTCAACACCTCGGGGGCCGTGCTGATGCCGTGGCTGCCGGAGGTTCCGGCGGTGATCGCCAACTGGTACGGGGGCCAGGAGCAGGGCAACGCGGTGGGCGCGATGCTCTTCGGCGACGCGGAGCCCGGCGGCCGGCTCCCCGAGACCTTCCCGGCGACGGAGACGCAGGGGCCGGCCAAGCGGCCGGTGGAGTTCCCCGGCGACGGCAAGCAGGTCTACTACGACGAGGGGCTGGCCGTCGGGTACCGCTGGTACACGCAGTCGGGCGAGCAGCCGCTCTTCCCGTTCGGCCACGGCCTGTCGTACACCACCTTCGCCCTCTCCGAGCTGAAGGTCCAACGGGCCGGTTCCGGTCACCGGGCGACCGTGCGGGTCCGCAACACCGGGTCCCGCGCGGGCAGCGAGGTCGTGCAGCTGTACGTCACCTTCCCGGCGGCGGCGGGCGAACCCCCGTCGCAGCTCAAGGCGTTCGCCAAGGTGACGGTGGAGCCGGGCCGTTCGGCCGTCGTCACCCTGGACGTGCCCCGGGAGGCGCTGGCGGTGTGGCGGTCCGTGGAGGACGGCTGGACGCTGCTGCCGGGGTCGTACGAGTTCGCGGTGGGGCGCTCGTCCGCGGAGTTGCCGCTGCGTACGCGGGTGCGGGTCACCCGGTAGGGCGGGGATCGGGCTCTTCGGCCACGGGGGCGGGGCGTGCCGCGATACGCTGCGCGCCCCCTCGTCCCGGTGACCGATGGTTGGGAGCGGGTCACGGAGGGGCACAAGATCCCCGTACGACCGCGTTCCGTACGACCACGGCCGTATGACCGTTTTCGTACGACCGCGTTCCGCACGACCGCATTCCGCACGACCGCGCAGACGAAGCACCGAGGGAGCACCACCATGGCAACCCCCTTGTCCGCCGACACCCTGCTCAAGGCCCTCCGCGATGAGGGGCTGAAGGTGGTGGAGTACAAGAGCTGGCGCACGAACAACCGTGACCACAAGGGCCCCTGGGGCCCGGTCAACGGCGTGATGATCCATCACACCGTCACTTCCGGCGTCGCGAGCTCCGTGGAGCTCTGCTACTCCGGACGCTCCGACCTCCCCGGGCCGCTCTGCCACGGGGTCATCGACAAGGAGGGCACGGTCCACCTGGTGGGCAACGGCCGTGCCAACCACGCCGGGCTCGGCGACGACGACGTGCTGCGCGCGGTGGTCGCCGAGGCGGCGGATCTGCCCGCCGACAACGAGGCCAACACGGACGGCAACACCCACTTCTACGGCTTCGAGTGCATCAACCTCGGCGACGGCCAGGACCCCTGGCCGGTCGCCCAACTGCTGGCGATCGAGCGGGCGTCGGCGGCGCTCTGCCGCGCCCACAAGTGGTCCGAGCGTTCGGTGATCGGGCACCTGGAGTGGCAGCCGGGGAAGGTCGACCCGCGCGGCTTCCCGATGTCCGCGATGCGCGACCGGGTCGGGGTCCGGCTCGGCGCGGGCCCGGACGGGCCGATCCCGGAGCCGTACGAGCCGTTCCCCGGGGCCGGGTTCTTCACCATCGGACGCAACAGTCCGATCATCACCGCCATGGGCAAGCGGCTCGTGGCGGAGGGCTGCGACCTGTACGCGGTCGGGCCCGGGCCCACCTGGTCGGCGTCCGACCGTGCGTCGTACGCCGCCTGGCAGCGCAAGCTCGGGTACGTCGGCGACGCGGCCGACGGTGTCCCGGGCGAGGACAGCTGGGCGAAGCTCAAGGTCCCGAACGTGTGAGAAGGGGAAGCGGCGGAGCCGGGGCGGCCCATGGGTTCGGCCGCCCCGCCCCGCCGGTTCCGTCCGGACCGCCCCTCAGCCCATCTCGCCCTCTGCCGGTGCGCTCGGCATCCCGCCCGTCCCGCCCGTGAGTGCGGCAGCCTGGCTGATGGCGTCGGCCAGCTTGGCCACCGAGCCGTCCTCGGTCTCGGCGGCCAGTTTCCGCGCACGGGACGTGAGTTCACCGAGCCCCGGGGCGCCGGGAAGGGATCCCCCGCGCAGGATGTCGGCGAAGTAGGCGGCCACCGCGGTCACTTGGAGGCGCTCGTCGGAGCCGCCCCAGAGCGCTCCGTCGATGGCGCCGGTCTCCACCGAACCGGTCGCCTCCCGCGCCTTGCGGGTCGCCGGGTCGAGCCAGCGCACGGTGGCGGTGGCGACGTGGCCGGAGGCCTTCTCGCGCAGGCGTACGGCGTAGAGCGCGGTCACCGTGTGCCCGGGGCCGACCTCGCCGCCGTCCACGTTGTCGTCGCGGAAGTCCTCGTCGGCGACGGCCCGGTCCTCGTACCCGATGAGCTTGAACTGCTGGACCGTCTCGCGGTCGAACGCCACCTGCGCCTTGGCGTCGCGGGCGCGCAGCTGGACGTGGGCCGGGAGCTGGTCGACGAAGACCTTGCGGGCCTGGGCCTCGTCGGAGACGTAGGTGGTGTTGCCGTCGCCCTTGTCGGCGAGGCGTTCCATCAGGGCGTCGCCGTAGTCGCTGCCGACGCCGACGCCGAAGAGGGTGATGCCGTACTCGCGCCGTGAGCTGTCGATCCGCTCCAGGATCGCGTCGGCGTCCGTCTCGCCGGTGTTGGCGAGGGCGTCGGAGAGGAGGACGACCCGGTTGGTCGCGCCCTTTCGGCGGCCCTCGACGGCTTCGTCGTAGCCGCGTTCCACCCCGGCGGCGACATTGGTGGCGCTGTCCGTGCGGAGCGACTCGACGGCCTCCCGGATCTTCGTGCGGTGGCCGCTCAGCGGGGTCATCGGGATGACGGTCTCGGCCTCGTCGCTGAAGGTGACCAGGGCCACCGAGTCGTCGTCGCGCAGTTGCTCGGTGAGGTACGCGAGCGAGGATCGCACCAGGTCCAGGCGGCCGGTCTCGGCCATGGAGCCGGAGATGTCGACGACGAAGGTGAGGGCGGCGGGCGGTCTCGGCGAGGTGTCGTCGGCGGCCTTGGTCGCCAGGCCGACCCGCAGCAGGGACCAGCCGTCCGCCCCTCCCCCGGCGCGGGCTCCGTCGACGCTGACGGAGAAGCCGTTGCCGCTGGGGCGTTCGTACCCCTGCTTGAAGCTGTTGACGAACTCCTCGGGCCGCACGGTCTCCGGCTTCGGGAGCTGCCCGTCGCCGAGGACGCGGCGCGCGTATCCGTAGCTCGCGGTGTCCACGTCGAGCGCGAAGGTGGAGAGGTAGTCGGGCGCGGCCTCGTCCCCCTTCGCCTGCTCGCCCGCGTCGCCCGGCGCGGTGGCCGCGGGTACCGGGCCGCCGCGCTTGTCCGCGGCGAAGCCTTCGGACGCATGGTTGCCCGAGCCGCTCGCCGAGCATCCGGCGAGGAGTGCGGCGCTCACCAGCAGGGCGGCGAGTGCCGCGCCCGCCCGTGCCCGGCCCGCCGGGCGTCTCGATGTGCCGTGGTTCATCTCTGGCCCCCATGTCGTCGACGTCTGTGAATGTGACGCGCGAGGGGGCCGCCGGGAGCCGTCGAACCGGTTGCGGATGAATCTCGATGCGGTGACGGAACGCCGCCGAGGGGCGTCCGGGACGCGGAACATCAGGGTCCGGACACGGGCTCCTCACGGAGCGGTGTCCGGACCGGCCCGGGGCCTACGACACGATGTCCTTGCGGCTGAATCCCCGGAAGGCCAGGGCGAAGAGGATCAGCGCGTACGTCACCGACACGGCCGAGCCCTTGATCATGCCGCCCCACTCCAGTTCGGGCTGGAGGGCGTCGGCCCAGGCGAACTGCCAGTGCGCGGGCAGGAAGTCGCGCCAGTGGCCGAGTGCGGTGACCGCGTCCAGGACGTTGCCGACGATGGTCAGGCCGACCGCGCCGCCCACCGCGCCCAGCGGTGCGTCCGTCCGCGTCGACAGCCAGAACGCCAGTCCCGCGGTGACGAGTTGGGAGACGAAGACGAAGGCGACGACCAGCGCGAGCCGGGGCAGCGCGGCGGACTGGGCGAGTTCGCCGCCGGTCGGCAGCTGGAGCGGTCCCCAGCCGTAGGCCGCCCCTCCGGCCGCGAGGGCCACCAGCGGGAGCAGCACCATCGCGGCCAGGCTGAAGCCGAGGGCGACGACGAGCTTGCTCCACAGCAGCCGGGTGCGCGGGACGGGGGCGGCGAGGAGGTAGCGCAGTGAGGACCAGCTCGCCTCGGAGGCCACGGTGTCCCCGCAGAACAGCGCCACCGGCACCACCAGCAGGAAGCCCGCCGAGACGAACAGGTTGACGGCGGCGAAGTTGGCCGCCGAGGCGGTGGCGGTGTCCATCAGGTTGATCCGGTCGGCCCCGGAGCCTCCCCGGGAGCCGGGGGTGCCGCCGATGGCGAAGGCGACGATCAGGATGAAGGGGAGGGCCGCGAGCACCCCGCCCATGAGCAGGGTGCGGCGGCGGCGCAGTTGCCGCATCGCCTCGACGCGGAGCGGGAGGGTGCGCCGGGGGTGGTAGCCGGGTGCGCCGGGTGCCTCCGTGGTTCCGGCGGGGCCGGAGCCGGGGGAGGTACCGGGGCCGGTGAGGACGTCGCTCATGCGGAGCCTCCGGAGATCAGGGTGAGGAACGCGTCCTCCAGGCGGCGGTGCGGTCCGGCACCGGTGAGCGGCACGTCGAGCCGGACGAGTTCGGCGATCAGCGAGGCGGTGGTGGCGCCGTCGAGCCGTACGAGGAGCCCCCGCCCGTCCTCGGTGGGGACCGCGGAGGCGACGCCCGCGAGCGCCTCGATCTTGCGGAGCACCGGTTCGGTGACCTCCTCGGCGGTGGTGACGAGCAGCATGTCGCCGGAGCCGGTGATCTCGGCGACGGGACCGGCCTGGACGAGCCGCCCCCGGTCCATGACCACGAGGTGGGTGCAGGACTGTTCGACCTCGGAGAGGAGGTGGCTGGAGACGATGACGGTCCGGCCGCCGGCCGCGTAACGGATCATCACGTCCCGCATCTCGCGGATCTGCGGCGGGTCGAGGCCGTTGGTCGGCTCGTCGAGGATGAGGAGGTCGGGCATGCCGAGCATGGCCTGGGCGATGGCGAGGCGCTGGCGCATGCCCTGGGAGTAGGTGCGTACGGCCCGGGCGAGCGCGTCGCCGAGGCCCGCGATCTCCAGCGCTTCGTCGATGCGGGAGTCCTCGGCGGGGCGGCCGGTGGCCTGCCAGTACAGCTCCAGGTTGGCGCGGCCGCTCAGGTGCGGCAGGAAACCGGCGCCTTCGACGAGCGCGCCGACGCGGGAGAGTACCGGGGCGCCGGGCCGGATGGCCTGGCCGAAGACGCGGATCTCGCCCGCGTCGGGGGTGATGAGGCCCATCAGCATCCGCAGGGTGGTGGTCTTCCCGGCGCCGTTGGGGCCGAGGAGTCCGAGCACCTGCCCCTGTTCGACACGGAAGCCCAGGTCCTTGACGGCGTAACGGTCCGCCGCGCCCGCGTACTTCTTCGCGAGCCCGGAGATCTGGAGCGGTACGCCCGCGAGCGCCGGGTCCGGGGCGGGCGTCGCGGTGCGGCGGCGCGCGGTGAGCAGCAGGACGGCGGCGATCAGGAGGGCGGCGGCCGGAAGTCCCCAGGTCCACCAGGGGAGTCCGGCGGCCGCCGCGGTCAGTCCGGCGTCGGTGGGTACGGAGAGCGGGCCGTCGACGGTCACGGTGTACGTGTTCGGCTCGGCCGGTGACGCGTAGCCGAGGTCGGTCGCGGAGAGCACCAGGCGGAGGCGGTGTCCGGCGTCGAAGGCGTGGTCGACGGCGGGCAGGGTCAGCTCGACGGGCCTGCCCTGCTGGTCGGGGGTGATCCGGAAGGGGGCGACGAGCTGGGCGGGCAGCTCCTGGCGCTTGCCGTCCGGCGCGACGTCGTACACCTTGCCGAAGAGGACGGCGTCGCCGGTGCGGGCCTTGACGGTGACCTTCACCGTGGGGGTGCCGGTGGCGCGGACCGAGGAGGTCAGCGGGGCGCTGTCGAAGGTGGCGTGCTGGCCGGGGAAGTCCAGGGAGAGGCCGACGCCGAGGGAGGAGAGCTGGGAGAGTCCGGCGCCGAGTCCGGGGACGGCGGAGATCGCGGGCGGGCTGCCCCCGGCCGGGTTCCGGACGGTCACGGTGTTCGGGGCGGCCGGGGGGCTGCCGTCGGCCGGGGTGCTTCCGGCGCTCGCGGTGCTTCCGTCGGCCGGGGTGCTGCCGGCCGTCGGGGTGTCCGGGCCGGAGCCGGTCGCCTCGAGGGCGAACTCCTGGGCGCCGCCGCGCAGTCCGGGGTAGGTGTCGGCGCTCGCGCCCCTGGTGAGGGCGGCCCCGTCGGTGGAGTCGACGCCGCCGGTGCGGGTGACGCGGAAGGCGGGGCCGGTGTCGGCACCCTTGTCGCCCTTGAGGTAGCGGTCGAACCAGGAGCCGATCCGGTTCTGGACGCGGGCGTCCTCGGTGTCGCCGCCGTCGTGGCCGCCGGCGATCCAGTCGACGGAGACCGGTGCGCCGTTGCCGGAGACGGCCTTCGCCATGGCGTCGGCCTGGCCGAGGGGGAAGAGCGAGTCGGTCTGGCCCTGCACGATGAGGGCGGGCACGTCGATACGGTCGGCGACGGCGGAGGGCGAACGTTCCGTCAGCAGGGCGCGAGCCTCGGCGTCCGGTACGCCGCTCGCCGCGACACGTTCGTACATCGCGCAGAGCCGGGGCTCGAACTTCTCGCAGCCACCGCCGCTGCTGACGAAGATCCCGGCCCAGAGCTTCTTGAACACCCCGTCCGGGAAGAGCGCGTCGGCGAGGTTCCAGTAGGTGATGACGGGCGCGATGGCGTCCACCCGGTCGTCGTACCCGGCGGCGAGGAGGGAGACCGCGCCGCCGTACGAGGCGCCGGTGACGCCGACGCGCGGGTCGCCCTTGCCGTCGAGCTCGACCTCGGGGCGGGCGGCGAGCCAGTCGATGAGGCGGGAGACGTCCGCGACCTCGGCACCGGGGTCGTTGAGGCCGATCTTTCCGCCGGACCTGCCGAACCCGCGCGCCGACCAGGTGAGGACCGCGTACCCGTCCGTCGCGAGCTTCTCGGCCTCGGCGCGCACGTCGTCCTTGCTGCCGCCGAAGCCGTGGCCGAGCAGTACGGCGGGGCGCCGCCCGCCGCCGCCGGCGGTGAAGTACGTGGTGTCCAGGGGCACTCCGCCGTCGCGGATCGTCCGGTCCTGGTGGTGCACGACGGGTGTGCCGTCGTCGGCCACGGCGGTCCAGGTGCCGGCGCCGGCGAGCACGACGAGTGCGGCGACGGCCGCCGCCCATCGGCCGCGCGCGCGGGGCCACCGGAGCCGTCGTGCGGTAGAGGTCTCCATGTCACGACCCTAAAGCCGGGCGGCGGGCGTTCCCCGGGCCGGAGGGCGGAACCGCCCGGCCTCCTTGAGAGGTACGGCCCCGGGGCGCGTACTGCGGACGCGGTACGCGCCCCGGGGCCGGTGTTCTCAGCCGTCCAGGCGGTGCTGGGGCGGGACGGCGGTCTCCAGGAAGAAGCTGTCGATGCTCTGGACGGTGTGGACGAAGTCGTCCAGGTTGACCGGCTTGGTCACGTAGGCGTTGGCGTGCTGCGTGTAGGCGTCCTGGACGTCGTCGGGCGCGGCCGAGGTGGTGAGGACCACGATCGGGATGCTGGAGAGCTGCTCGTCGTTCTTGAGCACGCCGAGCAGCTCGCGGCCGTTCATGCGGGGCATGTTGAGGTCGAGCACGATCAGGTCCGGGCGGTCCTTCGCGGGGTCGCGCAGGTACTCCAGGGCGGACACCCCGTCGTCGACCCGGTTGATGCCCCGCGCCATCCCGCGCTCGATCAGGGCCTCCTCGATGAGCATGGCGTCGGCCACGTCGTCCTCCACGAGCAGGACGGTGTAGGTGCGCCGGGGTGCAAGGCCGTTCATGTGGGGGCTCCGGTGATCGTTGGGCAGGGGTCGGGAGGGGGGTCGTTGGGTGAAGACCAGGCCGGGCCAGCGTTTGCGGGCTCCCTGCCGGCTGACGCCCCAGGCGCTGCCCAGCTGCGGGTAGCCCGCCCCCTCGTCGACGGCGGCGCGGGCCGCCCGGGCGGCGCACTCGTCCACCGCGCGGCTGAGGAGGGCCAGCGCACGCAGGGCGGCCAGCGGGTCGGTCCAGTTCTCGTCCGCCGGGGTGCCGCTGGCGTCGCGGTCCTCCCCGTACGGGACGGCGTCCGGCTCCAGCGCCAGGCGCTGCGCCAGGTCCGCGACCGCGCGGCGCGCGCGGTCGGCGAGCTCGTCGGTCCCGGGACGCGCCGAGGTCTCCACTGTCATGGCCGCACCGTAGCCGGAGGGGAAGGCCCCCGACAACCTGCGTTGTCGTCGGGGTAGGGTGACCCGCGCTCCGGTGGGTACTGGAGCCCGTGATCCACCCACCGTTTCCCAGCCGAGCGAGAGGCAAACCACCGTGCAGAGCGCCGAAGAGGGTTCCCGGCCGGCCGAGCTCCGGCCGGAGCGGGACCGGCCCGGCTGGAGCACCAGCCGCTGGCTCGTCACGGGCACCACCGTGGCCCTGGTGGTGCTGCTCGTGCTCGGCAGCTGCGGTACCTGGGCCCTGGTCCGGTCCACGGCGGTCAATCAGCGGCTCATCGGCCGCTGGTCCCCCGCACTGATCTCCTCGGTGCGCATGGAGGCGGCACTGGTCAACCAGGAGACGGGCATCCGCGGTTACGGCCTGGCCGGGGACGCGGAGTTCCTCGACCCCTACCGCGCCGGTCTGGCCCAGCAGAAGACCGCCATGGCTGAGCTGGAGAACCTCACGGCCGGGGACGCACGTGCCTCGGCCGATCTCGCGCGGGTGGACGAGCTCGCGGAGAAGTGGCACGCTTCCGTCGCCCGGCCCATCGCCGCCGCCGCGGACCCGACGGCTCTGGCCCAGCAGCGCGCGGAGAGCGGGCGGTCCCAGTTCGACGCGGTGCGCGCCGCGCTCAGGGTCCAGCAGGAGCACATCTCCGCGGAGCGCGACCGGGCCCTCAGTGATCTGGCCTCCGTGCGCACCATGCGCAACACGGTCTTCATCGTGATCGCCGCCGTGGTGCTGGCGGTGATGGCCCTGTCCTTCGCGGGGCTGCGGCTGGGGGTGCAGCGGCCGCTGGACCGGCTGCGGGCCGACGTCCGCAAGGTCGCCTCCGGGGACTACGCGCACGCGCTGATCCCCACCGGCCCGGCCGACATCCAGGTCCTCGCCGCCGACGTGGACGCCATGCGGCGCCGGCTCTCGGAGGACCTCGAACTCAAGGACCGGGCCCGGGCGGCGCTCGACGCCCAGACCGTCGAACTGCGCCGCTCCAACGAGGAGCTGGAGCAGTTCGCGTACGTCGCCTCGCACGACCTCCAGGAACCCCTGCGCAAGGTGGCCAGTTTCTGCCAGCTGCTGGAACGGCGGTACGCCGAGCAGCTCGACGACCGGGCCAGGCAGTACATCTCCTTCGCCGTCGACGGCGCCAACCGCATGCAGCTCCTCATCAACGACCTGCTGACCTTCTCGCGCGTCGGCCGCCTCCACACCGACGACCAGCAGGTCGACCTGGCGGGCCTGGTGCGGCGGACGGTCGGCGATCTGGACGTGGCCGTCCAGCAGACCGGCGCCACCGTCACCCATGACGAGCTGCCGGTGGTCCACGGGCAGCCGACACAACTCGGCCTGGTGCTGCAGAACCTGATCTCCAACGCGATCAAGTTCCGCACGCCCGGCACCGCGCCCGCCGTCCACGTCGCCGCCCGCCCGGTACCGAATCCGGGCCGTGAGGGGAGCGCGGAGAGCAAGCGCCCGTTCTGGGAGATCTCGGTGACCGACAACGGCATCGGCATCGCGCCCGAGTACGCGGAGCGGGTCTTCGTCATCTTCCAGCGGCTGCACACCCGCGAGAGCTACGAGGGCAACGGCATCGGCCTGGCGCTCTGCAAGAAGATCGTCGAGCACCACGGCGGGTCGATCGCCGTGGACACCTCCTACACCTCGGGCACCCGCTTCGTCTTCACCCTGCCGGGCGTGGTGGACGAGGACGAGGGGGCGGAAATCACGGCTCCCCACTGATCACCGCCGGGACGTGCCGGGCGTCGCCCGACAGGCGGGACTCCCACCGCACGGCCCACGGCTGAGCCCTCATCCTGACCGCGGGCGGGGCGCCCCGGCTCCCCCCGCGTACGGCCTCTCCTCCGGCAGCAGGGCGGTCGCCGCGTCGAGGTCTCCGGCGCGGACCAGCTGGTGGATCTCCCGGGCGAGCGGGGTGACGTCGGTGACGGAGACGGTCCACTCGTCCGCGTACCGCGCCGCCGCCTCGCCGGACAGGCCGAGCTGGAGCGAGCGGTACGGGAGCGGGTTCAGCCGCAGGTCGCGCTCGGGGTCCCACTGGACGCGGGCGGGGGCGCGGCGGAGGCTGCGGCTCCAGGCGGCGCGGTCGGGGTGGAGTCCGCGTACGTAGTGGGAGAGTTCGGCGTTCTCCAGGGCCCACTCGAACCCCTCGCGGGTGATCTCGACGGCGAGGACCGTCTCCTGTCCCTCCTTGGTGGCCCAGCCGCAGCGGTACATCATCCAGAGGAAGCTCGGCTTGATCCAGGTCATCCGGTCGCGCTTCCAGGCCGGCGGGAAGCGGCCGTCGCGGGCGGCGGGCAGGCCGATGTGCGGTGCGTACGCCTGGTGGACGGTGACCGTGGTGTCGGTGTGCCGGGCCCGGATCTCGTACTGGGGTGCGGTCATGCCGACCATGGTGCGCGGGCCCGCCTGTCCGCCGCACCGGCTTTTCCCCAGTGCGGCGGACCGGCTCTTCCCTGGTGCGGCGGACCGGTGGGCGGGCCCGTCAGCGCTCGGTGGCGTCGTCCCCGGGGTCGCCCGAGGGGCCGCTCTCGGCCTGCAGCGCGAGGTCGCGGAGCACGTCGGTGGAGGAGACGTCGGTCTGGCCGGAGTCGTGCACCCGCGCCAGCATCGTGTAGGCGAGCGTGAAGGCCCCCACCAGCTGCTCGACCGCGCCGCCCACCTCGCGGCCGATCAGAGCGGCCATCTCCTCGACGGTGGCGTCCCCGGGGATCGCGATGCGCGGCATCGTCTCGTTCAGCAGGGCGGTGACGACGCTGCCCTCCATGTCGACGTCGTCGCGCTCCACGTTCTCTTCGAGCAGCCGCTGGATCTCGCCGGCTTCGGTGAGGATGCCGATCACTCGCTTCAGGACTTCCCTCTGCTCCATCCCGCGAGCATAGGCGCCCGGACCGGCGCGTTCCGGATGTTCAGCCGCCGCACAACCGCCTCCCCTCGAACGGTTCGGCGAGTCAGTCGGAAACATGCAGACTCCCATTCGATTTGACCGATAACTGCCGTTACGTTCCTCCACCTTCTTCACAGGGCGCACACAAGGTGGCGTCGGGCGGAGCGCGAAACATCCGGAGCCGACGCCACCCTTGCGGCACAAGGGTGGGTGCATTGCGCACCATTTGACAGGGTCCCGACGATTGTGGCGAGTGCCAGCTACATCCGTTCATAACGGAAATGTCTGCACTGTGTAACCGCGCTCCGGAGCGACTTCCGGCCATCGGTGAATCCGGACAGAGTCTGTGCTCCCGGCAGCGAACGCCGGGGCCGAGAACCGCCCGGACCTCCCCGTCCGGGCCTGTACCGAGGGGTCCCATGTCCCGTACCGCACGACGGATCACCGCTACTGTCCTCGCGTCCGGCGCGCTGCTGGCGGTCGCCGCTCTGCCGGCCTCCGCGGACGGCCACGACCGCGGGCACGACCGCGTCCAGCCCGCCCCGCGCTCCTCCGTCGTCCTGGGCAAGGTCCAGTACGACAGCCCGGGCCGCGACAACCGCTCCAACCGTTCGCTGAACGACGAGTGGGTGACCGTCACCAACACGTCCCGTCAGGCCGTCAACCTGCGCGGCTGGACGCTCACCGACGAGAGCCGCCGCACCTACCGCTTCGACCTGCGTCTCGAGGGCCGTTCGTCGGTGCGCGTCCACACCGGTGTGGGCCGTGACAGCCGCACGGACGTCTACCAGGACCGCAACAACTACGTCTGGGACAACAGCGACACCGCCACGCTGCGCGACTCGCGCGGCCGGAAGATCGACGAGAAGTCGTGGGGCCGTCACGGCCGCGACGACAACCGCGGTCGTGACGGCCGTGACGACAACCGCGGCCCCGGTCGCGGCAACCACCGCTGAGCGCACCGGAGGGGCCAGGCCCCACCGGGTGACGAGGCGGTACGGCACGGCCCGGGCAGGCGCGCGCTGACCGGGCACGGCCGGGAAGAAACGATCGGCTGAGCGGTACCGATCGGCAGGGAAGTACCGATCGGCTGGGACGTACCGATCGGCTGAGCGGAAACGAATCGACGGCGCCCCGCGGCAATCCGGCCGCGGGGCGCCGCGTCGTTCGTCGGCGGGTCCCGGGGCGGCGGTGCGGGGCGGCGGCGCGGGGCGGCCCGGGGCGCCGGGTTCAGTGGTTGCGCGGGAAGCCCAGGTCGACGCCGGACGGGGCGTCGGCCGGGTCCGGCCAGCGGGTGGTGACGACCTTGCCGCGCGTGTAGAAGTGCACCCCGTCGTTGCCGTAGACGTGGTGGTCGCCGAAGAGGGAGTCCTTCCAGCCACCGAAGGAGTGGTAGCCGACCGGGACCGGGATCGGCACGTTCACGCCGACCATGCCGGCCTGGATCTCCAGCTGGAAGCGGCGGGCGGCGCCGCCGTCGCGGGTGAAGATCGCGGTGCCGTTGCCGTACGGGGAGGCGTTCATGAGGGCGACGCCCTCCTCGTACGTCTCGGCGCGCAGCACGCAGAGGACGGGGCCGAAGATCTCGTCGCGGTAGGCGTCGGAGTCGGTGGAGACGCGGTCCAGCAGCGAGATGCCGATCCAGTGGCCGTCCTCGAAGCCCTCCACGGTGTGGCCGGTGCCGTCGAGGACGACCTCGGCGCCCTGCGCGGCGGCCCCGGTGACGTAGGAGGCGACCTTGTCGCGGTGGGCGGCCGTGATCAGCGGGCCCATCTCGGAGGAGGGGTCGGTGCCGGGGCCGATCTTGATCTTCTCCGCGCGGTCCTTGATGCGGGCGACCAGTTCGTCACCGATCGCGCCGACCGCGACGACCGCCGAGATCGCCATGCACCGCTCGCCGGCGGAGCCGTACGCGGCCGAGACCGCCGCGTCGGCGGCGGCGTCCAGGTCGGCGTCGGGCAGCACCAGCATGTGGTTCTTCGCGCCGCCGAGCGCCTGGACGCGCTTGCCGTTCGCGGAGGCCGTGGCGTGGATGTAGCGGGCGATCGGGGTGGAACCGACGAAGGAGACGGCGGCCACGTCGGGGTGGGTGAGCAGCGCGTCGACCGCGGTCCTGTCGCCGTGCACGACGTTCAGCACCCCGTCCGGCAGCCCGGCCTCGGCGGCCAGTTCGGCGAGGAGCACCGCGGCGGACGGGTCCTTCTCACTGGGCTTGAGGACGAAGGTGTTGCCGCAGGCGATGGCGAGCGGGAACATCCACAGCGGCACCATGGCCGGGAAGTTGAACGGGGTGATCCCCGCGACGACGCCCAGCGGCTGGCGGATCGAGGAGACGTCCACCCCGCCGGACACCTGGGTGGAGAGCTCGCCCTTGAGCTGGGTGGTGATGCCGCAGGCCAGCTCGACGATCTCCAGACCCCGGGCCACCTCGCCCAGCGCGTCGGAGTGCACCTTGCCGTGCTCGGCGGTGATCAGCGCGGCGATCTCGTCGCGGCGGGCGTCGAGCAGGGCGCGGTAGCGGAAGAGGACGGCGGTGCGGGCCGCGAGGGAGGAGAGGCCCCAGGTCGCGTGGGCGGCCTTGGCGGCGGTGACGGCGGCGTCCACCTCCTCGACGGAGGCGAAGGCGACGCGGGTGGTGGCGGCGCCGGTCGCGGGGTCGGTGACCGGGCCGTACGCGCCCGACGTGCCCTCGACGGTCTTGCCACCGATCCAGTGGTGGACGGTCCTGGTCATGACGATCTCCTTCGGACTTCAGAGACTTCAGAGACTTCGCAGGCTTCTCGGAACGTCAGAACTTCCCGGTGTCGGAGCTGGGCCTCCCCGGCTTCAGAGGCGGCGGTACCGGGTCGCCCGTCGGCGGTCGTACACCTCGCGGGCCTCCACCGCCGCCGGGCGGGTGGCCGTCTCGGCCACGGGCACATCCCACCACGCCTGCGCCGGAGGGGGGCCCGGAACACGGTCGGGGGCGGGGCCTTGGGGGTGGGCGGACGGCGGCGGGGCCAGGGTGACGTGGACGCAGACGGGGTGGTCGGCGGCCCGTGCCTCGGCGAGGGCGGCGCGGAGTTCGCCCACGGTGCGGGCGCGCAGGGACCGCATGCCGAGGGAGGCCGCGTTGGCGGCGAGGTCGACCGGGAGCGGGTCGCCGGTGAACGCGCCGTCGGGGTCCCGGTGGCGGTAGTCGGTGCCGAAGCGTTCGCCGCCGACGGCCGCCGAGAGCCCGCCGATGGAGGCGTACCCGTGGTTGTCGAGCACCACGAGCTTGACCGGCAGCCGCTCCTGGACGGCGGTGACGATCTCGGTCGGGTTCATCAGGTACGTACCGTCGCCGACGAGCGCCCAGACCGGGCGGCCGGGGGCGGCGAGCTGGACGCCGATGGCCGCCGGGATCTCGTAGCCCATGCAGGAGTAGCCGTACTCGACGTGGTACTGCCGGGGCGAACGTGCCCGCCACAGCTGGTGCAGGTCGCCGGGGAGCGAGCCGGCGGCGTTGATCAGGACGTCGTCCTCGGTGACGAGGGCGTCCAGCAGGCCGAGGACCTGGGTCTGGGTGGGTGCGGCACCGGGATCGGGGGCGGCGAACGCGGTGTCCACCCGGGCCTCCCAGCGCGCCTTGGCCGCCGTGTACGCGCGCTCGTAGCCGGGTTCGACCCGGTGGCCGAGGGCGCCGAGGGCGGCGGCGAGCGCTTCGAGGCCGGTACGGGCGTCCGCGACGAGCGGGAGGGCGGCCTGCTTGTGGGCGTCGAACCCGGTGACGTTGAGGTTGACGAACCGGGTCGCCGGGTCGGGGAAGAGAGTGGCGGAGGCGGTGGAGAAGTCGGTCCAGCGGGTGCCGACACCGATCACCAGGTCGGCCTCGCGGGCCAGTTCGTCGGCGGTGGCGGTACCGGTGTGGCCGATGCCGCCGACGTCCTGCGGGTGGTCGTGGCGCAGCGTGCCCTTGCCCGCCTGGGTGGTGGCGACGGGGATGCCGGTGGCCCGGGCGAACGCGGCGAGGGTCTCCTCGGCGGCGCTGTGCCGCACCCCGCCGCCCGCGACGAGCACCGGCCGGCGGGCGGCCCGCACCGCCCGGACGGCCCGGTCCAGCTCGTACGGGTCGGGGGCGGGGCGGCGTACGTGCCAGACCCGCTCGGCGAGGAACTCCTCGGGCCAGTCGTACGCCTCCGCCTGCACGTCCTGCGGGAGCGCGAGGGTGACCGCGCCGGTGGAGACCGGGTCGGTGAGGGTGCGTACGGCCTGGAGCGCGGCGGGGATCAGCGCCTCGGGGCGGGTGATCCGGTCGAAGTACCGGGAGACCGGCCGCAGGCAGTCGTTGACCGACACGTCTCCCGCGTACGGGACTTCGAGCTGCTGGAGCACGGGGTCGGCGGGGCGGGTGGCGAAGGTGTCGCCCGGGAGGAGGAGGACGGGCAGGTGGTTGACGGTGGCGAGGGCGGCGCCGGTGACGAGGTTGGTGGCGCCGGGGCCGATGGAGGTGGTGACGGCGTGGGCGGAGAGCCGCCCGGACTGCCGGGCGTAGCCGACGGCCGCGTGGACCATGGCCTGTTCGCTGCGGCCCTGGAGGAAGGGCATCCCGGAGGAACCGGAGCACTGCATGTCCTGGACGTCCTGGGCGTCCTGAGCGGTCTTGGTGTCCTGGGCGGTGTTGGTGTCCTTGAGGCCCGGGCCCTGGGCGGTCTTGGTGTTTTTGAAGCCCGGGCCCTGGAAGGTCTTGATGTCGCCGTACTCCAGGAGTGCCTGGCCGATGCCGGCGACGTTGCCGTGGCCGAAGATGCCCCAGGTGGCGCCGATCAGCCGTTGCCGCTGTCCGTCGCGCTCGGTGTACTGCCGGGCGAGGAAGGCGATCAGGGCTTGCGCGGTGGTCAGACGGACGGTCACCTGCGGTCCTCCGGGGCGGCGTACAGCGGGAGCCGGGGGTCGGCCCATTGGGTGTCCCAGGTCTCCCTGATCCAGGCGTGGTCGGGGTGGTCGCGGATCAGCCAGGCGCGTTCCTCGTCCGGCCCGGCCATCACGTTGAGGTAGTAGAGGGCGCCCTCCGGGGGTGCGACGGAGGGACCGTGCCAGCCGTCGGGGACGAGGACGGCGTCGCCGCCGCGTACCTCGGCGAGCACGTCCGAGCCGCCGGGGCGGGACGGTGAGACGCGGTGGTAGCCGGGGCCTCCGCGCTCCAGTTCGAAGTAGTAGATCTCCTCCAGCACCGACTCCACGCCGGGTTCGGCCTCGTCGTGCTTGTGCGGCGGGTAGGAGGACCAGTTGCCCGCCGGGGTGAGGACTTCGACGGCGATGAGCCGGTCGCAGCGGAAGGTGTCGGCGGCGGCGAAGTTGTTGACCTGCCGGGCGCAGATGCCGGAGCCGCGCAGTTCGACGGGTACCTCCGACGCGGGGCCGTAGCGAGCGGGGAGCTGTCGCTCGCACTTCGCTCCTGCCAGGGCGAAGCGGCCTCCCGCGCCGGAGGAGATCTGTGCGGTGGCATCGCGCGGTAGGTACGCGAAGTCGGCCACCCCGCTGAACACGCTCTCACGGCCGGTGAGTTCAAAGATGTCACCTGCCGTGTGCACCGTACAGCCGCCGGTCAACGGCAGAACGATCCATTCGCTCTCCCCGGTGACGAGTGTGTGAACTCCGCCCGGCGGCAGATCGAGCACCCGAAGGCTCGACCGCTCCCATCCGGCCCGCTCCGGCCCGATGTCCAGGGCGTACGGGGCGTCTTCGGGGCCGCTCCTCAGATGCAGGGGGCGGTGGTGCGCCTCGTCGGTGCCGTGGTGCGTCGTCATGGTGTCTCCCTGCCCTCACCGGTGGTGCGCGGCCGGAGCAGCCCGACCGCCGTGTCGACGGCCCGCGCGACGTCCCCGTCCGGCGGGTAGAGCAGCGCCCGGCCCACCACGAGGCCGCGCACGGTCGGCAGCCGCAGGGCGCCGCGCCACTTCTCGTACGCCCCCTCCAGGTCGTCGCCGACCTCGCCGCCGAGCAGCACGGCGGGCAGCGTTGAGGTCTCCATCACCCGGGCCATGTCCTCGGGGCGCTCGGTGACGGGGACCTTCAGCCAGGTGTACGCGGACGAGCCGGCGAGCCCGGAGGCGACGGCGATGGCGGTGGTGACGGCCGGGATGCTGAGGTCCGTACGGAGCCGGCCGTCCTCCCGGTGGCAGAGGAAGGGCTCCACGAAGACGGGCAGCCGGTGGGCGGCCATCGCGTCGACGGTTCGGGCGGCGGTGTGGAGGGTGTCGAGGGAGCCGGGGTCCTCGTGGTCGATGCGGAGCAGCAGCTTGCCCGCGTCGAATCCGCGCCGGGCGAGGTCCAGGGGGCGGAAGCCGGTGAAGCGGTCGTCCAGTTCGAAGGCGGCTCCCGCGAGGCCGCCCCGGTTGAGCGAGCCCATGACGACCTTGTCCTCCAGGGCACCGAGGAGCAGCAGGTCGTCCACGATGTCCGCGGTGGCGAGCACTCCGTCGACACCGGGGCGGGAGAGGGCGAGGCAGAGGCGTTCGAGGAGTTCGTAGCGGTGCGCCATGGCGAGGGCCCGGCCGCCGACGGCGAGTGCCCCGCGCGCCGGGTGGTCGGCGGCGAGGATGAGCAGCTGTTCGCCGGGGCGCGCGAGGGGCCTGCGGCGCCTGTGGGAGGCGGCCTCCACGATGGCCTCCGGGTGCTCGGCGCGCAGCCGTACGAGGTCGGCGAGAGAGGAGGCGGCGGCCGGGCTCACGTGTCCGCCCCGGCCGGGAGCGGGGGTCGGGCTACGGGGCCGGGGCCGTCCGGTTCACCCGGTTCATCTGGTTCACCCGGTCCGTCCCGTCCGTCCGGGGCGTCCGGTCCGTCCGGTCCGTCCGGTCCGTCCGGTCCGTCCGGGGTGACCTCTCCGCGGGCGAGGGCGGCCTCCACCTCGGCGGGGAAGGGCATCGCGGACGAGCAGGCGAGCCGGGAGGCGACGATGGCCCCGGCGGCGTTGGCGTACCGCATCACGTGTCCGGTCTCCCATCCGGCGAGCAGCCCGTGGCAGAGGGCCCCGCCGAACGCGTCGCCCGCGCCGAGTCCGTTGACGACGCGCACGGGGAGCGGGGGCACTTCGGCGACCGTACCGTCGCGGTGGACGGCGAGCACCCCCTTGGGCCCCTGTTTGACGACGGCCAGTTCGACTCCGGCGTCGAGGAGCGCGCGGGCGGCGGCGTACGGTTCGTGCTCCCCGGTGGCGACGGCGCACTCCGCCAGGTTCCCGACGGCGACGGTGGCGAACGCGAGGGCTTCCCGGTAGCGGCGCGGGGCTTCGGGGTCGGCGTCGCCGCCCTTCCAGAACATCGGCCGCCAGTCGAGGTCGAACACGGTGACGGGCCGCCGCTCGGGTGCGCCGGGCGCCGGGGCCGTTCCGGGGCCGCCCGTACGGGCGTCGAGGGCGGCGAGGGTCGCACCGCGGCTGGGTTCGGCGCTCAGGCCGGTGCCGGTGACCCAGAAGATCCGGGCGGCGCGCACCGCGTCCAGGTCGAGTTCGTCCGCGCGGATCTCCAGATCGGGCGCCTTGGGCAGGCGGTAGAAGTAGAGCGGGAAGTCGTCGGGCGGGAACAACTCGCAGAAGGTGACCGGTGTCGGGTAGGCGGCCACCTCGCCCACCCACCGGTCGTCCACTCCGAACTCCCGCAACTGCGCGCGCAGATACGCGCCGAAGGGGTCCCGCCCGGTACGGGTGACGACGGCGGTACGGAGTCCGAGCCGCGCACCGGCCACCGCCACGTTGGAGGGCGAGCCCCCGAGGAACTTGCCGAAGGCGTCGACCTGGGCGAGGGACACCCCCGTCCGCAACGGGTAGAGGTCCACCCCGATCCGGCCCATGGTGATCAGGTCGTACGGCTGAGGCATACGCATCCTTTCCGACGCCGCGCACCGATCCGGCACGGACCACATCCACACGGATCACATCCACCGCGGATCCCATCCGCCATGGATCCCGTCCGCCACGGATGCCGACCGCCGCGCATGGCATCCGCCACGGATCACGGGACAGCCCTACCCCGAAACACCGTCAACATTTGGCCGGGACATGCGGACGCGCCCTTGACTCCACCGGGACAGGGGCCGAGTGTGGCCGATATGACCCGTTCCGCACCCGCCTCCTCGCGTATCCGCATCGGCTCGGCACCCGACTCCTGGGGGGTCTGGTTCCCGGACGATCCGCGGCAGGTGCCCTGGCAGCGCTTCCTGGACGAGGTCGCGGCGGCGGGGTACGAGTGGATCGAGCTGGGCCCGTACGGCTATCTGCCCACCGATCCCGCCCGGCTCGCCGACGAGACCCGGCGCAGGGGGCTCTCGGTCTCCGCCGGGACCGTGTTCACCGGGCTGCACCACGGGCCGGCGGTCTGGGAACGGACCTGGGAGCACGTCGCCGGGATCGCCGGGCTGACCCGGGCGATGGGCGCTGAACACCTCGTCGTCATCCCGTCGTTCTGGCGCGACGACAAGACGGGCGAGGTACTGGAGGACCGCACCCTCACCGCCGCGCAGTGGCGCGACCTCACCACCCAGACCGAGCGGCTCGGCCGGGAGGTACGGGACCGGTACGGGCTGCGGATCGTCGTCCACCCGCACGCCGACACCCACATCGACAGCGAGGAGAACGTCAACCGGTTCCTCGACGCCACCGACCCCGATCTCGTCTCCCTCTGCCTGGACACGGGGCACTACGCGTACTGCGGGGGCGACAGCGTCGCCCTGCTGCGGACGTACGGGGAGCGGATCGGCTACCTCCACCTGAAGCAGGTCGATCCCGAGGTACTGGCGAAGGTGGTCGCCGAGGAGCTGCCCTTCGGCCCCGCCGTCGCCCGGGGCGTGATGTGCGAACCGCCGCGCGGCGTACCGGCGCTGGAGCCGGTACTCGAAGCGGCGCGCGCGCTCGGCACCGACCTCTTCGCGATCGTCGAGCAGGACATGTACCCCTGTGACCCGGACGCCCCGCTGCCGATCGCCCGCCGCACCCGCGCCTACCTCCGCTCCTGCGGCACGCCACCGCCGACGTCCTGACTCCATGACTGCGGGGATGGGGGCGGGGTGGGGGTGGGTCACGTGGTGGCCCACCCCCACCCCCCCCGCCTCCCCGTATGGGCGACCGGTGAGGTCGGGTCAGGCGAGTTGCGCCTGCGGTTCCGGCGCGGTGGCGGGGGCCCGGTGGCCGCGCCGGTCCGCGATCAGCATCAGGGCGAGGCCGAACACGGCCCAGCAGGCGAGCACGAGGGCGGGCGCACCGGCGCCGGTGCCGTCGAAGAACGCGTTGGCGCGCAGCAGGCTTCCGGAGGCACCCGGCGGGAGGATCTGTCCGAGCGTGGCCCAGCCGTTCGGCAGCCAGTGGGCCCCACTGGCCAGGCCGGAGAGCGGGTTGCCGAGCAGCATGACCACGGCGGCACCGAGGCCGAATCCGGCCATGCCCATCAGCGCTTCGAGCCCGAGCAGGGTCATCACCAGGGCGGCCATGCCCAGGGACAGGCCGAGACCGCTGAGCACGTAGTCGCCGTCGAGAGAGCCCGTGCCGAACTGAAGGAAGGCCGTGACCGCGAATCCGGCCAGCAGGGCGAAGGCGACACCTCCGGCGAGGCGGCGGCGGAGTCCGGTGTGTCCGGGGAAGAGACGGGTGAGGATCACCGCGGGAATCATGCCGCCGAAGATCATGGGGAACGCCGCGGCGGCGAAGCCCGCGCCCTTCGGGTCGTCGGCCGTGAACGGCTTGAGGTCGGTGACGGTCACCTCGGCCTGCTGCTGGTGCGCGATCCCGTTCCCCACGGCGGTCACCGCGGCGGCGGACTGCGCGCCTCCGGCGGTGGCCGTGTAGACGGTCACGTGTCCGGGGGTCAGCGCTATGCCGCCCATGATGTCGCGGTTCTCCATCGCGGCCTTCAGGGCGGCCTCGTCGCCGTAGGTGGTGACGTTCCATTCCTCGTCGGAGAGCGCGCCGGAGACGGCCCCGGCCGCCTGCGCGGACCCGGTGACCCCGACGGGGAGGCCGTGGGGGCCGCTGTTCACCGAGGGCAGAGCGAAGGCGCAGAGCATGAGGATCACGACGGCGACCAGGCCCACGACCACGGCCAGGAGCTTGCGCGCCTGCCCGGCGGGTGCGGGCGGGGTGATTTGCTGGGTCATGGCGGATCTCCTTGCGATGGGCCGGTGGGTGGACGCCTGGCGGGCCGTCGTGACGCGCGGGGCCGGGAGGAGCGCGGGGCCGGGAGGAGAAGGGACGAAGGGACCGGCGCGGGGCGCAGGCCCCGGACGTAGCGCTCCGCGCGAGGCTCGGCGGCAGAGCGGGGCAGAGTGCGCCGGGGCGACGGCTCGCACGGTCGGACACCCCCGCCACAGAAACTGATACAAGAATACAAGGTACATTGATGCGTGTGTCAAACGAAGAGTTCCAGCCTGCGGTCCAGGTGCCGTCCGACCTGGTCGAGGCAGCCCTCCGGGCAGCGCAGACACGCAAGACGGCCGTCGCCGACGTGTCGGTGCAAGCCATCGCCCAGGAAGCGGGCATCTCCCGCAGCACCCTGTTGCGCCGCCTCGGGGGCTCCCGGCACGCCCTCGACGAGGCGGTCCGGGCCGCCGGAGTCGATCCGGGCGGCCAGAGGCCGGTGCGCGAGCGGGCCGTCGAAGCGGGAGCCGTACTCATCAGCAGCGACGGACTGGCCGCGCTCTCCCTCGAACGCGTCGCGGCGGCGGCCGAGTGTTCGGTGCACAGCCTCTACGCCGCGTTCGGCGGCCGGGACGGGATGATGCAGGCCATCTTCGAGCGGTACGGCCCGTTCGTGAACATCGAGGCGGCCCTGGCCGCCCACACCGGGGACCTGCGCGGCACGGTCCGTGCGGTCTACGCGCACCTCGCACACGTCGTCGGCCTCGAACCCCGGGTGCTCCCCGCGATCCTCGCCGAGGTCCTGGCCCGCCCGGGGGACGACGCGACGCAGGCCCTCGCACGCCACATGATCCCGCGCCTCTACGCGAGCATCGGCGAGTGGCTGGCCTCAGAGGTCGAGGCGGGCCGCATCCGCGACCTGCCGCTCATCGCGCTCATCCACCAGATGTCGAACCCCCTGCTCATGCACCTCCTGCTCCGACCGGCCCTGGAACTCGTCCCCGGTCTCCAGATCCCCTCCGTCGAGGAGATGTGCGACGCCTTCGCCGAGGCATTCGTGCACGCCGTGGGGCTGCCCGACACCTGACCGGCCGAGGGGCCGCCCCGGCCGCCCCGGGCTTTCCCCTGCCTCCCCGGGCTTCCCCGGCCGCCAGGTGCTTTCCCGGCGGCCCGGGGCCCGTGCGCCCACAGGGGGGCACGGGCGACGGCCGCCCGTCTTCGTGGGACATGTACCGGTTGTGTACGGCATGCGTCACAGGTGCGCGACAACACCTCGCAGTCGGTGCTCCCGGTCGTTCGACAGAACACCACTGACCGATCGTCAGCCGGTGCACCGCAGCCCCTTCAGTCCCTCCTCACCGCTGCGGTGCGGCAACGCGCAGAGAGGCGACACTCGATGACGGACAGCACGCTCTGGTCCTACAAGGACATCGCCGCGCACATCCGGGTCCTGCCGGACACCGTGCGCTCGTACCGCAAGCATGGCTTCCTTCCCGACCCCGACCAGGTGCGGGACGGCCGGCCCTACTGGTACCCGGACACCGTCCGCCACTGGGTCGCCCGCAGGCCCGGCAACCGCAACCGCGTCCGCACACTCACCGGCTGAGCGGCCCACGCCGAGCGGCCACCCGCTGAGTGGTCACCCGCTGAGCGCCCCGTGGCGGGTACGCCCCGGTTCGATGATCGTCACCCCCGCTCCCGGGGCCCGGCCCATCGCGGCGAGCGCCGCGGGGGCTTCGGCGAGACCGATGGTGGAGGTCACCAGACGGTCGGGGCGCAGGGTTCCCGCCCGGACCAGGTCCATCATCGGCGGGTAGTCGTGGGCGGCCATTCCGTGGCTGCCGAGGATCTCCAGTTCCAGCGCGATCACGCGTGCCATCGGGACGACCGGGTCCCCGGCCGCCGTCGGCAGCAGCCCGACCTGCACATGGCGTCCGCGCCGGCGCAGGCTGCGTACGGAGGCGGCGCAGGTCACCGGCGAGCCGAGGGCGTCGAGCGACAGATGCGCCCCTCCGCCGGTGAGTTCACGGACGACGGCGTCGGCGCCCTCCGGGTGGGCCGAGGCGTCCACGCACGCCGCCGCCCCGAACGACTTCGCCAGGTCGAGAGCGGCGGCCGAGATGTCCACGGCCACCACCCGGGCCCCGGCGGTCGCCGCGATCATCACGGCGGAGAGCCCCAGCCCACCGCAGCCGTGCACCGCGACCCACTCCCCCGGCGCGACCCGGCCCTGACCGACGACCGCGCGGAACGCCGTGGCGAACCGGCACCCCAGGCCCGCCGCCGTGGCGAAGGAGAGCTCCTCGGGCACGGCCACCAGGTTGACGTCGGCGTGCTCCAGCGCGACGTACTCGGCGAACGAACCCCAGTGCGTGAAGCCGGGCTGGGTCTGGTGCTCGCACACCTGCTGGGCCCCCGAGGCGCAGGCCGCGCACCGCCCGCAGGCGCAGACGAACGGGACGGTGACCCGGTCGCCGGGGCGCCAGCCGACGACTCCGGATCCGACGGCCTCGACCACTCCGGCGAGTTCGTGGCCCGGTACGTGCGGGAGGGTGATGCCGTCGTCGTGCCCCATCCAGCCGTGCCAGTCGCTGCGACACAGCCCGGTCGCCTCGACCCGGACCACCACCCCCTGGGGAGCGGGAACCGGATCGGGCACCTCACGCACCCGCGCCTCCTGACCGAATTCCTCGAACACCACTGCCCGCATGGCCCCGCCCTTCCGTCACGTCTCGCGTCCCGGTGGAACGCCCGGTGATGCGCCCCGGTGGGGACGGTACGGTGCGCCGCCCGGTCGCGTCCCA
Source organism: Streptomyces sp. NPDC001493 (assembly GCF_053597235.1). Taxonomy (NCBI): domain Bacteria; kingdom Bacillati; phylum Actinomycetota; class Actinomycetes; order Kitasatosporales; family Streptomycetaceae; genus Streptomyces; species Streptomyces sp. NPDC001493. The sequence continues at coordinate 374,525 of NZ_JBSFHV010000004.1, forward strand.
CCGGATGGGGCGTCAACTGCCGCTGGAGATCGTGGTCCGGCCCGGGTCCTTCGGTGCTGTCCCGCCGCCCCCGCCGTCCGCCCCCCGGCTGCCCGGTACGGGTGCGACGGTCCCGGCGGGCCACGCGGCCCGCGCGGACGGGGCGGGGGCCGCTCCCTCGTCGAGGCCGAACCTCCGGTGGAGGGCGTGCAGTGGGGCGGGCGCCCACCAGGTGGCGCGGCCCATCACCTTCATGACCGACGGGACCAAGAGGCTGCGCACCACCATGGCGTCCATCAGCACGGCCAGGGCGATGCCGAGTCCGAGCATCTTGGTGTTGGTCACCCGCGAGGTCCCTATGGCGACCATCACCACGGCGAGGATCACGGCGGCGGCGGTGATGAGTCCGCCGGTCTGGCGCAGTCCGAAGGCGATGGAGCCCTCGTGGTCGCCGCTGCGGTCGTACTCCTCCTTGATGCGGGAGAGCAGGAAGACGCCGTAGTCCATGGAGAGCCCGAAGGCGACGCAGAACATCAGCACGGGCAGGGTGGTCTCGATGTCGCCGGTGCTGGTGAAGGAGAGCAGTCCGGAGAGGTGGCCCTCCTGGAAGACCCAGACGACCGCGCCGAACATCGCGGTCAGGCTGAGGGCGTTGAGCACGACCGCCTGGACGGGGATCAGGATGCTGCCGGTGAGCAGGAAGACCAGGAGCAGGGTCACCACGGCGATGATGCCGACCGCCCAGGGGAGCCGTTCGGCGATGGCGTCCTTCGAGTCGACGAGTACGGCGGCGGTCCCGGTCACCGAGGCGTGGAGGGGTGCGTCGAGCGCGCGGAGGTCGTGGACGAGCTTCTGGGCCTCCGGCCCGGCCGCCTCGCCCTCGGGCACCACGGAGTAGATGGCGGAATCGCCGGCCGTCAGCGGCCCGTCCACCCGCGCCACTCCTTCAGTGGCGGCGATCCGCTCGCGGAGGGCCGCGTACTGGGCGGGGGTGGCGGCCTCCCGGACGAGCAGGGTGAGGTCGCCGCCCGGGGATCCGGGGAAGGCCTCGCGGATGTGGTCCTGCACCATGCGGGACGCGGAGTCCGCGGGAAGCTGGCGGTCGTCGGCCATCCCGAACCGCACGCCCAGGAAGGGCAGTCCGAGCAGGACGAGCGCCGCCGCGGTCACCAGGGCGAAGACCGGGGCGCGGCGCATCACCAGCGCGGCGAGACGGGCCCACCCCCGGCCGGCCGTCCCGGACGGCACCTCTCGGACGCCTCTCCTGCGGTCCAGCGCGCGCCGCAGGTCCAGGGCGTTGACCCGGGGGCCGAGCAGCACCAGCGCGGCCGGAAGGACGATGAGGGCCGCCCCGGCCGCCAGGATCACCACGGCGATTCCGGCGTACGCGAAGGAGCGCAGGAAGTACTGGGGGAAGACGAGCATCGCGGAGAGCGAGACCGCGACCGTGAGCGCGGAGAAGAGCACGGTGCGGCCCGCCGTGCGGAGGGTGATGCCGACCGCGGAGCGGGGGTCGGCGCCGGCGGCCATCTCTTCACGGAAGCGGCGCACGATGAACAGGGCGTAGTCGACGGCGAGCCCGAGGCCGAGGGCGGTCGTGAGGTTCTGGGCGAAGACGGAGACGTCGGTCAGCTCGGTGATGCCGCGCAGCACGGCGCTGGTCCCCAGGATCGCCACGATGCCCACGCCGAGAGGGAGCAGGGCCGCCACCGCGCTGCCGAAGACCATCACCAGCAGGACGAGGGTGACCGGCAGGGCGACCATCTCCGCCCTCAGCAGATCCTCCTGGATGATCGACTGCATCTCGTGCCGTGCGGCGATCAGTCCGCCGACGGAGACCTTCACCGACCCGTGCTCCCCTTCGAAGAGCGGGGCGATCCGGTCGAGCGTCTCTCCGGAGCCCTTCTCCTCGCCGGTGATGTGGGCGGCGATCAGCGCTTCGTGTCCGTCCCGGGCACGCAGGGCGGGGGCGGAGCCCTGCCAGTACGAGCCGACGCCGGTGACCCCTTCCTGGGCGGCCAGGCGTGCGGTGAGCCGCGATGCCTCGGCCACCACCGCCGGGTCGTCGACCGAGGCCCGCCCGCTGTCGATCAGCAGCAGGAGATTGGGCTGGGAGGCGGGGAACTCCTTCTCCAGCGCCCGGGTCGTCCAGGTCGATTCGGCGTCCGGGGCCTTCCAGCCGCCGCTGCCCATCCGGTCGCCGACACCGCTCCCCGCGAACACCGCGAGCGCGGTGAAGAGGAGCGCCGCGAGCAGGGCGAGCCGAGGCCGCGCCGTCACGAAACGGGTCCAGCCACCGAGCCGCCGCGGGCTCTCGACTACGGACATGATGCGGTGCCCCCTCCACCAGGCCCGGGCTGCACGGGGCAGCACGGGCCGGCCATTGCCACATAGACTGGCAAACACGAGTGGTCGCTCGCGTTTCTCAAGAATGCGAGTGCTCGCTCGTGTTTGTCAATCACTCTCTCGAGGGCTGGGGATGAACCATGTCTGAGGCCGGAGCCGAGCGGGCCGCCGCAGCGGCAGCAGCCGCCAGGGAATCGACCGCCGAGGATGCGGCGGCGCAGAAGCCGAGGGCGCGGGACGGAGCACGTACGGGCGCCGCCCCGGACGGCGCCGCGAGCGCCCCGGCCCCCCGCCGTCGCCAGGCGCGCGGCGAGGCCCGGATGGCCCAGTTGCTCGCCGCCGCCGCCGACGTGTTCCGTACGCAGGGCTACACCGCCGCCAGCACCAACGCCATCGCGCGCGAGGCCGGCGTCTCGCCCGGCACGCTCTACCAGTTCTTCCCCAACAAGGAAGCGATCGCCGTGGAACTCGGCGATCGCCTGCTGCACCGCTGGCAGGAGACGTACGGCGAGGCCATCACCCTGAGCCACTCCGAGCTCGCGCTGGACCGCCTGCTCGACACCGTGCTCGATCCGCTGATCGCCTTCAACACGGAGAATCCGGCGTTCTGCGTCCTGATGCACGGCGGCGAGGTACCCGGCCGCATCACCGAGAAGCACGACCTCGTGCACGACGCGATGCTCACCCGCGTCGAAGCCCTCCTCGCGGGATACCTGCCGGAGCTTCCCGACGCCCGGATACAGCGCGTCGGCACCATGTCCTTCCAGCTGTTCAAGGCCGGAATCGACCTGATCATGACGCACGAGGGCGAGGAGCGGGAGGCGTACGCCCGCGAGCTGAAGACGGTGATGTTCCGCTACCTGAATCCCCTGCTCGACGAGGCGAACCGGCTCTCCCGCACCCCGGATTCCGCCTGACCGCCTTGCCCGCCACCACCGCCCCGCCCGGCCCGACCACCCTGCCCGCCCCCACCGCCCCGACGGCCCTGCCCGCCCCGACCGCACGGCCCGGTCCGACCGCCCGGCACCACATACGCCACGACGCGGGGCACGGCGGTGGGCGCGACGCGGGGAGCACCAGAGCCATCGTTCACTGGCATATGCCCCGGAACATCCCAAACAGTGCGATGACATGCCCCACCAACGACCGCCGAGCGCCGACGACACGCCCTTCTTGTTCCGGCCCTGACGCGCCCGGGCGCAGCCCATAGGCTGTACGGATCTCACACGGTTCACCCCGATCGTCACGACTTTCACCGATCCAGCGCGATCTCCCCCTCGCGCCACTTCCCCAACCCCCTCCCGATCGCCCCCCTCCTGATCCCCCTCCCGGGAGCCGGGAGGCGCCCCCACCAGGAGCCGGCGTGAACTGGTCCTCCTCCGACGACCCACCACCCCCGCCCCCGCCTCCACCCCCACCACTGCCCCCGTCGCCGCCCGGTCCCCCGCCCGCCCCGCCGGGCGCGCCCCGGCCGCGGCCCGGCCTGTGGCGGCGCTGCCTCTGGGGCGGGGTCGTCTCGTGGGCCCTCGCCGCCGGGGCCACGTACCTCACCGAGAACTCCACGCTGCTGCCGACGCTGATCCTGCTCGGCAGCTTTCTCGTGCCGGCCGTGTTCGTGCTGTGGGCGTACGAGCGGCACGGCGAGGACCTCGGGCCGTCGCTGATCCTGGGCTCGTTCCTGACGGGCGGAATCCTGGGGGTGCTGGGCGCCTCGGTCCTGGAGTACTACCTGCTGCACCAGACCACGGTCTGGCTGTTCCTCGGCGTCGGGCTGATCGAGGAGGCGGTGAAGGTGGGCGCCCTGATGTTCGTACTCCGCCGCCACCACTCCGTCCGCGGCCGCAGGGCCGGGCTGGTGCTGGGCGCCACGGTGGGGTTCGGTTTCGCGGCGTTCGAGAGCGCCGGGTACGCCTTCAACGCGGCGGTCACGCTGAAGGGCATCGACCTGCGCGCGCTGCTGGAGACCGAGGTGCTGCGCGGGGTGCTCTCCCCCTTCGGGCACGGCCTGTGGACAGCGATCATCGGCGGGGTCCTGCTGGTCCACCGGGAGGCGAAGGGCCGGTTCCGTTTTCCGCCGGCGGTCGTCGGAACCTTCCTCGGGGTCGCCGTCCTGCATGCCCTGTGGGACTCGATGCGGGGTATCGCGGTCTGGCTGGTCGCCCGGGTCACCGGCGACGGGCAGGTGGATTCGATTCCGGCCCGGGGGTTCCTGGAAAACCCGACCGACCAGCAGCAGCACCTCTTCACCCTGATCTCGGTGGGCGGCACGGTGGCGACCACTCTGGTCGGGGTCTGGTGGCTCCGCGTCCTCGTCCTGCGGTCCCGGCAGGAGCGGGCGCGAGAGGCGTCGACGGCCGGAGCGAGGCGCTCGCCCTGATACCCCCTAGGGGTATAGTCTGGGGAGTGAGGCAAAGGGGCCAGGGACCGCTCCGGGTGCACTCCGGGTGCACACCGGATGTCCCCAGCTCCTCATACAACGCTCAATATGCCGATTTGTTGCGCTTTCGACCTGCGGCCTGTGCTGCGGTCCACGCCCTTCGGCATCCGATCAGAGGAGAACACCATGACCGCCGAGACCGAGATCCCTCAGGCCGCCGCCCGCTCCTGCTGCTCGTCCGGGGCCGACCACGGCGCACCCGCCGAGGTGGCGATCGGCTCGGTCACCGCGGTGTACGAGGTCAAGGGCATGACCTGCGGTCACTGCGAAGGCGCCGTCTCCGAGGAGATCTCCGCCATCGACGGGGTGACCGAGGTGAAGGCCGTCGCCGCGAGCGGCCAGGTGACCGTCTCCTCCCGTGCCCCGCTGACCGAGGAAGCCGTGCGCGCCGCCGTCGACGAGGCGGGCTACGAGTACGTCGGCAAGGCCTGACCAGCAACGGCCCGAAAGGCGACGGCCCGGCCGACAACAGCCAGGCCGACGGCGGCCCGAACAACCACGGCCCGGCCGACGACGGCCCCGAGAGCACCCCGTCGGGGCACGCCGCCCGGACCGCCGCCGCACCCACCACCCACCACCCTTCGGGCCGGACGCCACCAGCAGATACTGGTGGGGTACGGCCCTGAAGTGTTTCTCCCAGGAGTTCGGACATGGCCAGCACCACCACAGCCGAGGTCCCGGCCCCGGAAGTCTCCGAGACCGAGCTGATGATCGGCGGCATGACCTGCGCCTCCTGCGCGGCGCGGGTCGAGAAGAAGCTGAACCGGATGGACGGCGTGACCGCCACGGTCAACTACGCGACCGAGAAGGCCCACGTCTCCTTCGGCCCCGACACGGATCTGGCGGATCTCGTCGCGACCGTCGAGCGGACCGGCTACACCGCCACTCCGCCCCCACCCCCACCGCCGCCCGCACCGGATCCCGTGGGGTCCGCCGCCATACCCGGCGGGGCGGCCGGGGCGGAGGCCGAGGACACCGGCACCGGCACCGGCACCGACGCGGAGAACGGGCAGGACGGCCCCCTCGCCGCCCTCCGGCAGCGCCTGATCGTGTCGGTGCTGCTCTCCGTGCCGGTGGTCCTCCTCGCGATGGTCCCGGCGCTCCAGTTCGACAACTGGCAGTGGCTCTCGCTGACGCTCGCCGCTCCGGTGGTCGTCTGGGGCGGGCTGCCGTTCCACCGCGCCGCCTGGACCAATCTCCGGCACGGCGCCGCCACCATGGACACGCTGGTCTCGGTCGGCACGCTGGCGGCCTTCGGCTGGTCGCTGTGGGCGCTCTTCTTCGGCGACGCCGGGATGCCCGGCATGCGGCACGGCTTCGATCTGGTGGCCTCCCGGGCCGACGCGTCCTCCGCGCTCTATCTGGAGGTCGCGGCCGGGGTGGTCAGCTTCATCCTGCTCGGCCGCTATCTGGAGGCCCGGTCCAAGCGGAAGGCGGGTTCGGCGCTGCGGGCGCTGATGCATCTCGGGGCGCGGGACGTGGCGGTCCTGAGGAGCGACGGTACGGAGGTACGCGTCCCGGTCGCCCGGCTCGCGGTGGGCGACCGGTTCGTGGTGCGGCCCGGCGAGAAGATCGCCACCGACGGCACGGTGGCCGAGGGCGAGTCCGCGGTGGACGCCTCGATGCTCACCGGCGAGTCCGTGCCGGTCGACGTGGGTCCCGGGGCCGCGGTCACCGGGGCGACGGTGAACGTCTCGGGCCGGCTCGTCGTGGAGGCGACCCGGGTCGGGGCCGACACCCAGCTCGCCCGGATGGCCCGGCTCGTGGAGGACGCCCAGAACGGCAAGGCGGAGGTGCAGCGGCTCGCCGACCGGGTGTCGGCGGTCTTCGTACCGGTGGTGCTGCTGATCGCGGTGGCCACGCTGGTCACCTGGCTGCTGGTGACGGACGACGTGACGGCCGCGTTCACGGCCGCGGTCGCCGTACTGATCATCGCCTGCCCCTGCGCCCTGGGGCTCGCCACTCCCACCGCTCTGATGGTCGGTACGGGGCGTGGCGCCCAGCTGGGCATCCTGATCAAGGGTCCCGAGGTCCTGGAGACCACCCGGCGCATCGACACGATCGTGCTCGACAAGACCGGTACCGTCACCACCGGCCGGATGGCGCTCCGGGCCGTGCACACCGCGCCGGGGACGGACGAGGACGAGGCGCTGCGGCTGGCCGGGGCGCTGGAGCACGCCTCGGAGCACCCGGTCGCCCGCGCGGTGGCCGCCGCGGCGGCGGAGCGCCTGGGGGCGCTGCCGTCCGTCACCGGCTTCGGGAACACCCCCGGGCTCGGCGTACGCGGCACGGTGGACGGCCGTACGGTCCTCGTCGGCCGGCCCGCGCTCCTGGCGGAGGCCGGGTTCGCCCTGCCGTCGGCGCTGGAGTCGGCGCTCGCCGGGGCCACCGGAACCACGGCCGTGGTGGTCGGCTGGGACGGGGAGGCCCGCGCGGTCCTGGAGGTCGGGGACACCGTGAAGGAGAGCAGCGCCGAGGCGGTCGCCGAGCTGCGCCGGCTCGGCCTGCGCCCGGTGCTGCTGACCGGTGACAACCGGGCGGTGGCCGAATCCGTGGCGCGTGCCGTCGGGATCGACGAGGTCTACGCCGAGGTGCTGCCCCAGGAGAAGGTGGAGGTTGTGCGAAGGCTGCAGGCGGAGGGCAGGTCGGTAGCGATGGTCGGTGACGGCGTGAACGACGCCGCCGCTCTCGCCACCGCAGATCTGGGGCTGGCGATGGGTACGGGGACGGACGCGGCGATCGAGGCGAGCGATCTCACATTGGTACGTGGAGATCTCAAGGTGACGGGGGCCGCGATCCGCCTCTCGCGGCGTACGCTGTCCACCATCAGAGGCAACCTCGTCTGGGCCTTCGGGTACAACGTGGCGGCCCTGCCGCTTGCTGCGTTCGGCCTGCTCAACCCGATGATCGCGGGAGCCGCCATGGCGTTCTCCTCCGTGTTCGTCGTGACGAACAGCCTGCGCCTGCGCTCCTTCACGTAATTTCCACAAAGAGATTTAGATCACATCGATTTGAGGGTAACCATTCAATGGGTTCGTGAGTCTTAGAGTGCGATGCCAAGGATGTCTTGGGGGACGTCCGATGAAGTGTCTTGGGGGACGCTTCATGGCAAGCGTTGGCCGGGGCACGTGCATCGGGGAGCTTTGAGCGGCCCTCCCGTACGTACCCCGGCGGACCGCAGCAGGACAAGGGAGTGCAGACTCCCTGAGGACGCCCGGCCGGATCCCGTGGGGGGAATCCGCTCCGGGATATGGGAAGCGCCCTGTTCGTCGACCCGTGGGGGGATCGACGGCGGGGCGCTTCCTGCTATTTCCGGCCAGTTCGAGGGGCCCACCCGAGGCCCCGGCCCCGGCCCCGGAGCACCGAATCCCCCCGGAACGCCGAATCGCCCCGGACACCGCGCTCTGGGCGAGCGCGGCACGCGGGGCGAAGGCAGCCGGCCGAGGAGGCCGGGCGGTGCGGTGGTGCGGGTACTTCGATCAGTGCGGGCACTGCGGGGCAGCAGGTACTACGAGCCCTACGGGCGACGCCGACGGAGCGACTACGGCGAGCGGCCCTACGGGTACGGCGCCACGCGGCTCACGCGGTCGTCGCGCCGTACCGGTCCACCCGGGCGCCCGAAGGCGCCGGACGGGGTGCGTCAGCGGCCCTCGACCGGGACGAAGTCGCGGAGGACCTCACCCGTGTAGATCTGGCGCGGGCGGCCGATGCGGGATCCCGGCTCCTTGATCATCTCGTGCCACTGGGCGATCCAGCCGGGGAGGCGGCCGATCGCGAAGAGCACGGTGAACATCTCGGTCGGGAAGCCCATGGCCCGGTAGATCAGACCGGTGTAGAAGTCCACGTTGGGGTAGAGGTTGCGCGAGACGAAGTACTCGTCGGAGAGCGCGTGCTCCTCCAGCTTGAGCGCGATGTCGAGCAGCTCGTCGGACTTGCCGAGGGCCGACAGGACGTCGTGCGCGGCCGACTTGATGATCTTGGCGCGCGGGTCGAAGGACTTGTACACCCGGTGGCCGAAGCCCATCAGGCGGACGCCGTCCTCCTTGTTCTTCACCTTGCGGATGAAGGAGTCGACGTCGCCGCCGTTGGCCTGGATGCCTTCCAGCATCTCCAGCACGGACTGGTTGGCGCCGCCGTGCAGCGGGCCCCACAGGGCGGAGATGCCGGCGGAGATCGAGGCGAACATGTTCGCCTGCGAGGAGCCGACCAGACGCACGGTGGAGGTCGAACAGTTCTGCTCGTGGTCCGCGTGCAGGATGAGCAGCTTGTCCAGCGCCGAGACGACGACCGGGTCCAGCTCGTACTCCTGGGCGGGGACCGAGAAGGTCATGCGCAGGAAGTTCTCGACGTAGCCGAGGTCGTTGCGCGGGTAGACGAACGGGTGACCGATCGACTTCTTGTACGCGTACGCCGCGATCGTGGGGAGCTTCGCCAGCAGGCGGATCGTCGAGAGGTGACGCTGCTCCTCGTCGAACGGGTTGTGGCTGTCCTGGTAGAAGGTGGACAGCGCGCTGACGACCGAGGACAGCATGGCCATCGGGTGGGCGTCGCGCGGGAAGCCGTCGAAGAACCGCTTGACGTCCTCGTGCAGCAGGGTGTGCTGGGTGATCTCGTTCTTGAAGGTCGACAGCTCGTCGACCTTCGGAAGCTCACCGTTGATCAGCGTGTACGCGACCTCAAGGAAGGTCGAGTTCTCGGCGAGCTGCTCGATCGGGTACCCGCGGTAGCGGAGGATGCCCTGCTCACCGTCGAGGTAGGTGATGCCGGATTTATAGGCGGCGGTGTTGCCGTAGCCGCTGTCCAGCGTCACGAGGCCGGTGTTGGCCCGCAGCTTCCCGATGTCGAAGCCCTTGTCGCCGACGGTGCTGTCGATCACCGGGTAGGTGTACTCGTCGTCGCCGTACCGCAGTACTACAGCGTTGTTGGTGTGCTCGCTCACGTCATCCCTCACCGACGTAGTGCCTCTTCTTCGAGGTGCCCTGACTAGGTGCCCTGTGCCCTGACTGTCTCCACCCTCCCCCATTTGGCTCAGGAGAGTGCACTCGGGGTCGTCCATTGGACCTAATGGCGGCACTGAGTGCCGCCAACTTAGTCATCCTGCCCCCTCCCCGTTGGTTCCGGAAGCCCCGCGTGATGTTTCCCACCGATTTGATCGATCATTTTTTACGGTGAGTCTCCCCCTGCCCCTCCCCTGAGCCGGAAATCCAGCGCCGTACAGCGTCTCCCGGCGGAAACCGTGCGGACGGCCTGCCCGATCGCCTTGCGGGAGCCGACCAGGACGACGAGCCGCTTGGCCCGGGTCACGGCCGTGTAGAGGAGGTTGCGCTGGAGCATCATCCAGGCGCTGGTGGTGACGGGGACGACGACCGCCGGGTACTCGCTGCCCTGGGAGCGGTGGATCGTCATGGCGTAGGCGTGGGCCAGCTCGTCCAGCTCGTCGAAGTCGTAGCCGATCTCCTCGTCCTCGTCGGTGCGCACGGTCAGCCGCTGCTCGTCGGTGTCGAGCGAGGTCACGACGCCGACGGTGCCGTTGAAGACGCCGTTCTCGCCCTTCTCGTAGTTGTTGCGGATCTGGGTGACCTTGTCGCCGACCCGGAAGACCCGGCCGCCGAACCGCTTCTCCGGCAGCTCGGGGCGGCCCGGGGTGATGACCTGCTGGAGCAGGCCGTTGAGGTGCCCGGCGCCGGCCGGGCCCCGGTGCATGGGGGTGAGCACCTGGATGTCACGGCGCGGGTCGAGGCCGAACTTCTTCGGGATGCGGCGGGCCGCCACGTCCACGGCGAGCACCCCGGCGTCCTCCGTCTCGTCCTCCACGAAGAGGAAGAAGTCGTCGAGTCCCTGGGTGAGCGGGGGCTGTCCGGAGTTGATGCGGTGGGCGTTGGTGACCACGCCGGACTGCTGGGCCTGGCGGAAGATCCGGGTCAGCCGGACGGCCGGGACGGGTCCGCCCTCGGCGAGCAGGTCCCGCAGCACCTCGCCCGCGCCGACCGACGGCAGCTGGTCCACGTCGCCGACGAGGAGGAGGTGGGCACCGGGTGCCACCGCCTTCACGAGCTTGTTGGCGAGCAGCAGATCGAGCATGGACGCCTCGTCCACGACCACCAGATCGGCGTCGAGCGGGCGGTCCTTGTCGTACGCGGCGTCCCCGCCCGGTTTCAGTTCGAGGAGCCGGTGCACGGTGGACGCCTCGGCGCCGGTCAGTTCGGAGAGGCGCTTCGCGGCCCGGCCGGTGGGGGCGGCCAGTACGACCTTCGCCTTCTTCGCTCGGGCCAGCTCGACCACGGACCGTACGGTGAACGACTTCCCGCACCCCGGTCCGCCGGTCAGCACGGCCACCTTCTGGCTCAACGCGAGCCGTACCGCCGCCTCCTGTTCGGGGGCGAGGGTCGCGCCGGTCCGCCGGGCCAGCCACTCCAGCGCCTTCTCCCAGTCCACGTCCTGGAACGCGGGCATCCGGTCCTCCGGGGTCCGCAGCAGCCGGCGGACCTGGCCGGCGAGGGACAGCTCCGCGCGGTGGAAGGGCACGAGGTAGACCGCCGTCACCGGCTCCCCGCCCTCCGGGGACGGCACCTTCTCGCGTACGACGCCCTCCGGGTCGGCGGCGAGTTCGGCGAGGCACTCGATGACAAGGCCGGTGTCGACCTGGAGCAGTTTCACGCCGTCCGCGATCAGCCGTTCCTCGGGGAGGTAGCAGTGGCCCTGGTCGGAGGACTGGGAGAGGGCGTACTGGAGTCCGGCGCGCACGCGTTCCGGGCTGTCGTGCGGGATGCCGACCGCCTGCGCGATCCGGTCGGCGGTCAGGAAGCCGATGCCCCAGACGTCGGCGGCCAGCCGGTAGGGCTGGTTCTTCACGACGGAGATCGAGGCGTCCTCGTACTTCTTGTAGATCCGCACCGCGATCGAGGTCGAGACCCCGACCGACTGGAGGAAGATCATGACCTCCTTGATCGCCTTCTGCTCCTCCCAGGCGTCGGCGATCTTCTTGGTGCGTTTCGGGCCGAGCCCGGGGACCTCGACGAGCCGCTTGGGCGCGTTCTCGATGATGTCGAGGGTGTCGGTGCCGAAGTGGGTGGTGATCCGGTCGGCCATGACCGGGCCGATGCCCTTGATCAGCCCGGAGCCGAGGTAGCGGCGGATGCCCTGGATGGTGGCGGGGAGCACCGTCGTGTAGTTCTCCACGACGAACTGCTTGCCGTACTGCGGGTGGGAGGCCCAGCGGCCCTCCATCCGGAGCGACTCCCCCGGCTGCGCGCCGAGCAGCGAGCCCACCACGGTGAGGAGGTCGCCGCCGCGCCCGGTGTCGACGCGGGCGACGGTGTACCCGTTCTCCTCGTTGGCGTAGGTGATCCGCTCCAGGACCCCTTCGAGGACTGCCAGGTTGGGGGGCGGGGTGGGCGCGTTGGGCATGGATCGACGGTATCGGGTGGCGCCGACACCGCTGTACGGGGAGCGGGGGCCGTGACGACGGCCCGGCCGGGGAGGGTGTCCCGGCCAGGCCGTCGTCGTCCGCCTTCAGGGGTGGGTCAGGCGGCGGACTCGTCGTCGTGGACGGTGATCCGGGCGTAGTTCTGTCCGATCACCGCGCCGACGGGCGCCGAGACGTAGATCTTGTAGACCGTGTCGGCGGCGGGCTGGGCCGCGCTGTCGTCCACGACGGGCAGCGGGACCGTGACCGAGGTGCTGCGCGCGGGGAAGGTGATCTTCCGGGCGGCGGTGGTGAGTTGCGTGCCGGTGCCGGCCACGGTCTGGAGGCTGACGGTCACCGGGGTGCGGGAGGGGCGGGAGAGGGTGACCGTGACGGGGACGGTACCGGCGTTCTCGGCGGTGGTGGCGCCGGTGACGGAGACCTGCGGGAGGTCGCTCGGGCCGCCGTGCCCCGCTTCGACGGTCTGGAAGGCCACGTCGGAGAGGTAGGCCCCGCCGGCGGTCGCGGGGGCGGTCAGGGTGATGCGGCGGATGTCCGAGAGGTCCACGCCGCGCACCTTCGCCAGCGGCCAGTTCACCGTCTGGAGCCAGGTCTTGGGCAGCAGGGTGCTGGTGCCGGAGGACGGGTATGCCTTCAGCGCGTCGCTGAGCGAGGAGAGGGCCACGGCGGCGGTGCGGCCGCGTCCGTCGGTGAGCTGGACGGTCAGGTCGGTGTCGGGTCCGTTCTCGTCGACGGCGGCCCGGAAGGCGAGGCTGTCGTAGCGCCGCACGTCACGGGAGCCCTTGGGGACCTCGACGACCGCCCTGGCGGGGGTGTCCGTGTTGGCCGGGCTGTCCGGCCAGGTGAGGTGGAGCAGCGGGGTGGCTTCGACGTTGCCCGCGTAGTTGGCGGGGGTCCAGGACGGGAAGCGGGAGGTGCCGGTGGAGCTGGTGCAGGCGCCGAGGGCGCTGATGGTGGGGCGGCCGGTGAAGCCCGCGCAGTAGGTGCCGGTGCCGCCGGTGACGGTGACGTTGGACGCCGGACCGGTCAGCGGGGCGATGTCGGAGCGGCTGCGGCCGGGGGCCTGGGCCTCGCTGTACACGGTGGCCGCGCCGACGGTGGTCGAGGTGCCGAGGCTGCCGTCGAAGAGGGGGAGGAAGCGGTCCTGGCCGCCCAGGGTGAGCTGGAAGAACCCGGACATGATGGCCGTACCGGCTTCCGACTGCTCGGCGGCGGTCAGCCGGGTGGTGGTGGGCGAGGCTCCGCCGCACACCGCGTCGGTGGAGGCGGACCAGTCGTCGCTCGCGGGGGCGACGGCGACGCCGGGGGTCCACTCGGTGTTGAAGAAGTTGTGGTCCGCGCCCATCACCATCAGCGAGGAGCGCAGGACGTCGTCGTCGGCGCCGGTGTAGCGGCTGTCGTCGTAGAAGTGCTGGCCCTGCTGGTTGGAGACGTCCCCGTCGCAGTACGGCAGGACGACGGCCATCGGCACGTCGGGGAGCGTCTCGCGGCCGAAGTCGATGGGGGCGAGCGGGAGTACGGCGTCGATGCCGTACGGGTGGGCGCGGCCCGCGTTGAGCAGGGCGGCCTTGACGACGCCCTCGCCGCCGCGCGAGTGGCCCATGAGGCCGACGCTGGAGAGGTCCAGACGGCCCTTCAGCAGGCGGCTCATGCCGGGTGCGGTGCCCTTGTCGGCGCGGGCGAGCAGGTCGAGGTGGTCGAGGACGAGCTGTCCCCGGGCGAGGGTTCCGGCGTCGTCGGTGAAGGAGGCGTCCTGGGCGTTGATGCCGTCCGCGCTGACGGAGACGACCGCGTACCCCTGGGAGGCGAGGGTCTCGGCGGTGGCGTTGTAGCCGAGGTAGCTGGGGATGGGCCGGTAGCCATCGGGGCAGGGCCAGGCGGCGTTGTTGGTCTTGGAGGTGTCGGCGTTCCAGCAGGCGGAGTGGCGGCCGTGCAGGAAGAGCACGACGGGGCGTTCGCCCTTGGCGTCGGTCGGTACCCAGACGGCGGCGCGGAGTTCGGCGGCGCGGTCGCTCAGGCCGCCGAGGGTGACGGCGGTGTCGCCGAAGTCGTAGTCGGCGCGGGCCACGTGGTAGCGGCCCTTCGCGGTGGCGGCCTCGGTGAGCGTGGCGGCGGTGGCGGTGGGCCTGCCGTGGCGGCCGGTGCCCCGGGGGGCGTGCTGGGACTTGGTGACCGTGTCGGTGGCGCCGTTCCAGGCGACCCGGACGTCGTCCGGGTGGGCGGCGCGCAGGTCGGTGGTGACCAGGGAGAGGGTGTGTCCGTCGGTGGTCTGCCGGGCGTATCCGAGGGAGGCGCCGTCGACGGCGATCTCGGGGAGCGCGTCGCGTACGGGCAGGGGCTCGTCGAGCTTCAGGGTGACGTGGTAGCCGTCGGCCGAGCGCGTGACCGACCAACTGCGGTCGGCGGCCGACCCGGTGGCGGTGGTGGCCGCCGGTTCCGGGTCCGCCTTCGAGGACGCCGGGTCGGCGAAGGCGGTACCGGTCATGGGGAGGGTCAGAGCGAGGGCGAGGGCGGCGACGGTGGCCTGCACCGGGCCCGCCGTCCGGCGCGGTCCTGGGCGCCGGGAACGGGGTATGGACATGCGGCGGTTCCTCTCGTGCGTGGTCGGCGCCACCCCCGGAGGAGGGCGCCCGCTCCGGCTCATCGCCGGCACACACGAAGATCACCATCGCTTCTGATCAGCTGAATGTCGTATTTGTTAACACCGTTGCACTCCCGTCCGTGAGCGGTTCGCGCGTCCGTGCTCGAACGACGGGGGACGTGAAGGGGGCTCCCCCGTCGCCCTACGGTCCGGGCGCCGTACCGGCATGCTCGTGCCGGTCGTCCCGGACCACGGGCTCCACGGCCACGGGCTCGGTGCGCCCGCGCTCGACGGCCACGGGATCGACAACGGCGGGCTCGGTGCGCACACCCTCGACGGCCACGGGATCGATCACCCCGGGATCGGTGTGCACGGCGTCCCGGAAGCGGCCGGGAGAGATGCCGTACTCCCGGCGGAAGGCGGCGCCGAACGCGAACTCCGTCGAGTACCCGATCTGACGGGCGACGGCCGCCAGCGGCGCGTCGGTCTCGCGCAGCAGCCGGGCGCCCCGGGACAGCCGCACCCCGGTCAGGTAGACCTGGGGCGGTTTGCCCATGTGCCCGGCGAACCGGCGCGTGAACGTGGTGCGTGACATGCCTATGGCGGCGCTGAGCTGAGTGACCGTCCAGGGCCTGTGCGGCTCGCGGTGGATGTGCCGCAGGGCCTCGACGACGGCCGGATCTCCGACGAGCGGCCAGTCCCGGCCGGGGTGATCGCCCAGCCACGCGCGCAGTACGTGCACCAGCAGCAGATCCAGCAGTGCCGCGCGGGTCGCCTCCGTGCCCGGACCCGGCCGGGACAGGTCGGCGACGAGCAGACCGACCAACGAGGCCAGTTCGGGGTCTCCGTCGTCGGGCGAGGCCACGATGAAGTCGGGGAGCGAGAGCAGGTACGCGTGCACCTGCCCGTGTGCGAGGCGGTAGGCCCCGCACAGGAACTCGAAGTCGGCGGGACCGTCCGGCGGCGGTTTCCCGGTCAGGTCGCCGAGAGGCAGCTCGTCGAGTGCGCAGGGGACGGGGCTCAGACCGTGCCTCACGCCGGACGGGACGAGGACGACGTCCCCCGGGCCGAGGGCGCGGGGCGGATCGTCCGCCGTGACGAGCCAGCCCCGGCCCCGCACTACGACGTGGAAGCCGCTGCCGACGAACGCGTCCCAGCGCATGCCCCAGGAACCTGATTCCCTGAACCGGCGAGCGCGGGCACGTCCGAGCCGAACACTGCCGATCATCTCGCTGAGAATGTCCACCCATGAACGCTAACAACAGTGGCTGACGCACAGACGCGTATGCCTGCGCCTCATGCGGCCATGGCCGCCCGGCGGGGCGGCCGGTTGACTCGACAGCATGACGACCCGTGCGACAGCCCACGATGAACACGAGCAGGTCCTGCTCGCCCATGCCGAGGTGACCGAGCGGCAGGACCGCCTGGCGGCGGCGAGCGTGGAGGCGCTGCGGAGGAGCGGAGCGCTGGCTCTGCGGACGCCCGTCGAGTACGGCGGTGCCTGGGCCGACGCGTCGGCGAGCGCCGTCCGGCTGACGGAGATCGGCCGGGCCTGTCCGTCCGCCGCATGGATCGCCGGCACCTGCGCGACCGCCAAGACCCTTTTCGCCCAGAGCTTCGACGAACCGGTACGCAAGGAGTTCTTCGCCGATCCCGACGCGCTCGCCTGCGGCAGCGGTGCTCCCACGGGTCAGGGAGTCCGCGAGGCGGGCGGTGTGCGTGTCACCGGCCGGTGGGACTCCGTCTCCGGCTGCGAGGACGCCGACTGGGCACAGCTCGCGCTGATGATCGACGGCGTGTACCACGTCATGGTGGTCCCCGTCGCGGACCTGACCGTCGAGCGGAACTGGCAGATGGCCGGGATGCGCGGCACCGGGAGCCAGCGCCTTGTCGCCGACGGCCTCCTGGTGGAGACCGGCCGGACCGCGCCCGTCACCCCGCCGCAGCCGCAGCAGCGGCTGTTCTTCGCCGTGTGCGTGCTGGCACCGATGGTCGGAGCGATGCAGGGCGCGCTGCACGTGGTCCGGGAGATGTTCGAGTCCGCTCGCAAGCCCTACATGACCGGCTATGCCCGCATGGGCGAGTCTCCCGGCGCACGCCACTGGCTCGCCGAGTCCGCGCGGCTCGTGGACCGGGCCGAGCAGACCATGCTGGCCGTCGCCCGTGACAGCGCGCGGGACGGCCTCACCGAAGTCGGCCGCGCACGCCTTCAGATGAGCCTGACGGGCGCCGCGAGGGACTGCCGGGAAGCCGTCGACCGGCTGCTCGACCTGCACGGCGCCAGCGGCTTCCGCACCACGAACGCCCTGCAGCGCTACTGGCGGGACGTCTCGGTCGGCAGCCGCCACCCCCTGCTCAACCCCTACCTCGCGACGGAAGACCTGGGCACCGCCCTGGTCTCCTGACGCGGCTGCGGACGCGGCCCGGCGCGGGGGTCCGCTCGGCGCCCCCGGCCCGGTCCGCGTGCTTCGTCGCACCCCGGCCGCGACGGGCCGGGAGCAGTCGCCTCAGGGCCGGACGACGGTCTTCTCCAGCAGCTCCTGGAGGGCGCGCTGCTGCGCCGGGGTGAGGGCGCCCAGGGGTGAGTCCTGGGTGAGGAGTTCGAGGAGCCGCTCACGCAGGGCGTCGCCCTCGGCGGTGAGGACGAGGTGCCGGGCGCGGCGGTCGGTCGGGTGGGGGCGGCGCTCGACCAGGCCCTGCCCTTCGAGCTTGTCGATGACGTAGGTGGCGTTGGAGGGCTCGCAGCTCATGCGTTCGGCGAGCTCGCGCATGGTCATCGGCCCGGTCATCTCCCGCAGCGCGGTCGCCTGTGCCGCGGTCAGCCCGAGGGTGACGGCGCGTTGGCGTACGTGGTCGGCGATCTGGTGGGCCAGTCCGTTCACCAGGCCGCACACTTCCCGCTCGGCGACGGCTCGGTCCGTTCGGTCGGCTCGGTCCGTTCGGTCCGTTCGGTCGGCTCGAACTTCCGGCGAGGGTGTCATGGCCCCACCCTAGCAACTCCATCAAGCCAGAATAATTACAGCTTGAATGATTCAAACTTGATGCTTATCGTGGTGCCGGGCGGCCACCACGAGGTCTCGGCGGCCCCCCGACACGGCGCACGGCCTACGGCATGCCACATGCCGGACGAGGAGGGGAACCATGACGAACCCTGCGGTCGATCAGGGCGAACGTTTGCGGCGCGCGGCGGGGATCCGCTCGTTGCGGCTGGGCGACACGACGGTGTCGTACGTGCCCGACGGGGCGATCCAGGGGCGGCCGGGTGCCTGGTTGCCGGACTCCACCGACGAGACCTGGGCGGCCCACCCGGAGTATCTGGACGCCTCCGGCCACCTGGTGGCGAGCGTCGGCGGCCTGCTGGTGGAGCACGGCGACCGGGCGCTGCTGATCGACGCGGGGCTAGGCCCGTACGCGCTGCCGGCCGAACCGGGAACACCGAACGGCACCATGTACGGCGGCGCCCTGCTGGACAGCCTGGCCGAACTCGGCCGCGGGCCCGAGCAGATCGAAGCGGTGGCCTTCAGCCACCTGCACCCCGACCACCTCGGCTGGGCCGCGTACATCGCCCCGGGCGAGGACCGGCCCGTCTTCACCCGCGCCGATTACCTGGTGGCCGAGGCGGAGTGGGCCGGGCACGCGACACCCGGGGCGGGGCACACCTCCGCGGCGGACATCGCCGCTCTCGCGCCGCGGGTCCGTACGGTGACCGACGGGCAGGAGATCTTCCCGGGCGTACGCGTCCGGCTCGCCCCCGGCCACACCGCCGGGCACACGGAGTTCGTCATCACCGGGGGCGGGACCCGGCTGATCGCCTTCGGCGACTCCCTGCACTCACCGGTCCAGGTGGACCACCCCGAGTGGTCCTGTGTGTACGACTCCGATCCCGCCCGGTCCGCCGAGCACCGCCGCCGCCTCGTGGACGAGCTGGCCGAACCCGGCACGATCGGCTTCGGCATCCACTTCGCCGACGTCGTCTTCGGCCGGGTCGCGCGGGACGGCGGCGGTCCCGCCTGGAAGCTCGTGGAGGCGGCGGAACTGGGCTGACGGACACACCCCGGTACCGGCAAGGCGGCACACTCAGGCCGGGGGCGCGGCGGGACGTTCGAGCACGATCATGGCGGCGTCGTCCCCGAGCTGCCCGCCGACCCAGTCCATCAGATCGCGCCGGAGGCGACCGAGGAAGGCGTCCGCGTCACGCTCGGCCCAGCCGGTGATGCGCTCGGCGAGCGGGTAGAAGGTGCCGGTGGCGTCGCGCGCCTCGGTGACGCCGTCGGTGTACAACAGCAGGAGACTTCCGGGCTCGAACGGGAAGCTGTCGACGTGGTACCTCGGGTGCGCCAGTTCCCCCAGGCCCAGCGGAGGCGCGGGGTGGAGGAC
This sequence comes from Streptomyces sp. NPDC001493, assembly GCF_053597235.1. Lineage (NCBI taxonomy): Bacteria > Bacillati > Actinomycetota > Actinomycetes > Kitasatosporales > Streptomycetaceae > Streptomyces > Streptomyces sp. NPDC001493. Next base: position 393,671 of record NZ_JBSFHV010000004.1, read on the forward strand.
GTCCATCGTCGTCGGCCGGCCGTCGCGCAGGACGACCGGCGGCGGATGCCCGCAGGCGACCATCTCAACCCGGCCGCCTTGGTCGGGGATGTCCAGGACGGTCGCGGTGATGAACGTTTCTCCGTAGCGGTTCGCCTCGCCCGGCTCCGTCAGGTCCCAGCACACGCTCCGGTCGAGGTAGCTCACCAGCTCGCCCAGGCTCGACTGGCGGTGGGCGGCGACACGGAACGCGCCGAGCAGCAGGGAGGCGTCGTTCACCGCGGTCATCCCTTTGCCGCGTACGTCTCCGACGATCAGCCGGGTCCCGGAGGGGGTGCGCGCCACCGCGTACAGGTCCCCGCCGATCTGGGCCTCGGCCTCGGCGGCGAGGTAGAGCGAGGCGACGCGAAGGGGCCCGAGCCGCTTGGGCAGCGGCGGGAGGACCACGCGCTGCGCGGACTCGGAGACGTACCGTACCTGCGCCAGCTCCTTCGCCCGGCGCTCCCGCAGCACGCAGAAGATCACGAGCAGCACACCGACCAGCACCAGGGAGATGACCTGGGCCTCGTGGTTGGCGGAGAGCAGTTCGTCGGGATCGCGCACCAGCCCGATGACCGTCTGCGAGATGACCGCCAGGGCGGCGACCAGCCCCACGGTCCAGGGCCCGGCGAACGACGCCGTGATCGCCGGGGCCGCGACGAGCAGCGGCCCCAGGTGGATGTCGGACGGCGCGAGGGAGTCGATCACCGCCACCGCGACGATCCACAGGATCGGGATGGCGAGCAGGAGCCGGGCCCGGCTCCCGCGCGCCGACCGGCCTCGTCCCTCCCGATGAGGTCCTTCGCGGCGCTGTGACATGACTCCTCTCTACACCGCCCCCACGCGGCTCGCACGCAGGGACGGGCGGGGGCGGCGACGGCCTGTGGGCGAGGCTTTTTCCCGGGCGGCCGTACCGGCCCCTAGTGGGCCGGGCGCGATCCCCCCACTCGCCCGAGAACCGAACGTACGTCCGGTGCGTCACTATGCTGCGGAACGTATCCGCGCCGTCGCCGTCCGCCCTGCACGGCCCGGCACCACTCCTTGCCGCAGAGGACCCGCCATGCCCGCTTTCCGTCCGTCCGGCCGCCGCATCGCCGCCCTGGCCGTCGCGCCCGTCGCCGCACTTCTCCTGGCCGCCTGCGGCGGGGGCGCGGTGCACGGGACGATCACGGAGAAGGAGTACAAGCGCGGCACCACCACGTACACCAACGAGGCGGTCACGCGCAGCGAATGCTCCACGACCAGGAAGAACGGCAAGACCAAGAAGTCGTGCCACCAGGTGAAGACCGGTGCCACCAAGCGCGTCGAGCACCACAAGAAGGAGTGCTACCAGATCGAGCTCGACAACGACGCGCACGAGCTGTGCATCTCGAAGAGCAAGTGGGACAAGGTGCGCGTCGGCGACAAGTGGTGAGCGGAGACGGCCCGAGGTCGCGTCGGACCGCGACCAGTGCCGGTGCCGACGCGCTCTCCGTCCGGGGCACCGACGTCGGCGTCGGCTCCGGTGGCGGCGTCGGCTCCGGTGGCGGTGGCATACAGCACTACGGGCTCGCCCTCAGGCTCTGTGGAACGAGCCAGGATCAGTCGCCGACGAACCACAGGTAGCTGCCCGGGGTCTCCGAGCAGGACCGCAGCAGACCCTCAAGGTCGCGGACGGCCGCCGTCCGGGACGGTGTCGAGCACCGCTCCAGCAGGTCAGGCACCGACCGCAGTGCCGCCTGCGCCTGTTGCTCGTTGAACAACGTGTCGCCGTAGGGATCCACCCGCCCGAGGTCGCCCAGGTCGGTCTCCCGGAGACCGAGCAGCACCTCGGCCAGGCTGTCACCGTGCTCGTACGACCCACGGATCAGAGTCTCCCTGGACCGGCGCCACCCCAGGGCAGGTCTGGTCGCGTGCAGTTCCAACTCGACACCCACCGCGTTCCCTTCGGTCGACCGCGCCGAGCCGCCGGATGACCGGCGCCCCGTACAGCGGATGCGCCCGCACGCGGGCTCGGCGCACAGCGAGCCATCTTCGCACCCCAGTTGATCCTTGCCGTTCGCCCCGGGCCGCAGGATCACATCCAGGGAAGAAACAAGGCGCGAGAACGGAACCCGATCCACGTCGCCCACGTCGAACCGCGGAAGTCGACGGCCTCGCCGCTCCGTACGGGTCCCATTCCCGTGCCGGCAGACGGCGGGGTCACGCGGCGAGGGGGAGCCATTCCTCTCCGCCGCGTTTACTGAGGGGGGAAACTCATGAGTTGGACCAAGCGGTCAGCCGGCCTGCTGATGGCGGCGGTCATGGTGACATCGGTGGCCGCGTGCGCGGGCGGGAGTGGTGGCGGCGGGGCGGCGCAGTGCGTCGCCGAGTACACCTACCGGGGCAGTCCGTACCGGGACGTGGCGAACGTGGAGTTCACCGTCGGGAAGAAGCTCGGCGTCGTCACGTCGACACCCTGCGACGACACCGGCGGACCGGGCAAGGGCGAGGAGCCGGTCGACACGGGGACGAACGCCTATGAAGTCGACGGCATCTCCACCGAGGTCGCCATCGCCGTCGGGGACACCCCGGAGACGAGCAGGTTCTTCGCCGTGAGTTCCGGGCCGGAGCTCCCGCCCGAGGTGCAGAAGCTGGTGGACGGCTCCTGATCCGCACATGATCCGGAACGCGGGGCCCGGTACGGCTCGGAAGCCGACGCCGTACCGGGCCCCACCGGACCGGACAGACGCGCAACAACCTTTCGCAGCTTGCCTGTCGGGGCGGGGGAGGGAAGGGGCCACCGGCTGAAGTCGATCACCCATACGGGTGAGTACACGTACTCAAGCCGGGCGCGCGGGCGCGGCCGGAGACTCGGCGCATGACACACACCCGCGCCTCCATCAGCGCGTTCGCCCCTCGCCGGCGCGGTCTTGCCGCGTTCGCTCTCGCAGCCCTGGCACTCACAGGCTGCGGAACCGAGCTGAGTGGCAGCGCCGCGCAGGCCGAGTCGGCCGGCAGCGTCGTCTCCGAGCCCGTCCCCGCCCGGCCGTCTCCCACTCAACCGTCGGTCGAGCAGGCGGCGTTCGCGGCGATGATCGACGCGTACGCGCAGGGGTGTCCTCCGGCCGACGGGACCCCGCTGGTACCCGCTGCCGAGAGGCTTCCCGTTCCGAAGGCGGCGCCGAGTCTCGCCCCTGGGGAGACTCCCCCGACCGACGCGATCGAGCCCGGCGCCCCCACGGGGCCCGAGGCGGAGTTGTCCGCCCGCGACTGGTGCACGGCCGGTCGCCACGAAGAGGCAGTCCACCAGGCGCTGTACGCGATCACGGAACCCACCCCCGCCAAGGTCCGGGAGACCTTGAACCGCCTCGGCTACGTCGACGCGCGCATCCACGCCCTCAGACAGGACGGCAGGACCACCCGCTTCTACCTCGACCTGCGGGAGAGCGGCGGACAGCTCTGCGTGTCGGGTCTCGCGGCGGGCGAGGCAACGAATGTCACCAAGTGCGTGGCCCGCGCCGACGGACCGTTCACCGTCACGACGGAAGAGCCGCCGGAGCAGTCGTGACGGTGGTCCACGCCGTGGGTGTCGACGCCTCGGTGTGGGCGGGTTCCGGTATGAGCCGTGAACGCGGCAGGCACCGCAGGGAGCTCACCGGGAGCCGGCGTCGACGCCTTCGACGACCTCCGCAGTGTCAGGGATGTCGTCATCGTCATCGCCGTAGTCGAGGTCGTCGTCCTCACCCTCGACACCCAGCCGCGCACCCCGGCTCTCCGCGATGCGTTTGACGTCCCGGAGCGCCTCGCTCAACCGGTTGGCGAGGAACCGGTACTCCGCCCCCGTGACCCGTCGGTCATCCAGCAATGCGGCGGCGTGGTCGAGCAGGTCACCCGCCATACCGAGCTGGACGCTCTCGATGTTGTCCGCCATCCGCGAGACGTAACCCGTACCGTCCCCCATCACCCAGCACTGCTTGCCCCCGTCCCCCGTCCACGGCAGCAGCCGGAACGTGCCGTGTGCGCGATGCTCCTCGATCATGCCGCGGCCTCCGTCACGGGGACGAGGCGGGCGGGCGCCGCGATCGGCTCGGCACGCCATTCGTGCGCCAGGAGGTAGGGCCGGATCAGCTGCGTGTCCTCGCCGCGCAGGGGGCGTTCGCCGGTACGGCGGGTGGTGGGGCCGCAAGGATGCGGTCGGGGGTCCGGGGCGGGGCGGGCTGACCGGACGGGGCGCACCAGCCGCCTCAGCGAGCCGGTGAACCGGCGGACGAGGTCCTTCATCTCTGCGCGTTCTCCTTCTGTTGACGGCACCCACGAACGGGTGCGTTCCGTGGTGAATCCATCACAGAGTGAGGCGGCGGCTGGCTACGCTGCCAGGGGTTTGGGCTTGACAGCCCGCCTGTCAGGAAAGGGGAGTTGGTGCTGTCATGACACTGAGCCGAAAGCCTCGGACGCTGCGGGAGAGGTACGGAGAGGAGCTACGGCTCCGACGGTTGGCCGCCGACCTCACGCAAGAGGAACTGGGCGTACAAGTGGTCTGCTCGCCGACACTGATCAGCCACTGGGAGGCGGGGCGGCGCCTGCCGAAACCGGATGACGCACGGCGGATCGATCTGGCGTTGAAGACGGACGGGTTCTTTCTGCGCTGGCTCCAGGATCTGGACTCGAAGTACACGGATCACTTCGCGGTCATGGCGGAGCTGGAGAAGCAGGCGACACACATCCAGCAGTTCGCGCTCTCTCTGGTGCCTGGCCTGCTTCAGACAGACAGCTACGCGCGCGCACTCTTCCAGGCGTACCGGCCGAATCACCGACAGGAGGACCTTGACAGAGAGGTTGTCATCCGGACCGGGCGTGCCCAGATTCTCGACGGCCCGTTGAACCCCGAGATGTGGACCATGCTCGACGAGGCGGTACTCAGGCGCCGCGTTGGCGGGCGGCAAGTGATGGCCGAGCAGCTTCGCAAAGTCGCCGACATGGCGGAGAGCGGACGACTACGCCTGCATGTACTGCCGTTCGACGTTGGGGCGCATCCTCTTCAGCAGAGCTTGCTGTCCATGCTGAGCTTCGAAGAGGCCGAGCCAGTGGCCTACGTCGAAGGCTTCCTGACTGGGAACTTGATGGACGAACCGTCCTTGGTGAGGTCCAGCCAGACGGCCTACCATCTTGCTCTGAGCGATGCGATGTCGCAGCAGGAATCACTGGCGCTCGTGCGGGCAGCAGCGGAGGAACACGAAAATGGTCAGCACTAGGCCCGCAATCTCCGATGCGTCTACGCTCACCAATTGGTTCAAGTCCAGTTACAGCGGCGGCGACCAAGGCGAGTGCCTCGAAGTAGCAACCGGCCACCCCACCGTCCCCGTCCGCGACAGCAAGGCCGCCAACGGCCCCGCGCTCGTCTTCTCCCCCGCCGGTTGGTCCTCGTTCGTCGCCGCCGTCAAGAGCGGTGAACTTGTCGACTGACTCGGCCCGTTACCCGTACGTCTCACGCCCGCGCCAGAAAGCTCGCCCGTAACTCCGGGTCCCGCAGCAGCGCCAGGGTCTCCTCCTCGCCGTCGAAGAGCAGGTCGGCCGCCGGGTGCGCGGACTGGTGGAACATCGCGGCGAGTACGTCGGCGAGCGGGCGGTCCCAGGCGACGCGGGCGACCTCGTCGGCCTTGGTGTGCTGGCCCCGGTCGGTGGCTATGCGCCAGAGCTCGACGGACTGCTTGGCCGTGGCGTAGGCGGTGCGGCGCCCGGCGACGAGGACGCCGCGCCGGTTGAGGCCGAACACGTCTATGCAGGCGTCGCCCTGGGCGCTGAGCCCCCGGTACGTGCAGAGCGGCAGCACCAGGCGCAGGTGGTTCAGGGGGTCGTCCAGGGTGGGGTCGAGGAGGAGTGCGCGGCCGGTGCTCGCGTCGCGCGGGAAGAGGTCGCGCTTCTGGTTGCTGTTGCAGTAGGAGCAGGCCAGCAGGTAGTTGGTCCAGTCGAAGGTGCGCAGCGGGGCCTGGCTCTTCGGCTCGAAGTGGTCGATGTCGGTGCCCTGGCTGTCGCCGCAGTACATGCAGCGCTGGTGGCCGGGGGCCATGTCGGTGAGGGCGGCGAGGACGCCGGGGCGTACCCGTCTGCGTACGGCGAAGCGGCCCCAGAGGCCGATGGCGGTCGCCTTGCGGTCGGAGGCCGCCGCGTCGGCGATCTGCCGGGTGTACGTCGCTAAGTGTTCCTGGGTGTCCAGGGGCAGTTCGGGGCGGGTCATCCGGATCACTTGGCCTCGCCGGCCTCTCGGTTCCCGTCGGTCTCGTCCTCGTACCCGTCGGTGATGTCGTGGACCTGGTCGGCGATCCGGTACAGCCGGGCGGAGACCTCGTGGGCGCGGGCGGTCGGGGAGCTGGACAGCAGGCTCTTCAGCTCCTTGTAGCGGGCGACGGTCTCGGGCGAGGTGTCGCCCTCGTACACCTTGGACTCCAGGGCGACGAACTCGGCGCGGGCGTACTCGGCGCGCTCCGAGTACGGGGTGTCGAGGCCGAAGAGGTCGGAGAGGACGGCGTCGTCGCCGCTGCCGTAGACGACGCGTTCGTACAGGTCGGAGGGGACGACCTCGGGGGCGGCGTCCTCGTCGACGCCGGGCAGGCGGATCAGGCCGCCGGGGTCGGCGGCCTGGCAGATGTAGGGGCTGTGGGTGGTGACGATGAACTGGATGTTGGGGAAGTGCGTGGTCAGCCAGGGGCCGATGCGGCGCTGCCAGGAGACGTGGAGGTGGGCGTCGATCTCGTCGATGATCACGACCCCGGGGACCTGGAGCGGGCTCGGGCCCTCGCCGCCCCGGCCCAGCGCGTGGTCCCCGAAGGCGTCGTGGATCTGCTTCAGCAGGTCGACGACGAGGGCGGCGACCGTACGGAAGCCGTCGCTCATCTCCCGCAGCGGGAAGCGGTGTCCGCCCCTGGTGACCCAGAGGCCCTCGGAGTCGACGTCCTTGATGCGGTAGCCGTCCGGCAGCAGCCCGTCGCCGAGGACGGAGAGGGCGGCCTCCTTGAGGGCGAGTGCGCCCTCCCTGCCTTCGAGGGCGCGCAGATGCTGTTCGATCAGCCAGGCGACGCCCTCCGCCAGCGAGGCGTCCTCGTGGAAGAGGCTCGCCTGCCGGGCCACCGGACCCGAGGCCAGCATCAGGCGCTGTACGTCGCCCGAGCCGCCGGCCATCCGCCGGAACGGGCCGTACGCGGCGCAGAACCAGCCCACCGGGTTGTCGGCCCACGGTCCGCGCTGTGCGGCACTGGCGCTCTGGGTACGGGAGTTGCTGCGGATCTCGCCCAGCGCGGGCTGCGCGCTCTTGCGCCCGGCCGTCGATTCGCCGGGGGGCGTCCAGCGCAGGCCGGTACCGAACTTGTTCTGGGTGCGGCCCGAGGCGGTGAACTTGTCGAAGTCCTTGTCGCGGACGATCTCCGCCGAGGCGCTGCCCGACTCCGTGCCGCGCGTGACCCAGTTCTCGAAGCCCTGGACGAGTCCCCGGGCGGCGACCGGGCCGCTCAGCGCGAGTGCCAGGGCGCGCAGCAGGGTGGTCTTCCCGGCGCCGTTGCGGCCGGCGAGGACCGTCCAGCCCGCGTGCGAGCCGTCCGGGCGGGTCAGGGTCAGGTCGACTTTTCGCGGTCCGTTGAACGACTTGATGTTCTCGATGGTGACGCGGGAGACGTACATCTGCTGACGGTTCCTTCCGGGGCGCGGGAGTCCGTGTCGGGCAAGGAGAGGCCGGCGCGGGCGGAGTCGGAGGGGTGGACCGGGGTCGGCCCCGTCGCGGACGCGGTGCGGGCACGCGCACGGACGCGGTGGCGGATGTCCGAGTTTACGAGGGATGGAGGGCGGGGGCGTAGCCATCTGCGGCCGGAAACTGAGACGCGGTCAGCGGCACTGGAGGGTGAAACGCGTGAGGCGGCTGGAGGGTGGGACGCGTGAGGCGGCCGGAGGGCCGTTCGGGCGGGCGACCGTGAGGCGGCCGGAGTGCCGGGCTGGCAGGCGCCCGCCTTCGCCCCGGAAAAGCGAAACGGGCCCGGCCTCGCGGCCGGACCCCTCTCGCTTTCCCCCCGTCGGGTCTTCCCGTTCCCCCCGGACCCCTCCCCCGGAAGTCCCGACGCAGAGTGTGACCGGGCAGGGATGCCAAGGGTTGTACGCCTTGACCATTCCTTTACCAGGGCTTCTGGAAGCGCTCTCAGCAGGCGTGTTCCTGGAAGCGGGAGACCACCTCGGCGAGGACTTCGCCGCCGTCGCGGGCCCAGAGACCCTCGTTGAAGATCTCCACCTCGATCGGGCCGTCGAAGCCGGTCGCCTCGACCAGGGTGCGCAGCACGTGGAAGTCCACGCTGCCGTCGCCGAGCTGGCCCCGGCCCAGCAGGACGCCCTCGGGGAGCGGGGTGATCCAGTCGGCCAGCTGGAAGGAGTGGATACGGCCGCCGGCCCCGGCCCGGGCGATCTGCGCGGGCGCCTGGTCGTCCCACCAGACGTGGTAGGCGTCGACCACCACACCGACCTGCTCGGCCGGGAAGCGCTCGGCGATGTCCAGCGCCTGGGAGAGGGTCGACACCACGCACCGGTCCGACGCGAACATCGGGTGCAGCGGCTCGATGGCGAGGCGGATGCCACGCTCGGCCGCGTACGGGGCCAGCTCGGCGAGGGCGTCGGCGATGCGTTCGCGGGCGCCGACGAGGTCCTTGCTGCCCTCGGGCAGGCCGCCCGAGACGAGGACCAGGGTGTCGGTGGAGACGCCCGCCGCCTCGTCGATCGCGGCGCGGTTGTCGTCCAGGGCGCGGGCGCGGGTCGCCGGGTCGATGGCGGTGAGGAAGCCGCCCCGGCAGAGGCTGGTGACGGTGAGGCCCGCGTCGGCGAAGAGCCGGCCGGCGCGCTCGACGCCGTACTTCTGCACCGGTTCGCGCCAGAGGCCGACCTGGCCGACGCCCGCCTTCGTACAGCCCTCGGCGAGTTCTTCCAGGGACCACTGCTTGATGGTCTCCTGGTTGATGGAGAGACGGCCGACGTTGCTCGGGGTGGTCATCGGGTTCCTCCCTGGACGGTCAGCAGGGCCCGCATCCGGCTCTCGGCCAGCTCGGGGTCGGGGAACAGGCCGAGGCGGTCGGCGAGTTCGTACGCCTTCGCCAGGTGCGGCAGCGAACGGGCCGACTGGAGACCGCCGACCATCGTGAAGTGGTCCTGGTGCCCGGCCAGCCAGGCGAGGAAGACCACGCCCGTCTTGTAGAAGCGGGTGGGCGCCTGGAAGAGGTGGCGGGAGAGCTCGACCGTCGGGTCCAGCAGGTCCCGGAAGCCCTGGGTGTCGCCGGTGTCCAGGACCCGTACGGCGTGCGCGGCGAGCGGGCCGAGCGGGTCGAAGATGCCGAGCAGCGCGTGGCTGAAGCCGCGTTCGTCGCCCGCGATGAGCTCGGGGTAGTTGAAGTCGTCGCCGGTGTAGCAGCGGACGCCGCTGGGCAGCCTGCGGCGCACGTCGATCTCGCGGGCCGCGTCGAGCAGCGAGATCTTGATGCCGTCGACCTTGTCCGGGTGCTCGGCGATGATCTTGAGGAAGGTGTCGGTGGCCGCGTCCAGGTCGGACGAGCCCCAGTACCCCTCCAGGGCCGGGTCGAACATCGGGCCCAGCCAGTGCAGGACGACCGGTTCGGTGGCCTGGCGCAGCAGGTGGGCGTACGTCTCCGCGTAGTCCTCGGGGCCCTCGGCCACCGCGGCGAGCGCGCGGGAGGCCATCAGGATGGCCTGGGCGCCGCTCTCCTCGACGAGGGCGAGCTGCTCCTCGTAGGCGGCGCGCACCTCGGCGAGGGTCGCCGGGCCGGTCAGCTGGTCGGTGCCGACCCCGCAGGCGATCCGGCCGCCGACGGCCTTGGCCTCGGCGGAGGAGCGGCGGATCAGTTCGGCGCCGCCTGCCCAGTCCAGGCCCATGCCGCGCTGGGCGGTGTCCATCGCCTCGGCGACCCCGAGCCCGTGCGACCAGAGGTGGCGGCGGAAGGCGAGGGTGGCGTCCCAGTCGATCGCGGCGGGCCCGTCCGGGCTCACGTCGGCGAGCGGGTCGGCGACGACGTGGGCGGCGGAGAAGACCGTGCGCGAGGCGAGCGGGGAGCCGCCGGGGGCCAGGTCCAGGGGCGTGGTGCGGGGCTCGTACGCCCCGTGCGGGAGGTGGATAGTCACAGCGACAGCTCCGGCACGTCGAAGCGGCGGCCCTCGGCGGCCGACTTCAGGCCCAGCTCGGCGAGCTGCACGCCCCGGGCACCGGCCATCAGGTCCCAGGAGTACGCCTCGTCGAGGACGACGTGGCGCAGGAAGAGCTCCCACTGCGCCTTGAAGCCGTTGTCGAAGGTGCCGTTGTCGGGGACCTCCTGCCACTGGTCCCGGAAGGACTCGGTGACGGGGAGGTCGGGGTTCCAGACCGGCTTCGGGGTGGCCGAGCGGTGCTGGACGCGGCAGTTGCGCAGGCCCGCGACGGCGGAGCCGTGGGTGCCGTCGACCTGGAACTCGACCAGCTCGTCGCGGTTGACGCGCACGGTCCAGGAGGAGTTGATCTGGGCGACGGCGCCGCCCTCCAGCTGGAAGATGCCGTACGCGGCGTCGTCGGCGGTCGCGGCGTAGGGCTTGCCCTGCTCGTCCCAGCGCTGCGGGATGTGCGTCTGGACGTGCGCCTGCACGGTGTTGACCTTGCCGAAGAGCTCGTGGAGGACGTACTCCCAGTGCGGGAACATGTCCACGACGATGCCGCCGCCGTCCTCGGAGCGGTAGTTCCACGAGGGGCGCTGGGCCTCCTGCCAGTCGCCCTCGAAGACCCAGTAGCCGAACTCGCCGCGCACGGAGAGGATCTCGCCGAAGAAGCCGCCGTCGATGAGGCGCTTCAGCTTGAGCAGACCCGGCAGGAAGATCTTGTCCTGGACCACGCCGTGCTTGATGCCGGCGTCCCGGGCGAGGCGGGCGAGGTCGAGGGCGCCCTCCACGTCGGTGGCGGTGGGCTTCTCGGTGTAGATGTGCTTTCCGGCGGCGACGGCCTTCTTGATCGCCTCGACGCGCGCCTGGGTGACCTGGGCGTCGAAGTAGATGTCGATGGTGTCGTCGGCGAGGACGGCGTCCAGGTCGGTCGACCACTCGGTGAGGCCGTGCCGGGCGGCCAGCTCCTCCAGCGCGTGGGCGCGGCGGCCGACGAGGACCGGCTCGGGCCACAGCACGTCGCCGTTGCCGAGGTCGAGGCCGCCCTGCTCGCGGATCGCGAGGATCGAGCGCACCAGGTGCTGCCGGTATCCCATACGACCCGTCACGCCGTTCATGGCGATGCGCACAGTCCTGCGAGTCACGAAAGTTCCCTCCATCGGCCGTAGCAAGCGCTTTCTATCGTGTATGAAGCTAGCCTGCCGACAGCGGCCCGGACAAGAGGGGCGCCGCGAACAACCTCCGAGGAGAACGAGAAACGATGACAGTCACCCTGGCGGACGTCGCGGCACGCGCCCGGGTGTCCCCGGCCACCGTCTCCCGCGTGCTCAACGGCAATTACCCCGTCGCCGCCACCACCCGCGAACGCGTGCTGCGCGCCGTGGACGACCTGGACTACGTGCTCAACGGCCCGGCCAGCTCGCTCGCCGCCGCCACCTCCGACCTGGTCGGCATCCTGGTCAACGACATCGCCGACCCGTTCTTCGGGATCATGGCGGGCGCCGCCCAGTCGGAGATCGGCGTCCCCGGCGACGGCACCTCCCGGGCGGGCGGCGAGAAGCTCGCCGTCGTCTGCAACACGGGCGGCTCCCCCGAGCGCGAACTCACCTACCTCACCCTCCTCCAGCGCCAGCGCGCCGCGGCCGTCGTACTGACCGGCGGCGCGCTGGAAAACCCCGGACACCAGGCGGCGATGGCCGCCAAGCTGGGGCGGCTCGCCGACGCGGGCACCCGGATCGTGTTCTGCGGGCGGCCCCCGCTGCCGGAGAACGACGCGGTCACCGCGGCCCTCACCTTCGACAACCGGGGCGGCGGCCGACGCCTCACCGAGCACCTCATCTCGCTCGGCCACCGCCGGATCGGCTACGTCGCGGGCCCCCTGGAACGCACCACCACCCGCCACCGCCTGGAGGGCCACCGCGCCGCGATGCGGGCGGCGGGACTGCCGGTGGAAGGCCCCGACGGGGACGACCGGCTCACCGTGTACGGCCCGTACGACCGGCGCTCCGGCTACGAGGCCACCCTCGAACTCCTGCGCCGCGAACCAGGGGTGACCGCCATCGTCGGCGCCAACGACTCGGTCGCCCTCGGCGCGAGCGCCGCCGTGCGCGAACAGGGGCTGCGCATCCCCGAGGACGTCTCGGTGGCCGGCTTCGACGACCTGCCGTTCTCCGTGGACACCGTCCCGGCCCTGACCACGGTCCGGCTGCCGCTGTACGAGGCGGGGGCGCGGGCGGGCCGGCTGGCCATGGGCACGGAGAACCCGCCACCCGGCGGCATCGCGACCATCGCGGCGGAGCTGATGGTGCGCGGGTCGACGGCGCCGCCGCGCGGCTGAACGCCCCTCGGGGCGGGCGGCCCCGTTCCAGGGCTCCCGGGACCACGTAGAAAGCGCTGTCTGTACGGTGGTTCACGCATCGGGTTCCGGGCGGTGGGCAGGGGTACGCGTAGCGTCCGGGAGATCGCGTGGATCGCACAGGAGCGACGACGCGGCGGTACGGACCGACGGAAGGAACACGCACGTGAAGCTCGCTTTCTCGACCCTCGGAGTGCCGGGGACGCCGATCGACGAGGTCGTCCGGCTGGCCGTCGAGCACGGCTACCAGGGGGTGGAGCTGCGCGCCCACCCCGAGGAGCCGGTGAACCCGGGGATCCCGGCAACCGAACGCGCCCGGGTGGTGGCGGAGTTCGAGAAGGCCGGAGTCGAGATCCTCACCGTGGCCGGGTACGTCCGGGTCGCGGCCGAGGGGGACGACGAGGCGGTCGTGGCGCAGGTCGCCGAGCTGGTGGAGCTCGCCCACGACCTCGGGGCACCGTACGTCCGGGTGTTCCCCGGCGGCGGCGACCAGGACCCGGAGACCGCCGACGCGACGGCCGCCCGGCGGCTCGGGGCCGCCGCCCCGCACGCCGCCGACCTGGGCGTCACCGTCCTGCTGGAGACCCACGACTCGCACCGGGCCGGAGCCGAGGCGGCCCGGGTCACCGGGACGGTGGGGCACCCGAACGTCGGGGTGATCTGGGATGTGATGCACACCTGGCTGTCGGGCGAGAACCCGGTCGACAGCCAGCTGGTGCTGGCCCCGTACCTCGGCTACGTCCAGGTCAAGGACATCGCCTCGGCCGAGGACACCACCCCGCTCGCGCTCGGCGAGGGCGTGCTGCCGCTGGCGGAGTGCCTGGACACCCTGGCGCCGGACACCTGGGTCTGCTGGGAGTACGAGAAGCGCTGGTACCAGGGCATCCCGGAGCTGCCCGGACTGCTGGCCGCCGGGCGGGAGTTCCTGCTGCGGGTGGGCGCACCGAAGCAGTGACGTGGCGCGTGGGGGCGTAGGCGGTGGCGCGTGGGGGCGTGGGCGGTGGTCACACCCGCGCCCCCTGCACCTCCGGCGCGGCGGCCTGCGGCGCTTCGGTCGCCGCAGCCGGAGGCGGCGGTCACACCCGCGCCCCTTGCACCTCCGGCGCGGCGGCCTGCGGCGCTTCGGTCGCCGTCGCCGGTTTCTGCCACCGGCCGCCGAGCGAGGTGACGGCCACCCCGCCGACCAGCAGCGCCGCCGCGCACCACCGCAGGGGGCTCACCGACTCGTCGAGCAGCAGCGCCGCCGAGGACATCCCGAAGACCGGGACGAGGAGGGTGAACGGCGCGACCGAGGACGCCGGGTGGCGGCTGAGCAGGTAGCCCCAGGCGCCGAAGCCGAAGACGGTGGAGATCCAGGCGACGTAGACGACGGTCCCCGCGCCGGTCCAGTCCATCGCGGCGAGCGCGTCCGAGTCCCGGTCCCAGCCCTCGAAGAGCAGCGAGAGGCCGAGCAGGGGCAGCACGGGCACGGTCGAGACCCAGACCATGAAGTTGAGCGAGTCGGGCGGGGCGGCCTTGCGGGTGAGGACGTTCGAGACGCCCCAGAACGCCGCCGCGGTGATCACCAGCACGAACGCGAGCACCGGGCCGCTCGCCCCCTCGTCGACGGCGGCCACCCCGATCCCCGCGAGTGCCACCGCCATCCCCGCCACCCGCACCCCGCCCGGCCGTTCGCCGAGGGCGAGCGCGGCGAAGAGCGCGGTGAAGACGGCCTGGACCTGGAGGACGAGTGAGGAGAGCCCGGCGCCCATCCCCTGGTCCATGCCGACGAAGAGCAGCCCGAACTTGGCGACTCCGAGCGCGAGTCCGACGCCCACGATCCACTTCCACGCGACCTTGGGCGGCCCGACGAAGAAGACGGCGGGGAGCGCGGCGACCAGGAAGCGCAGCGCGGAGAAGAGGAGGGGCGGGAAGTGGTCGAGACCCAGCTCGATGACGACGAAGTTGACACCCCAGAGGGCCGTCACGAGGACGGCGAGGGCGATGTGGGAGGGACGCATGGCCCGAGCATCACCCGCCCCACTCTTTAGCACCAGCGCGGTTTTCTTCATGGTGGAATTGAGCGTTGCTGAAGAGTCACCCCCACTGGAGGCCAGGATGCTCGATCTCGCCCGTCTGCGCGCCCTGCACGCCGTCTCGGTGCACGGCTCGGTCGCGGGCGCCGCCTCGGCGCTCGGCTACACCCCGTCCGCGATCTCCCAGCAGATCACCAAGCTGGAGCGGGAGACCCGTACGACCCTGCTGGAGCGGCGCGGGCGCGGCATCGCGCTGACCGAGGAAGCCCTCCATCTCGCGTCCGCCGCCCAGGAGTTGCTGACCATCATGGAGCGGACCCAGACGACGCTGGAGGAGCGCCGGGGGCTGCCGACGGGGCAGTTGTCGATCGGCGCCTTCGCCTCCGCCGCGCGCGGGCTGCTGCCGGGCGTACTGGCCGGCCTGGAGCGCGACCATCCCGCGCTGGAGGCCCGGCTGACGGAGGTGGATCCCCATCTTTCGGTGGACCTGGTGGCCAAGGGCGTGATCGACCTGGCCGTCGCGCACGACTGGGACATCGCGCCGCTGCCCGCGCCGGAGGGGGTGGAGCAGGCGGTGATCGGTGACGACCGGTGCGATCTGCTGGTGCCCCAGGGGCACGTGCTGGCGGGGCGGGACGCGGTGCTCCGCGAGGAGCTGGCGCGGGAGCGGTGGATCTGCCAGCCGCCCGGCACGGTCTGCCACGACTGGCTGATCCGGACCCTGCGGGCGGCGGGGTACGAGCCCGACATCCGGCACCTGGCGGAGGAGAACCACACCCAGCTCGCCCTGGTCGCCGCGGGGCTGGGGGTGGCGATGATCCCGCGCCTGGGCCGGGGGCCGCTGCCGGAGGGCGTGGTGGAGGTACGGCTCGACCCCGTACCGGTGCGCAGGCTGTACGCGCTCTGGCGGGCGGGGGCGGCCCGCCGTCCGGCGATCACGGCGGCGGTGGCGGGGCTGCTGGCGCACGGGCGGGCGATCGGGCTGACCTGAGCGGTACGGGCGACCCCGGGCGCGGGCGGGCGATCGGGCTGACCTGAGCGCCGCGGGCGGCCCGAGCCGGCCCCAGGG
This sequence comes from Streptomyces sp. NPDC001493, assembly GCF_053597235.1. Classification (NCBI taxonomy): domain Bacteria; kingdom Bacillati; phylum Actinomycetota; class Actinomycetes; order Kitasatosporales; family Streptomycetaceae; genus Streptomyces; species Streptomyces sp. NPDC001493. Next base: position 409,251 of record NZ_JBSFHV010000004.1, read on the forward strand.
GCGCGCGGCGGGCTCCTGTGTTCGTTTGCCCGCAATCGTCCGGCGGGGTGGCAGCGCGGCCGGGCCAGGGCCTTGACCGGAAGTTACTTTCCATATATCCGTACCTTCTTGGAAGTTTCTTTCAGTACCGGAAGGGGCTCACGTGCACCACCGCACCTCCAGACGCACCCTCCTCGCCGCGGCGGCGGCGACCGTCGCGGCAGCGGCCACCGGCGCCGTCGCCGTTCCGGGCGCCGCCGCGGCGGACCGGACGGGCTCGGCGGATTCAGGCCCGGAACACTCCCGAGGCGTCCCCGTGGAACGGCTCCGGCGGCTCCTCGCCGGCATGAGCCTCGAGGAGAAGGTCGGCCAGCTCTTCGTGATGCGGGTGTACGGCCACTCCGCCACCGAGCCGGACCAGGCGGACATCGACGCCAACCTCGCCGAGATCGGGGTCCGTACGGCCGCCGAGATGATCGCCAAGTACCACGTCGGCGGGATCATCTACTTCACCTGGGCGCACAACACCCGTGACCCGCACCAGATCGCCGCGCTCTCCAACGGCATCCAGCGGGCCGGGCTCGCCGGTCCGTCGAAGGTGCCGCTGCTGGTCTCCACCGACCAGGAGCACGGCATCGTCTGCCGGGTCGGCGAACCGGCCACCCTGCTGCCGGGCGCGATGGCGCTGGGCGCGGGCGGTTCGCGCGCCGACGCCCGCCGGGCCGCCCGGATCGCGGGCACCGAGCTGGCGGCCCTCGGCATCAACCAGAACTACGCGCCCGACGCCGACGTCAACGTCAATCCGGCCAACCCGGTCATCGGCGTGCGCTCCTTCGGCTCCGACCCGGACTCCGTGGCGGGGATGGTCGCCGCGCAGGTGAAGGGGTACCAGAGCGCCGGGATCGCCTCGACGGCCAAGCACTTCCCGGGCCACGGCGACACCAGCACCGACAGCCACACCGGGCTGCCGGTCATCACCCACACCCGCGAGCAGTGGGCGGAGCTGGACGCCCCGCCGTTCCGGGCGGCCGTCGCGGCGGGCATCGACTCGATCATGAGCGCGCACATCGTGGTCCCCGCGCTCGACCCGTCCGAGGACCCGGCGACGCTGTCCCGGCCCATCCTGACGGGCATCCTGCGCGAGGAACTCGGCTACGACGGGGTGGTGGTGACGGACGCCCTCGGCATGGAGGGCGTGCGCACCAAGTACGGCGACGAGCGCGTCCCCGTGCTCGCGCTGAAGGCCGGCGTCGACCAGCTGCTCAACCCGCCGACCCTGGACGTCGCGTGGAACGCGGTGCTGGCCGCCGTACGGAGCGGTGAGCTCACCGAGGACCGCATTGACGAATCGGTTCTGCGGATTCTGCGACTGAAGGCGAAACTCGGCCTCTTCCAGGACCCGTTCGTCAAGGACTCCCAGGTGGACAAGGTCGTCGGCGCCCGGGCGCACCTGGCCGCCGCCGACCGGATCGCCGAGCACACCACCACGCTCCTCGCCAACCCCACCGGTCTGCTGCCGCTCTCCCGGCGCAGCCACCGGAACATCCTGGTGGTGGGCGCGGACCCGGCCTCCCCGTCGGGTACGACCGGTCCGCCGACCACCACGCTGGCGGCGGAGTTCACCTCGCTCGGCCACACGGCGACGGCCCTGTCCACGGGGACGGCGCCGACCGCGGCGAAGATCGCCGAGGCGGTGGCGGCCGCGGCGGGCAAGGACGCGGTGGTGGTCGGCACGTACAACGTGACGGCGGCCGGCTCCCAGCGCACCCTGGTGAGCGCCCTCGCCGCGACCGGGGTCCCGGTCGTCACGGTGGCGATCCGAAATCCGTACGACATCGCACAGTTGGCGGGTACGGGGTACGCGGCGAGCCTCGCGGCGTACTCCTGGACCGACGTCGAACTGCGCGCCGCCGCACGGGTGATCGCGGGCCACGCCGCACCGGGCGGGCGGCTGCCCGTCCCGGTGCAGCGGGCGGACGACCCCTCGCAGGTGCTGTACCCGGTGGGCTACGGCCTGGAGTACTGAACACCGGCCGGGGCACCGGCCGGGCCGTCCCGGAAACGCGCCCGGCGCGGGCCCGCGGCGGGGGCGGGGGGGCGCGCGGCCCGGGACCCACGTCACCCCGAGGCGACCGGGCTGCGCGGGTGTTGGTTCGCCACCGTGGCCAACCGCGCCT